>NZ_CP054839.1:610659-915988 GCF_018141105.1 Saccharopolyspora erythraea | reverse complement strand
ACCTCGTGGCCGCGCGCGGTGGCCTCCCGCATGATCGCGCCGCCCGCGAAGCCCGTCGCACCGAACAACACCAGTCGCATCGCTTACCTCCTCCTGCCTGGTACGGCGCGACGGTATCGATTGGTAACCAGTGACTTCAAAGTGGTATAAGTACCGTGTGGTTACCAATGACGGGACCGACGGTGCGCCGCTGGTCGCCGACGTGATGGATCCCCAGTGCCCGACCCGCGTCGTGCTCGACCGCATCGGCGACCGCTGGACCACGCTGGTCGTGCTCTTCCTGGAGTCCGGGCCGCTGCGCTTCACCGCGCTGCGCAAGGCGATCGGCGGCGTCGCGCCCAAGGTCCTCACCCAGACGCTGCGCGCTATGGAGCGCGACGGGTTGCTGATCCGCACCGTCCACGCGCAGGTCCCGCCGCGGGTCGACTACGAGCTCACCGCCCTCGGCAGGTCCCTGCTGGAGCCCATCCACGCTGTCACGGCGTGGGCCGAGCGCCACGTCACCGAAGTCCTCGACGCCCGCGACCGCTACGACGAAACCGCCGCGGCACACCCCTGATCCGCCGCAGCCGGTCCCGCGACGCGAGGGCGTTGCGTCGCCCGGACGCTCCGGGAGCATCCGGAACCACTGCGCCGCAGGAAGTTCCCACGCGGTTACCGTCCGCGTCACGCAACCCGATGCAGCGCGGTCCCGAAGCGCCTCTTAGACTGTTCGGGTTGCCTCGGCGAGGTCGGGTCGTTCGCCCGGCGTGATCGACGCGGCGGCATGGTGGCCGCCGACCCTTCTGGTCGGCCACACCGGTGCCGTTCGCACACCGGGTGCCGCATCCGGCACCGCGTCGTCTCACGCCGCGTAGCGCGCCCCGCCGCCGCAGGCCAGCGACCCATCCACGTCCCGCCCGACGTCACGAGGAGTGCAACACCGTGTCCGAGGTCCGTCTCACCGTCGAACCGCGCACCGAGTTCGGAAAGGGTGCCGCCCGCCGCACCCGCCGCGCCGGCAAGGTCCCCGCCGTCCTGTACGGCCACGGCGCCGACCCCAAGCACCTGTCCCTGCCCGCCGTCGAGTTCGCGCGTGCCATCCGTGAGAACGGGCACAACGCGGTCCTCACCCTCGAGGTGGCCGGCTCCAACAGCGAGCTCGCGCTCACCAAGACCATCACCACCCACCCGATCAAGAACTACATCGAGCACGTCGACCTGCTGCTGGTCCAGCGCGGCGAGAAGGTCACCGTGAACGTGCCGGTCGTGCTCAGCGGCGACGCCGGCCCGGGCACCCTGGTCACCCACGAGGTCACCGAGATCTCGGTCGAGGCCGAGGCGCTGCACATCCCGGAGCAGTTCGAGATCTCGATCGAGGGCGCCGAGGTCGGCACCCAGATCACCGCCTCGGAGATCGTGCTGCCGCGCGGCGTCCTGCTGCAGGCCGACGAGGACCTGCTGATCGTCAACGTCACCGAGGCCCCCTCCGAGGCCGAGATGGCCCCGGAGCTGGCTGAGGAGGAGGCCGCCGAGGGCGAGGCCGAGTCCACCGAAGCCGCGTCCGAAGAGGGCTGACCCCCTGACGCCGGGCGGGCGGCGCGCCGCACCAGCGGCGCGCCGTGCCCCTTCCGGCCGAACCTCCCCAGGAGAGACGGCGTCTCGTGAGCACACCCGAACCGATTGCGCTGATCGTCGGGCTCGGCAACCCCGGCCCCCGCTACGAGGGCAACCGGCACAACATCGGCTTCCTGGTCGCCGATGAGCTCGCCGCGCGCGTCGGCGGCAAGTTCAAGGCGCACAAGAGCGGCGCCGAGATCGTCGAGGGACGGCTCGGCGGCGTACGCGCGGTGCTCGCGAAACCGCGTTCGTTCATGAACCTTTCCGGCGGCCCGGTCGCCGGCGCGGCGAAGTTCTACAAGGTCCAGCCCGAGTCGCTGATCGTGATCCACGACGAGCTCGACCTGCCCTACGGCACGGTGCGGCTCAAGCGCGGTGGTGGCGAGAACGGCCACAACGGACTGCGCTCGATCAGCAAGTCCCTCGGCACCAAGGACTACCTGCGGGTGCGGTTCGGCATCGACCGCCCGCCGGGCCGGATGGACCCGGCCGACTACGTCCTCAAGGACTTCTCCGGCGCCGAGCGCAAGGAGCTCGCCTTCTTCGTCGACCTCTGCGCCGACGCCGTCGAGTCCCTCGCCAAGGAGGGGCTGGAAGCCGCGCAGAACCGCTTCCACTGACGCCGGTCACCTCCGAACGCGTGGTTCCCCGCCGCCAGGCCGCGGGTGCCGTTCTCAGTGTCTGCCTTTGGTCTTCGAAGCGGCGTAGCCGCTTGACCCAACGCCCGCAACCGGCATCGCCGCGGGTTCTCAGGCGTTCTCCGGCGAGGACAGCTTTTCGCAACGTATGGGCGATACGTCAGAAAGAGATCCCGGAGCCAGAGGGCGCCTGAGGTTCCGCCACGGGCCCCACCAACGCAAGGTGAGTCAAAGACAGGACTCAGTCCGCTGGCACCAGTTCCGCGGTGGCGGCCCGCCTTAGCTTGCCCGACGGCGTCTTGGGCAAGGTGCCCGGCCTGAGCACCACCACCGCCGACGGCCGCACGCCCACGGCGTCCACGACCCGCGCCGCGACCTCCTTGCGCAGCGCCTTCACCGCCGCTTCGTCGTCGGCGAGCCTGGACTCCAGGACCACCGCGAACCGCTCCCGCCTGGTCCCGGCCTCCTGCCGGACCGCGGCGGCGTTGCCCGCGCGCACCCCGTCGACCTCGCAGGCCGCGCGCTCGATGTCCACCGGGTAGATGTTGCGCCCGCCCATGATGATCACGTCCTTGCGGCGGCCGCAGATCACCACCTGCCCGTCGACCAGGTAGCCCTCGTCCCCGGTGTCCAGCCAGCCCTGCTCGTCCTGGGTCGCCAGCGGCCCGTCCACGGTCAGGTAGCCGGGGGTCACCGCCTCGCCGCGGATGCGCAACCTGCCGACCTCGCGCTCGCCGAGCTGCTTCCCCGCGTCGTCGACGACGTCGACCTCCAGCCCCGGCAGCGGCCTGCCCAGCAGGGCGAACCGCCGCTCGCGCGGCTCCCCGGCGCCCACCGGCACCGCGCGGCGCTGCTCCTCCAGCGCGCCCGCGTCGATCGTGTCGACCTCGATGCCGCGCCCGAGCGGCGCGAACGACACCGCCAGCGTCGACTCCGCCATCCCGAACGCGCACACCATGCAGTCGGGGCTGAGCCCGAAGCGGGCCCCCGCGTCGGTGAACGCGCGGGCGGCGGCCGGGTCGATCGGCTCCGCGCCGTTGAGCGTGAAGCGCAGCGTGGACAGGTCGAACTGGCCCTCGTCGGCACGTTCCATCCGGCGGCCGACCACGGCGTAGGCGAAGTTCGGCGCGGCCGTCACCGTCCCGCCGTAGCGGCTGATCAGCTCCGGCCAGAGCAGCGGGCGGGCCAGGAAGTCGGCGGGGGTGACCTTCACCGCCTCCATGCCGATCGCCATCGGCACGGTCAGGCAGCCGACCATCCCCATGTCGTGGAACAGCGGCAGCCACGACACCGCGACGTCGCGCTCGGGGACGAGCTCGGCGGCGGTGACCATGCCCCGCATGTTGGAGTGGAGGTTGCCGTGGGTGATCCGCACGGCCTTCGGGTCGGCGGTCGACCCGCTGGTGAGCTGCAGCAGCGCGGTCGCGTCCTCGCCGACCTCCACCGGGCCGGCCAGCGGCTCGCCGTCGAGCTCGGCCAGCAGGCGGTGCTCGATGGAGTTCTCGCTCAACAGCCCGGAGAGCTGGTCGAAGGGCGGACCTAGCAGGACCAGCCGCGCCCCGATCATGCGCAGCACGCGCAGCGTGTCCTGGGCCCAGTGCCCGAGGTCGGTGCGCGGAGTCGGCTGGTGCAGCATCGTCACGCTGCCGCCGCTGAGCCAGACGCCCTGCACGGCGGGTGCGATCAGACCCGGGTCGGCGGCCAGGATCGCCACCGCATCACCCGGGCGGACCTCGTCGCGCAACGCCCCGGCCATCCGCAGGGCGACCGAGTGCACCTCGGCCCACGTCCGGCGCCGGGGGTCGTCCGGCTCACCCGTCGTGAGCCCGCGAGCACCGTCTCCGGCGTTGGCGCGGGCGGACGCGACCACTTCGTCAACGAACCGACTCACGCTCGCAGCTTACGTCGGCGGTTGATCTACGGACAGTCTCGATCGGGTCGCGGTCGGTTTGCGGACTCCGCCGCGGCGATCGCGGACGCGCTGGTCGGCGACGGTGCGGCGGGCCTGTGGTTCAGCCGAGCTGGTCGGCCAGCTCCATCCAGCGCGTCTCGATGTCGTCCTTCTCCTGCTCGAGGGTGCGCAGGTCGGAGTTGAGCGACTGGAGCCGGTCCGGCTCGGTCGCGGCCTCGGCGAGCTTCTCGTGCAGCTCCGCCTCGCGCTTGCCCAGCTTGTCGAGCTGCCGCTCCAGCCTGCCGAGCTCCTTGCGCGCCGCGCGCTCCTCCGCGCCGGAGAGCCCGGCGGGCCTGGCGGCCTCCGCGGCGTCCCCGGCCTGCTTGCCGACGTTCTCCTCGGCCGCCGCCAGCAGCGAATGCCTGCGCTCCAGGTACTCCTCGATGCCGCCGGGCAGGTGTGTCAGCCGCCCGTCGCCGAACAGCGCGTGGACGCTGTCGCAGACCCGCTCGACCAGGTACCGGTCGTGGGAGACCACGATCAGCGTGCCCGGCCAGGTGTCGAGCAGGTCCTCCAGCTGCTGCAGGGTGTCGATGTCGAGGTCGTTGGTCGGCTCGTCCAGCACCAGGACGTTGGGCTCGGCCATGAGCAACCGGGCGAGCTGGAGCCGGCGGCGCTCACCGCCGGAGAGGTCCGAAACCGGCGTCCACTGCCTGCCCTTGCCGAACCCGAACCGCTCGCCCAGCTGCGAGGCCGTCAGCTCGTACTTGCCCAGCGTCACCCGCTCGGCGACGTCCTCGATCGCCTCCAGCACGCGCCAGTCCCCCGGCAGGTCGTGCAGCTCCTGCGTCAGGTGCGCCAGCCGGACCGTCTTGCCCTCGATCCGCTTGCCCGCGTCCGGATCGCGCTCACCGGCCAGCAGACGCAACAGCGTGGTCTTGCCGGAGCCGTTCACCCCGACCAGCCCGATCCGGTCGCCTGGGCCGATCAGCCAGGTCAGATCTTCCAGCAGCACGCGGTCGGCGATGCGCAGGTCGACGTTCTCCAGCTCCAGCACGGTCTTGCCGAGGCGGCGCTTGGCGAAGGTCACCAGCTCCACCGTGTCGCGCGGCGGCGGCACGTCGGCGATCAGCGCCTCGGCCGCCTCGACCCGGAAGCGCGGCTTCGACGTGCGGGCCTTGGCACCGCGCTGCAGCCACGCGAGCTCCTTGCGGGCGAGGTTCTGGCGCTTCTCCTCCGCCTGCTGCGCCAGCCGGGCCCGCTCCGCGCGGGCGAAGACCCAGTCGGCGTAACCGCCCTCGTACTGCTCCACCCGGCCCTGCGCGACCTCCCAGGTCCGGTTGCACACGGCGTCTAGGAACCAGCGGTCGTGGGTGACGATCACCAGCGCGCACCGCCGCTGCAGGAGGTGGTCGGCCAGCCAGCGCACACCCTCGACGTCGAGGTGGTTGGTCGGCTCGTCCAGCACCAGCAGGTCCAGTTCGCGCACCAGCGCGGCGGCCAGCGCGACCCGGCGGCGCTCGCCACCGGAGAAGTCGGCGACCGGGGTGTCCAGGCCCAGGCTCGTCATGCCCAGCCCGGTGAGCACCGACCGCACCTTGGCGTCGGCGGCCCACTCGTGCTCGGCTGTGAAGCCGTGCGGGTCCAGCACGGCGTTGCGGACCGTGGAACCCTCCGGCAGCTCGGTGCGCTGGGTGACCACGGCCATCCGCAGGTCGCGGGAGTGGCTGACCCGGCCGGAGTCGGGCTCCTCGCTGCCGGAGAGGACCTCCAGCAGCGTCGTCTTGCCACCGCCGTTGAGCCCGACGACCCCGATGCGGTCGGAGGCCCCGACCCCCAGCGACACCTCGTCCAGCAGCGGACGCACGCCGTAGCTCTTGCTCACCGATTCGAGGTTGATCAGGTTCACCATCGGGTGTTCGTTACTCCATTGGCGGTCGTGTGCGAAGCGCCGCAGGTTGCGGGGCCGGACTGCGATCCAGGGTCTCATCCTCGCGTCAGCAGGCTGGAACGCTGCGATCGGGTGCGGTTTGGCTGGAGGCTTCCTCGTGGCGTGGGCCACTCGGTTGTTGCGCTCCCAGAACTGTCATCCGTCCTTCGGACGGATGGTGCTTCGCACCATCGAAGGCCCCATCGGGGGCCTTCGACTTCAGGCATGCACCTGGGGCGGGGTCGGGCGGTCGGCTCGGTCGTCGGTGACCAGGCGGGCGCCGGGGACCGGGCCCTGGGCGACGCGGACCGTGCGGCAGACCCCCGCGCCGGAGAGCTCCGCCGCCACGCGCACCGCAGCGTCCGCGTCGGTGCACAGGAAGGCGCAGGTGGGGCCCGAGCCGGACACGATGCCCGCGAGGGCGCCCGCCTGCACGCCCGCGCGCAGGGTGCGGCGCAGACCGGGCCGCAGCGAGACCGCCGCCGCCTGAAGGTCGTTGCCGAGCAGCAGCGCGAGCTGCCTGGGGTCGCCGGAGGCCAGCGCCTCCAGCACCGGCTCCACCTCACCCACCCGGTTGGGCCGCGACTCCTCGCGCAGGCGGTCCAGCTCGCTGAACACCCCGGGCGTCTCCAGACCGCGCCGGTCCAGCGCGATCACCCAGTGGAAGGTGTGCCGGGCCAGCACCGGGATGAGCTGCTCACCGCGTCCGGTGCCCAGCGCGGTCCCGCCCTGGAGGGCGAACGGGACGTCGCTGCCGATGCCCGCCGCGATCCCGGCGAGCTCGTCGCGCCCCATCTCCAGCCGCCACAGGTGGTTCAGCGCCAGCAGCGCCGCCGCCGCGTCCGCACTGCCACCGGCCATGCCGCCCGCGACCGGGATGCCCTTGTTGATCGAGACCCGCACCCCCGGTTCGTCCGGGTCGCGGCCGCAGCGCTCGGCAAGTGCCCGCACGGCCTTCCACGCGAGGTTGCTGGGGCCGGTGGGCACCGAGTCGGCGCCCTCGCCGCGCACCTCGATGCCGGGCTCGTCGGCGATGTGCACGGTGACCTCGTCGGTCATCGACAGCGCCTGGAAGACCGTGACCAGCTCGTGGTAGCCGTCCTCGCGGGTGTCGCCGACCGACAGGTGCAGGTTCACCTTCGCCGGGACTCGGACGGTGATGGGTGTGGGTACCACGGAGAGCACCCTTAAAGCGTACGTGCCCGCGCGAGTCCGGCGCCGGGTTGCCCGCGAGCGAAACGCCGACGCCCCGCAGGACGTGCCTGCGGGGCGTCGGGAACCGCCGTGGCCGGCGGTCGAAGTGCCGCGATCAGGAGGCGGGGGTCACGCCCACGCCACCGTAGGTGCGGTTGATGTAGTCCTTGACCTCGGGCGAGCGCAGGATCTCGGCCAGCTTCTTGATCCGCGGGTCCTGCACCAGCTTCGAGCTGGTCACCAGGCCGTTCGCGTACGGGTTGTCCTGCGCGCTCTCGACCGCGATGGGGTTCTCGAGGTTGGCCTTGAGCGCGTAGTTGCCGTTGACCACCGCGGCCGCGGCGTCGTCGACCGAGCGCGGGAGCTGGTCCGGCGAGAGGTCCTTGAACTGGATGTTCTTCGGGTTCTCCGCGATGGCCGCGTCCAGCCGGGTGCCCACGGCCGCCTCCGGCTTGAGCTTGACCAGGCCGTTGGTCTCCAGCAGCTTCAGGCCGCGGAACTGGTTGGCCGGGTCGTTGGACAGCGTGACGGTGGCGCCGTTGGGCAGCTCCTGCACCGACTTGAACTGCTTGGAGTAGACCGCCAGCGGCTCCAGGTGTACCGGCTCCACCCACACCAGGTCACCGCCGCGCTCGGACTTGTACTGGTCGAGGTAGGGGATGTGCTGGAAGTAGTTGGCGTCGATCTCGCCGTTGGCGACCGCCTCGTTCGGGCGGTTGTAGTCGTCGAACTTCTCGATCTCCAGGTCGATCCCGGCCTTGGGGGCCAGCTCCCGGTCGACGTACTCCAGGATCTCCCCGTGCGGCTGCGGGCTGACCGCGACCGAGATCGGGGCGTTCGGGTCCTCGGCGGCGTCGGACCCACCGCAGGCGGCCAGCGCGAAGGCGGACACCGCCACCACGGCGGCAAGACGGGCACGCATCGATTGGTGTCCTTTCTGGACTTTCAGCTCGGGCGGCGGCCCGGTGGTCGACCAGGCCGCCCGCTCACGAGAGGTTCGCGGAACGGCGCCGGTCGACGACCTTCGCCGCGATGTCGGTGATCAGCTGCATCGCGAAGGCGAGCACGCCGAGGACGACCACGGAGCCGTACAGGATCCGGTCGTCGTAGCCCTGGTAGCCGTCCTGGATGGCGGTGGTGCCCAGGCCGCCGCCACCGATGGCGCCCGCCATCGCCGCGTAGCCGATCAGCGCCACCGCCGTCACGCCGACCGCACCGACCAGCGCCGCCCGCGCCTCGCCGAGCAGCACCGTCCACACGATGCGCAGCCGGCTCGACCCGGTGGTGATCGCGGCCTCCACGACGGTGAAGCTCACCTCGCGGATCGCGTTCTGGGTCAGCCGGGCGAAGAACGGGACGGCACCGATCGTCAGCGGGACGATCACCGCGGTACTGCCGATCGAGGTGCCGATCAGCAGCCGGGTGAACGAGGCGAGCACGACCAGCAGCACCACGAAGGGCACCGAGCGCACCACGTCCACGACCACGCCCAGGACGCGGTAGAGCACGGGTCTCGGGCTCAGCCCGGTGGGCGATGTCAGGTGCAGCAGCACTCCGAGCGGCAGTCCTCCGGCCACCGCCAGCAGGGTGGAGACCAGCACCATGTAGAGGGTTTGGCCAGTCGCCTCCCCCAGTAGTTCCAGGACCTCCGACCAGGGGGTCGCATCACTCACGCAGCAGCTCCGTCAACACAGACCGGCGCACGACGCACGTGCGCATCACGCTCGACCATCCACTTCAGCGCCGACTCCGCGCGCTCACCGCTGAGGCCGACCTTGAACTTGGCCACCGGCGTCTCACCTAGCCTGGTCAGGCCGCCGCCCAGGATGGACAGCTCGACGCCGAACCGGCTGGAGGCCTCGGGCAGCAGGGCGCCCACGGCGGCGAAGCCGACCAGGACCACCTCTGCGACCACGTCGTGGCCGTTCTTCGACGGCCTGAGCAGGTCGGCCTGGCCGGTCTCGGGCAGCAGCGTCTCGCCGATCCGGCTGCCGGGCTCGGCGACCAGGTCGAGCACCTTGCCGTGCTCGACCACGCGGCCCTGCTCCAGCACGGCGACGTCGTCGGCGATCCGGCGCACCACGGCCATGTCGTGGGTGACCACCAGGACGGTGACGCCCAGCTCGGAGCGGGCGCGGTCCAGGACCGTCAGCACCGAGTCGGTCGTGCCCGGGTCCAGCGCGGAGGTCGGCTCGTCGGCCAGCAGCACGGAGGGCTTGGCGGCCAGTGCGCGGGCGACCGCGATGCGCTGGCGCTGCCCGCCGGAGAGCTGGTCGGGGTACACCGACGCCTTGTCGGTCAGCCCGACCAGGTCCAGCAGCTCGCCGACGCGGCTGCGGCGCTGCGGCCCGGCCACCCCCGCCGCCTCCAGCGGAAGCGCGACGTTGCCCGCGGCGGTGCGCTGCCGCAGCAGCGAGTCGCCTTGCGGCACAACGCCGATCTGGCGGCGCGCGGCGCGCAGGGCCTTGCCGTCCAGGGCGACCAGGTCGGTGCCGTCGACCCGGATCGCGCCGCTGTCGGGCTTCTCCAGCAGGGCGATGCAACGGGCCAGAGTGGACTTGCCCGCGCCGCTGGGGCCGACCACGCCGCACACGGCGCCCGCCGGCACCTCCATCGACACACCGTCCAGGGCGACGACGTTGCTCTTGTTGTGCTGGAAGGACTTTGTGAGGTTCTCGACTGTGATCACGATCGGCTCCGCATCAGCTCAAACCGGATCCGCGGGCCTGCCCCGCGCAGCGCGCGGCGCGGCCTGGCGGCCGGAAGGGAAGGGGGTCGGGGAGAGGGACTACGAAGTCACGCCTCGCGACGACAGCCAGTCGTCGTCCGTCGCCCGTGATCGATGACGCGGCGCTGCGTCAACAGCAACTTGGGGTATCCGCGGCCGGACCGTCCCCGCCCAGCGGGGAGCGCACGTGCGTGCGGGCTGCGTACCAGAGTCTTGGACACCACAACTCCATCGGGCCTGGCGTTAGCACCTGCCCATCGGGTGGTTGCTGCGGCGTCGCGGAGCCAGGTCTCTCGGCCGCTCGGGATGGATTTCCCGAATAGTAGACCCCACTGGCAGGACCGCACGCAAGTTGATAGTGGTCACTTTCCGAAATCGTTCTATACATCACACGCTCGGACGAGCGGGAATTTTCAGTCCCGCCAAGGTGTTTGGCGTGACCCTGCGTAGCAGAACGATGACTGCCGACAAGCCGCCGATCGAGTGGTCTCAACCCGAACGCGGACCTCGGCCGGCACCCCGCCCGCGCTCCCCGGTTCCCATCGCCTGGGAGCGCGACAACCCCTGCTCAGCCACTCGGCACGCGTGAGCCTTTTGGACTGCCAGAGCGTCCGGATGAGCGCTACGCAGGCTCGGCTTTCGCGGCTTCCGCGATCCGGGCGAAGTCGGTGATCTCCAGCTGCTCGCCCCGCGCGGCCGGGTCGACGCCGGCCGCGCGCAGCAGCCCCTCCGCTCGCGCCGCCGAGCCCGCCCATCCCGACAGCGCCGCGCGCAGGGTCTTGCGCCGCTGGGCGAAGGCCGCGTCGACCACCCGGAAAACCTCCTCGCGCGCCACCTCCGACGGCGGCTCGACGCGGGTGAACGACACCAGCCCGGAGTCCACATTGGGCACCGGCCAGAAGACGTTGCGCGGCACCGGGCCCGCGCGCCGCACGTCGGCGAACCACGCCGCCTTCGCGCTCGGGACGCCGTAGGTCCGGTTGCCCGGCCTGGCCGCCATCCGGTCGGCGACCTCCGACTGCACCATGACCAGGCCGTGCCGCAGGGTCGGCAGCTCCGCGAGCAGGTGCAGGACCACCGGCACCGCGACGTTGTAGGGCAGGTTCGCCACCAGTGCGGTGGGGCTGCGGTCGCCGAGGGCCTCGGCCCGCACGCGCATCGCGTCGGCCTCCACCACGCGCAGCCGGCCGGCCAGCGCCGGGGAGTACTCGCTCGCGGTGCGCTCCAGCCTCGCGGCCAGCACCGGATCGATCTCCACCGCCGTCACAGCGCCGGCGACGGGCAGCAGGGCCAGCGTCAGCGATCCGAGGCCCGGTCCGACCTCGAGGACGACGTCCTCGGCTGTCAGCGACGCCGAAGCGACGATGCGGCGCACCGTGTTCGGGTCGTGCACGAAGTTCTGGCCGAGCTTCTTGGTCGGCCGGATGCCCAGCTCCTCGGCGAGCCGGCGCACGTCGGCGGGCCCGAGCAACCGGGCACCGGCCGTCGCAGCCCCCGGATGCGCTTCCGCGGTCCCCGGGTCGGCGGCACGATCACCGGAAGCCGCGATCCCCTGCTCGCCGGCCCCCTGCCCGGGTGTCCACCCTTCGGGTCTGCGCTGGTCATCCACACCGAAAAAGTACCCGGGCCGCGCACCCGCGTTCATGGCGACCCGGCGCACCAGCCCTGGAACCGGAAAACGCGTGTCCCGTTCCCCGCAGCGCAGGGAACGGGACACGCGTTGAGCACGCCCGCGTCGGGGTCAGTCCAGGTTGAGCTTGGACGAGCAGTGCGGCCAGGCGCCGTAGCCGCCGCGGGAGTCGCGGACCTTGGTCGCGACCGCGATCTGCTGCTCCCGGCTCGCCTGGTGCGGGTAGGCGGCGTACTGCGAACCGCCGTTGGCGTCCCAGGTCCTCTTGTCGAACTGCAGGCCGCCGTAGTAGCCGTTGCCCGAGTTCATCGCCCAGTTGCCGGTGGCCTCGCACTGCACCAGCTTGTCCCACACGGCGCTGTCCGGCGACGGCTTGCCGCCGACGCGCACGACCTTCGGCTCGGCCGGCTTGATGATCTTCTCGCCGACGGCCTCGCGGTCGGTCTCCTCGCCGTTGCGGGTGGTGACCCGGGTGAAGACGATCTTCTCGCCGGGCGCGCCCGGCTTCTCGACCTTCTCCTCGCCCTTGAACATCGTGTTGTCCACGATCTCCTGGACCGGCGGCGGGATCGGGGTGGTCACGTTGATCACGGTGCTGCCGGTCCGGTCGATGCGGACATCGGCGCCGTCGGTGATCTTCTGGTCGGAGCCGGGGGTGACGTGGTCCTCCGGCCCGATGTCGAGCTTCTGCTCCTTGATCAGCTCGTCGACCGTGACCGCGGTGGTGTCGAGCCGGCGGGGCTCGTTGGCGCCGTCGAAGACGGTGATCGACTTCTTGGTCTTGACGACCAGGTCCATGCCCTGCTCGGGCACCGCCATCGCGCGGTTGGCCGACAGCCACGCCCCGTCGGCGCGCACGCCGAGCTGGCGCAGCGCCTGGTCGACGGTGACCGAGCGGACCCACTGCTCGCGCTGCTCGCCGTCGACGGTCAGCTTGAGCAGCCTGCCGCGGTCGAGCGTGATGGTGTCGCCGTGGTCGATCTTGGAGGTCGGCGACGGGCTGAGCGCGTCGTGCTCGCCGACCTTGATGCCCTCGTCCTCGAGGACCTCGCCGACGGTGCTGTCCCAGGTGTTGACGGTCCGCTCCTGGCCGTCGACCTCGACCGTGACGGACTTGTCCATCGCGGCGGCGGCGCCACCGGTGCCGGTCATGGTCAGGATGACCGCGGTGACCGCGCCCTTGAGGAAGGTGCGCTTCCAGGAGCTGATCGCCTCGACGACCTCCGGCGGCGGGCCGTCGGCACCGTCGGTCTCGGGGACGGTGTCCGGGATGACCAGCGGCGGCAGCACCGTGGTCTCGGCGTTGATGAGGCGGATGACCTCGTCGACGTCGATCTCGGCCGTGGCGAGCATGTCCTCGGCCTGCGGCCCGAGCGCGTCGAAGATGTCCTGCGGGGTGATCTCCAGCGCACCGGGCGGGAAGCTGGGGTGGTCCTCGGCCGGGTAGGCCGGGTACGGCCGGGAGTCCGGCCGGTCGAGCACACCTACGGCGCTGTGGCGGGCTGTCATCTCGGCCGCCCAGGCGTCGTGCTGCGCCGGGTGTCCCGGCTGCTGCACCTGCCCGCCGACCGGGGTGAACCAGTCCGTTGATGCGTCGAAGGAATCGGCCCAGTAGGCCTCGTCATATCCGGGATATCCGGTATGCGAACCGGGCGTGCCGCGTCCGTTCACAGGGTCGTTACCTCCCGAAGGCGGAAGTAGCGCTCCGGCAGGGGACGTGTCCGGCGGCCGTGTTCATCCACGACCGGACACCGTTCATCCCCAGCACGGTTGCGCATAACCTTCGTGCTTCGTTTTGCGTCCGACTCCCGTAGCCAAGCGCCGTCCTAGCCGACCCCGAACCGTGGCTGGTTCGCGGATCCGGCTTCCCCGACGGACACCGGCGGCGACTAGCGGGTGTTCCCGACGACCGCTTTGTCATCGGTTACGAGGCCGAGACTCTAGCGTGATCAGGAGGTGCTGCCAAGAACCCGGATTCGCGCTGTGAGTTGCATTACCCCGTTTTGCGGCGCAACTTCGTACCGTGAGTCACAGATGATCTTCACCTTGGACTGGAAGGCTGTCACCCCATTGCGCCGAACGGCCCAAGCCCAAGGCACGTATCGGGCAAGTTTCGTAGCTATGAGTGACTCTTTGCGCTATGTCACAACGTGCCGGAACCGCCCGCTCCGACCTGGTTCGACCGGTTCTGCGCCACTTCGCCGAGCCGGAAGGTCCGTTCGGCGGTCTCGGTCGTGGCTACAACCAGTTCCTCGACGCTCACCCCACGGAGTTCAGCGAGCGCCCGAAGGGTGTAATTCGCGCAGTACGGCTCATTGGGCCTGCCGCGGTACGGGTGCGGGGTGAGGAACGGGGCGTCGGTCTCCACGAGCATCTGCTCGGCCGGGACGAGCCGGGCCGCCTCGTGCAGCGCCTGGGCGTTGCGGAAGGTCGCGGTGCCCGCGAAGGACAGCACGTAGCCCGCGTCGACGCACCTGCGCGCGAAGTCGGCGTCGCCGGAGAAGCAGTGGAAGACCACCGTCGACGGGGCGCCTTCCTCGTCCAGGATGCGCAGGATGTCCTCGTGGGCCTCGCGGTCGTGGATCATCAGCGGCTTGCCGACCCTCTTGGCGAGGTCGATGTGCCATCGGAAGGCCTCCTGCTGCGGCTCCGGCGGCGAGTAGTCCCAGTAGTAGTCCAGACCGGTCTCGCCGACAGCGACCACGCGCGGGTGCCGCGAGAGCTCCTCCAGCGCCTCGCGGTCGCCTTCGTCGAAGTCCTTGGTGCGGGTGGGGTGCAGCGCCACCGCGGCGAACACGCGGTGGTCCCATGTGGACGCATCGGCCGCCCAGCGGGCGGAGGCGATGTCGTCGGCCACCGTGACGACCCGGCCGACGCCCGCGGCCTGCGCGCGATCCACGATGGCCCGCACGTCATCGGCCGTCGAAGCGCCGCAGGCGTCGAGGTGGGTGTGCGAGTCCACCGCGGACGCCGGCAGCGCCTCCGGCGCCGGCGGCAGCTCGCGCCTGCTGTCCCGCTTGCTCATCCAACCCTCCACAATCAGCAGGGCACTCCCGGAATCCACCCGGGAGTGCCCAGTCGTCACGGCAGCGGCGGACTACGCCTCACGCCTTCTCGATCGGCGCCCACTCCGGCCCCGTCTCGCCCAGCGCCGCGTCGAGCTTGGCGAACAGCGGTGTCGGCTTGTGCAGCGGACGTCCGACCTCGATCTCCTTGGACTCCCAGCTCGCCTGCTCGGCGGCGTAGTCGCCCATCAGCACCGGGTACTCGCGCTCGGGGACGTCCAGGTCGGACACCTCCCGCAGCTCCGGCTGCGCCGACCAGACGCCGGTGCCGCCGAGCAGCTCGTGCACCTTCTGCGCGGAGTGCGGCAGGAAGGGCGTGAGCAGCGTGTTGGCGTCGGAGACCACCTGCAGCGCGGTGTGCAGCACCGCGTCGCGGCGGTCGGGGTCGTCCTTGAGCTTCCACGGCTCCTGGTCGGACAGGTACTTGTTGGCCGCCGAGACGACCCGCATGGCCTCCTGCGCGGCGAGCTTGAACCGGGACCGCTGCAGGTTCGCGCCGACGGTCTCGAAGGCGTTGCGCGACAGGGCCTTCAGCTCCTCGTCAGCGGCCTTCGGGGCGGTCGGCGCCGGTACCGCGCCGTTGTTCTTCGCGGCCATCGACACCGAGCGGTTGACCAGGTTGCCCCACTCGTTGGCCAGCTCGAAGTTGGTGCGGCGGACGAACTCGTCCCAGGTGAAGTCGGTGTCCTGGTTCTCGGGGCCTGCCACCGAGATGAAGTAGCGCAGGGTGTCCGGGCCGAACTCGCGCAGGAAGTCGCGCACGTAGATTACGGTGCCGCGCGAGGTCGAGAACTTCGAGCCGCTCATGGTGAGGAACTCGCTGGAGACGATCTCGTCGGGCAGGTTGAGCTGCCCGAACGGGCCGACCTCGCCGCCCTTGTCGCCCTGGCCGTTGTGGCCCATCAGCAGCGCGGGCCAGATCTGGGCGTGGAAGGTGATGTTGTCCTTGCCCATGAAGTAGTAGCCCTGGGCCGAGGGGTCGGTCCAGAACTGCTTCCAGGCGTCGCGGTCGCCGGTGCGGCGGGCCCACTCCACGCTGGCCGAGAAGTAGCCGATGACGGCGTCGAACCAGACGTAGAGGCGCTTCATCGACTGGTCGCGCCAGCCGTCCAGCGGGATCGGCACGCCCCAGTCCAGGTCGCGGCTGATCGCCCGGGGCCGCATGTCCTCGACCAGGTTCTGGGTGAACTTCAGGACGTTGGACCGCCAGCCGGTGCGGGTGGAGAGCCACTTGCCCAGCGACTCGGTGAACGCCGAGAGGTCGAGGAACAGGTGCTCGGTCTCGACGAAGTCGGGCTTCTCGCCGTTGATCCGGGAGACCGGGTTGATCAGCTCGGCCGGGTCGAGCTGGTTGCCGCAGTTGTCGCACTGGTCGCCGCGCGCGCCGTCGTAGCCGCAGATCGGGCAGGTGCCCTCGATGTAGCGGTCCGGCAGCGTGCGGCCGGTGCTCGGGCTGATCGCGCCGGTGGTCGTCTTCGGGACGATGTAGCCGTTGCGGTGCAGCGCGAGGAAGATCTGCTGCACGACCTCGTAGTGGTTGCCGGTGGTGGTCCGGGTGAACAGGTCGTAGGACAGCCCGAGTCCCTGGAGGTCCTCGGTGATCACCCGGTTGTACTTGTCGGCGAGCTCGCGGGTGCTCAGGCCCTCCTTGTCGGCCTGGACCGAGATCGGGGTGCCGTGCTCGTCGGTCCCGGACACCATGAGCACCCGGTTGCCCGCCATTCGCTGGTAGCGCGAGAAGACGTCGGAGGGCACACCGAAGCCGGAGACGTGGCCGATGTGCCGCGGACCGTTGGCGTAGGGCCAGGCCACAGCGGTCAACACAGAGGCACTCATGTTCCATAGCCTACGTTCGGGGGGCGGTGCGCCTCGAACGGGTTCTGGTTTGCGCGGAGGGCGGATGTCGGCGACGAAACTGCTGGTACTCGGCGTGCTGCGGATGCACGGCCGGGCGCACGGCTACCAGGTGCGCAGAGAGCTGCTGTCCTGGTCGGCCGACCGGTGGGCCAACGTCCGGCAGGGCTCGATCTACAACGCGCTGCGCAAGCTGGCCAAGGACGGGCTGCTCGCGCAGGAGGAGGCCGAACCCGGCGAGGCGGGCCCCGAGCGCACCGCCTACCGGCTGACCGAAGACGGCGAGGCCGAGTTCGACCTGCTGCTGCGGCGCACCCTGGTGGACCCGGACTCCGGCATCGCGATCAGCGCCGCGATCCCCTTCCTGCCCTTCGTCGGGCGCAAGGAGCTGATCGACCTGCTCTCCCACCGCCGGGTGAAGACCGAGTCGGCGCTGGCCACGACCCGCCACCTGCTGGAGGGCAACGACGAGATGGGCAAGCCCGCCCACGTCAGGGAGCTGTTCCGGCTCTGGGCGATCGGCGTGGAGGCCGACCTGCGCTGGATCGACGAGCTGGTCGGGCGGCTGGAGGCCGGCGAGTACCGGCTCGCGGACGAAGCCGAGTAGTCAAAGTTGACCAAACATCAGCCGATGCCCCATGCTTGCCGAGTAGTCAAACTTGACCAAAGGAGGCGCATGATCCACGCAAGCGGGCTGAGCCACCGCTTCCGGACGAAGCAGGGGCCGGTCGACGCCGTTCGCGGGGTGGACATCGACATCGCGGAAGGCGAGATCGTCGGTTTCCTCGGCCCCAACGGCGCGGGCAAGACCACCACCATGCGGATGCTGACGACCCTGCTGCCGCCGACGGCGGGCGAGGCGACCGTCGCGGGCTGCGACCTGCGCACCGACCCGTTCGGCGTCCGGCGCCGCATCGGCTACGTGCCGCAGAGCGGGTCGGCGGGCATGGACCGCAGGGTCGGCGACGAACTGCGCACGCAGGGCCGCTTCCACGACCAGTCCAAGTCCGAGGCGCGCCGGAAGTGCGCCGAACTGCTCGACCGGTTCGCGCTGGCCGACCTCGACCGGCGCTCGGTGGCAGCCCTGTCCGGCGGCCAGCGCCGCCGGCTCGACATCGCGCTCGGCCTCATCCACGCCCCGCGCCTGCTGTTCCTCGACGAGCCGAGCACCGGCCTCGACCCCCACAGCCGCGCCAACCTCTGGGAACACGTCCACGCGCTGCGCGCCGAACACGGCACAACTGTCCTGATCAGCACGCACTACCTCGACGAGGCCGACGCGCTGTGCGACCGGCTGCTGGTGATCGACCACGGCCGGATCGTCGCCACCGGCACCCCGGACGAGCTCAAGCAGCGGGTGTCGGGCGACCTGGTGGTGTTCACCTGCACCGACCCGGCCACTGCCGCGACGGCCGTGCGGGCCATGCCGGAGGTGACCGACCTCCGCGCCGAAGGCGGCGAGGTCCGTTTCAGGACCCCACGGGGCGACACCGCGCTCGCGGCCCTGCTCCATCAGCTCGGCTCCGCGGCAATCACCCCGCAGTCCCTACGCGTCGAGCGCCCCAGCCTCGACGACGTGTTCCTCGAACTGACCGGCCACAGCCTGCGGGAGGCATCAGTTGCGGCGTAACTCCTGGCTCACCGACACCTGGCTGATCTTCCGGCACGCGATCGACCCCACGCTGCGCAACCCGCTCGTCCTGGCGATCGGCCTGGTCCAGCCACTGCTCTACCTGCTGCTGTTCGGCCCGCTGCTCGTCACCGGCCTGCCCGGCGCGTCGTGGGAGGGCTTCCTGCCCGGAATCCTGGTGATGCTGGCGATGTTCGGCGCCGGCTTCGCCGGCTTCTCCCTCATCCCCGACCAGCGCGCCGGGGTGCTCGAGCGGATGCGGGTGAGCCCGCTGAGCAGGACGGCGTTGCTGCTCGGCAGGGTCCTGCGCGACACAACCCTCGTCGTCGTGCAGGCCGTGCTGATCACCGCGCTGGCGGCCCTGCTGTTCGGGCTCACCGCCCCGTTCACCGCCATCCTGCTCGGACTCGGCGTGCTGGCGCTGCTGAGCATCACGCTGGCAACCGCCTCGTACCTGCTCGCACTCCGGCTGACCAACGAGTACGAGTTCGCCCCCGTCGTGCAGAGCCTGTCGATGCCCCTGCTCCTGCTGTCGGGCTTCCTGATCCCGATGGACGCCGGCCCCGACTGGCTCCGGCTGCTCTCACGACTCAACCCCATGACCTACGTGGTCGACGCCGAACGCAGCCTGTTCGCAGGCGAGGGAATGTCCCCGGAAACCCTCACCGGCATCGGCGTGTCGGCAGCACTGGCCACCCTGACATTGCTGCTCGGCACCCGCGCCTTCCGCACAGCGCGCTAGCCAACACACAGGCGGTGCCTGGTTCTCATCCCGTCGACCTGGCGCCAGCCCGATCAGACCGGGTCAAGGGGGCCCACTCCATGCCAACCGCACGCTGCCTCGAAAAATCGCCCCCTTGACGCGGTCTGATAGCCCTCGTGGAGGTCGACGGGATGAGAACCGCCAACCCCACCCCACCGCAGCATCCCCCGAAAACCCACTCATCCCGGAGACCTGCCGGGGGCCTGGGGGCGGCGAGCGCCCCAGAAACCCCCCTCTGAAAGCGACCCGCGAAGCCAGGGTGAGTACGTCGAAAACCCCGCGCCCCCACTCCCAAAGTGACCCGCCAGCCCCCGCTGGATGCGTCGAAACCCGGCGCGCCCCCGCTCCCAAAGCGCGCCGCCAGCCCCACCAGATGCGTCGAAAACCGGCGCGCCACCACCCCCAAAGTGACCCGCGATGTCAAGGCCGCTACCCCGAAAACCCCCGCCCCACCCCCAAGGCGCCCCACAACGCCAACCCTCCCCCCTCACTCCGTCCCTGGAAGGCACTGCACCGGCTCGGCGTTCGCCGGGTCCAAGGCGTTGAGAACCATCTGCCCCACGTTCGGGTCGAAAGCCACGGCCACGTGTTCGGCGAAGTCCCTCCGACACACGTCCTGCAGCACGATGTTCGTCGCGTTCGGCGAGTCGAGGTGGCCGCTGGTGTAGGGGGTGACGAGCTGGTCGTACTTCGTCATGACCGTCGTGTACTCGATGCCCGGCACCGCCGCGCCGCCCTCGTTGAGCTTCTTCATGAAGTCGGAGTCGTGGAAGAACTGCGTGCACGAAGCGCAGAGGCCGTCGACGACGTCGCCCAGGCCGGGGATCTCGGTCGTCAGCCGGTCGAGGATCTCCGACGTGCTGTTGAGCGTCGTGCCGTCGTAGAGCGGGGTGAGAGCGACGTAGCGGCGCACGTCGGGCGCGCCGTCCAGGAACTTGAGGTAGTACTGCGGCATCACCGTCCCTTCGGAATGCCCCACCAGGTCCACCTGTTCGCTCCCGGTCTCCTCCAGCACGCGGTCGACGAACTCCGCGAGTTCTTCGGCGCTCTGCTCCATCGGCGCGAAACCACCGGTGATCGGCGGCATGCCGGGCGGTCGACCGTAGGTCAGGGCGAAGACGCAGTAGCCCTCGTCGGCCAGCAGCGGAGCGATGTAGACCCAGTTGGTGGCGGCCGCTCCGCCCAGACCGTGCACGAGCACCACCGGCACCGGGTGCTCGTCGGACGGCTCGCAGCCCCAGTCATTGGCTCCCGCCAGCGCATCCGCCTCAGCCTCCGCAGCTCCCGCGGCCGGTCCACCCGCCGCAGCTTCGTTCCCCGCCCCCAGTGCCGGGGCGCCGACAGCAGGCGAGACTCCGCCCAGCACGGTCACCGCTGCGGCCACGGCCACGACCGCGTTCCGAATCCGCATTTCGCTCACCTCGTCGTGATCGAAGCCGGCGCGTTCCGGAACGCTGGCTTTTCGGAAACACAACGGGGCAACCCCCTAAAGGTGATGCTGATCACTGTTCCCTCACCCGATCAGCGCAGTACGGACCGATTCGCCCAGCGCGGTCAGGTCGCCGACTTCTTCGCCGGTTGGCGAGCAGGCTCGCCAACCGGTCGTCGAGCCGGCCTCGCAAGGAGTCGTCTTCCCACTGGCCGGGCCGCCACGACCGGTGCGCACCGCCCGGTGTTCATACTGACGAGGTGCAGGTTTTCACCCGATCGATCGTCGGCGGCGCGAGCGCCGAAGCCGTGTTGCGGCGGCTCTCGGACCGCGCCCGGCGACGCGGGCTGCCGCCTCCCGCCGCGCTGACCGGCGACTGGTTCGGGGGTGGCGCCGTGCTGGTCCCGTCGGTGTCCATCGGTCCCCATGACGACCCGTTCGCCGTTCTGGACGCCTTCGACTCCGACGATGCCTCGTCCCCCACGCCCGCCACCGATGCGCCGGAGGGCGCGGTCGGGGGCGGCTGGATCGGCTACCTCGGCTACGGCCTGACCGACCCGGGAAGGCACGCCCAGCCGCGCAGGATGCCGTTGTCGGCTTGGGGCTGGACCGACCACGTCCTGCGGCGCGACCGCGACGGCCAGTGGTGGTTCGAGTCGCTCGGTCCCGCCGACCCCGCCCTCATCGACGAGCTGACCGCCCTCGTCTCCTACGCCGACCTCGGCTCGTCCACCGATCCCGATTCCCATCTCGGTTCGTCCGCCGGGGGCAGTTCCGACTCCCCGTGGCGGGTGGGCCCCGTACGCCAGCCGGACGCCGACCTGCACCGCAAGGCCGTCCGGGGCTGCGTCGAGCAGATCGCGGCGGGCGAGATCTTCCAGGCCAACATCTGCAGCCGTTTCGCCGTGCCGTTCACCGGCGATCCGCTGGAGGTGTTCGCGGCGGGCAGCGAGCGGTTCCGCCCGGCGCGGGCCGCCTACGTGGCGGGCGACTGGGGTGCGGTCGCATCGCTGTCACCCGAGCTCTTCCTGGCCCGCAGGGGTGACGTCGTGCACTCGAGCCCGATCAAGGGCACGCTGCCACGCCGTGGACCTCAGGACGACGGCAACGCGGAGCTGCTGCGGGCCTCGGCGAAGGACGTCGCTGAGAACGTGATGATCGTCGACATGGCCCGCAACGACCTGGGCCGGGTCGCCTCGACCGGTCGCGTCACCGTCCCCAAGCTGCTCGACGTGCAGCCGCATCCGGGTGTCTGGCACCTGGTCTCCGACGTGCGCGCCGAGGTCCCCGCAGGGCTGTCGAACTCGCAACTGCTGGAGGCGGCCTTCCCGCCGGCCTCGGTGACCGGCGCACCCAAGGTCCGGGCACTGGAAGTCATCGCCGAACTGGAGGACATCGCGCGCGACGTCTACTGCGGCGCGGTGGGCATGGTGTCCCCTGCGGCCGGCCTGGAGCTGAACGTCGCGATCCGCACCCTGGAGTACACCGACGGTGTGCTGCACCTGGGTGTCGGCGGCGGCATCACCGCCGACTCCGACCCGGAGCGCGAGTGGCAGGAGTGCCTGACCAAGGCCGCCCCGCTGCTGTCGCTGCTGCGCAGCGGCACCTCAGGGCCGCCGACCACCAAAACGGCGACTTCCGCGCCAGGCTGACACGAGCGGAACCCCCGACCACAGCGCGGCCACTGTGAACGCGGCACTTGTCGGAGACTGTCTCGATCACTGATTGAGCTCAGGACCGGTCGGTCGCCTTCGGGTGCGCGGTTCCGGCGGCGACAACCCAGACCGTCGAGCACTCCTCGTCGACGAGGTACCAAACCCGACCACCGCTGGTCACCTCGATCTGCCACATGGGCAGCTCTCGGCCTTCGAAGGAGCCGTTCCAAAGTCTCCCCTTGAGGCGATGGTGTCTGGGAGTTTCCGGGTTGGGCATGGGATCGGTACTCATCTGCTCCCACGCCCACCTCGTGTTTCCCCGAGCCTGCCTGCAGAGGTCTTCCCAGCCCTTGCCCGCGTCGTTGATCCCGCAGCGGACCTCCCACTGGCCGGGTGCGGCAGGCGGCGCTATTCGCTGTTTGCGTTTGGCTTGAGTCATGCGGACGGCGGCTCGATCCGTCCGTGATCAGCAGCATCCGCGTTGAGCTGCGCGAACAGCTCGGGATCGGCATGGATTTCGGCGGTGTGCCGCCATGCCGTGATCACCTGGACCACCGGCGCCGGGTTGTCGACAGCTTCCGCGGCACGCAGGGTCTCGACCAGCTCGACCACGAAGGCACGGACGTCTTCGGCAGGCAGGAACCGGACCCACGGGAAAGCTTCGGGCACCACGTCGATCATGAGCGAAAGAGCGGCGCCGTCCCGCTGCATCATCGCGACGAAGATCTTCGTGGTCGCCGAGACCATCTCGGTTTCCTGCTCGGCCCGGGAAGCGGTCGTGAGCACGAGGTCCTCGGCGTCCCGCCTCCGGAGCCGGAGTGCCCTCGAACTCATCGCACCGAGTTTGGCCACCGTGTCCTTCGGACGGTTGATGAGCTCCGAGAACGGTGCTTCAGCTAGGCCGGTCATAGTTTCAAACTACTTCGAAACTCTCGCCATTGCCAGGAGTTGCCGCCCAGTTGCCACAAACGAGTGAGCGCCGCCTGCCCCGCCGCCCGGCTCCACTCCTCCGCACGCCCCGCCGGGCTACCGCCCGCCGCGACACCGTCGCCCTCCGGGATCCACCCCTCCGGCGCCGGCCCCCTCCCGACCCTCAGGCCGCCTCACCGCCGCGCGGCCAGCACGGCGTCGTAAAGCTCCTTCTTCCGCACGCCCGCCATCTCGGCGACCTCGGCGACGGCGTCCTTGAGCCGGATGCCGCCTGCGGCGCGCTCCTCGACCTGCGACACCAGCTCCGCCGGGTCCGAGGCCTCCGCCGGGGCCGCTCCGTCGAGGACGACGGTGATCTCGCCGCGCACGCCGTCGGCGGCCCACTGCGCGAGCTCGGCGAGGCTGCCGCGGCGGATCTCCTCGTAGGTCTTGGTCAGCTCCCGGCAGACCGCCGCCCGCCGCTGGCCGCCGAGCACCTCCACGGCGTCGGCCAGGGCGTCGGCGAGCCGGTGCGGCGCCTCGAAGAACACGCACGTCCGCTGCTCGGCCTGCAACCGGGCGAACCACCGGCGCCGCTCGCCCTGCTTGCGAGGAGGGAAGCCCTCGAAGCAGAACCGGTCGGACGGCAGGCCCGACACCGCCAGCGCCGTGGTCACCGCAGACGGCCCCGGCAGGCAGGTGACCGCCAGACCCTCCTCGACGCAGGCCGACACGAGCCGGTAGCCGGGGTCCGAGACACTCGGCATCCCGGCGTCGGTGACCAACAGCACTCTGCGGCCGGCGCGCAGCTCGTCGAGCAGCACCGGGGTCCGGGCGGCCTCGACCGCCTCGTAGTAGCTGACGACCTTCCCGCCCGGCGTGACGCCCAGCGCAGTGGCCAGGGACCGCACCCGGCGGGTGTCCTCGGCGGCCACGACATCGGCCGATCCGAGCGCGTCGACGAGCCGGGCCGACGCGTCCCTGGCATCGCCGAGCGGCGTGGCGGCGAGGAGCAAGGTGCCCGATCCGGCGACGAGGTCCATGACCCCAACCCTACGATCTGGGTGTGAGTGTCCTCGTACCGAACTCCGGTGGCCGTACCGCCGACGAGCCGGTCCAGGTCGGCCAGACGCCCCCCGTCCGGACGCCGGGCGAGGGCGATCCCCGCCACCTGCTCGACGTGGCGATGCCCGCCGACCGGCTCCGCGCCTGGGTGATCACGCTGGTCATCGCGCTGGCCGCGGGCGTGGTCCGGTTCTGGAACCTGGGCCACGCCACCGACGAGGGCACGCCGGTCTTCGACGAGAAGCACTACGTGCCGCAGGCGTGGCAGATGCTGCGCAACGGCGGCTACGAGGACAACCCCGGCTACGAGCTGGTGGCGCACCCGCCCGTGGGCAAGCAGTTGATCGCGATCGGCGAGTGGCTGTTCGGTTACACGCCGTGGGGGTGGCGGGTCGCGGCGGCGATGGCCGGGACGGTCATGGTGCTGCTGATCGTGCGCATCGCCCGCAGGCTCACCCGCTCCACGCTGCTCGGCGCGCTCGCCGGGCTGCTGCTGATCTGCGACGGGCTGAGCCACGTGCAGTCGCGGGTGGGGATGCTCGACATCTTCCAGGCGATGTTCCTGCTCGCGGCTTTCGCCTGCCTGCTGGTGGACCGCGACCAGGTGCGGCAGCGGATGTCGCTGGTCTTCGCCGACGGCCGCATCGGCGACTCGGTGTGGGGCCCGAGGCTCGGGTTCCGGTGGTGGCGCTTCGGCGCGGGGATCATGCTGGGCCTGACCTGCGGGGTCAAGTGGAACGGCATCTACTACATCATGGCGTTCGGGCTGCTCTGCGTGTTCTGGGACGTCATGGCCCGGCGATCGGCCGGGGTGCGCAGGCCGTGGTCGGGGACGCTGTTGCGCGACACGCTGCCCGCGCTGTGGTCGATGGTGGCGATCCCGCTGCTGGTGTACTTCGCGACCTGGGCGAACTGGTTCGCCAGCGAGACCGCGACCGACCGGCACGCGACCGTGGTCGCCGACGACGTGGGGCTCGCGTTCCTGCCGGACCCGCTGCGGTCGCTGCTGTACTACCAGCTCAACGTGCTGGACTTCCACACGCACCTGTCCACGCCCGCCAACGACCCGCACCCGTGGGAGTCCAAGCCCTGGGCGTGGCCGATGGGCATGCGGCCGATGCTCTACTACTACGAGAACAACGTGCCGGGCTGCGGCCGCGCGAGCTGCGTCGAGGCGACGATGCTCATCGGGACGCCCGCGCTCTGGTGGATCGCACTGCCGGTGGCCGCGTGGGCGGTGTGGCGGGCGACCAGCGCGCTGGACTGGCGCTACGGGGCGGTGCTGGTCGGCTACGGCGCGGGCTACCTGCCGTGGTTCCTCAACCTCGACCGGCAGATGTACTACTTCTACGCGACGCCGCTGGCGCCGTTCCTGGTGCTGGGGATCGTGCTGGTGCTCGGCGAGATCCTCGGCGGCGCCCGTGACCACCTGGAGCGGCGCAAGACCGGGCTGCTGGTCGTGGCGCTCTACACGGGGCTGGTGGTGGCCAACTTCGTGTGGCTGTGGCCGGTGCTCAACGGCGACGCGATCACCCCTGAGCGCTGGCAGGCCGAGCTGTGGCTGCCGTCCTGGCGCTGACCCGCATCCCGGCGCCGCGAGCCACCGCGGTCCGCCAAGCCTCGCTGAGCCACCGCGGCGGCAGGCCCGACCACCGCGGCCTGGCACCACCGCCGAGCCACCACAACCCGGCACCCGGCCAAATCCACCACAACACGGAACCGAGCCCAGCCACCACGCCCCGGCAGCCAAGCCACGCCGCGCGGCGCCGCACGCGCGGTGGCGCGCCGGGACCCCCAGCCGGACCCGGCGCGCCGCTACGCCGTTACGCCCGCGGGTCCCACCGGAACCAGCTGCGCGCGGCCACACCGCAGAGCAGCACCCACCCGAGCAGTGCCAGCAGCGCCGGACCGGCCGCGCTGACCTGGGCGATCCAGTCCTGCGGCGTCATGGACAGCCGCACCAGCTCGGCCACCGCCGCGCCGGGAAGCAGCAGCGCCGCCCACGTTCCGCCCGCGCTGACCGACGCCCAGATCGCCCCGCCGAACATGGCGAAGAAGAACGGCAGGGTGGTGATCTGCGCCTGCTCCGCCGTCGACGTGCGACCGCTGGTCGCGATGCCCGCGACGAGGCACATGGCCAGGCCCCCTGCCACCGCGACGACCAGCAGCAGCGGGTTGCCGCCGAGCGGAGCGCCGAAAGCCGCCGAGAGCCCGAGCACGACGGCGGACTGCACGACGCCCAGTACGGCGGTCGGGACCAGCATCCCGGCGAGCACCACGACCGGCGCGGGTTCGGCGCTGCACAGCCGCTTGAGGTAGAGGTCCTCGCGACGGCTGGTCAGCGCGGTGCTGGTGGTGAAGTAGACCGTGAAGCCGAGCACCGCGAGCAGTTGCAAAGCGACGGTCATGGCCCAGCCGCCGTCGGCGGGCCGCGAGTAGGCGAGGAATATGCCCATGACCAGCGGTAGGGCGGTCGCGCTGAAGGCGACGGTCCGGTTGCGGATCAGCAGCTTCCACTCGGTTGCGCCGATCGCGAACAATGCGTTGCCCATCAGACCGCGACCTCCCCTTCCCGCACGTCATCGCCTTCCCGCACGCCGTGGAAGACGTCTTCCAGCGAGGCGTTGCGGGCGCGCAGTCCACCCAGGCTCAGACCGTGCTCGTCCGCCCAGGTCAGCAGCGCGTGCAGATCGCGCTGCAGCTCGCGAGTGGTGATCCGGTAGCTCCCCGCACCGTCAGCGCTCACCGATCCGCGCAGCCGTGGCAGCACCGCGGGCTGGGGCAGGACGAAGTCGATCCGGGCCTGGCGGCTGGCAAGCACGTCGACCAGCGACCCGGAGACCGCGATCCGGCCCTGGTGCATGATCGCCAGCCGGTGTGCCAGCCGCTCGGCCTCCTCCAGGTAGTGCGTGGTCAGCAGCACCGTGGTGCCCTCGGCGAGCAGCCCTCGCACGACCTCCCAGGTCGCCCGGCGCGACTCGGGGTCGAGCCCGGTGGTGGGCTCGTCGAGGAACAGCAGCCGCGGCCTGCCCAGCATCGCCAGCACCAGGTCGAGCCTGCGGCGTTCGCCGCCGGAGAGCCGCTTCACCGCGACGTCCCGGCGGTGGCCGAGGGACAGCGCGTCCAGTGCGGTGTCCACATCGGAGGGACTGCTCACCATCGAGCGCCACAACCGGACGGTCTCGCCGACCGTGAGGTCTCCCGCGAAACCGCTGTGCTGCAACATGATCCCGACCCGCCTGCGCACTTCCGCCCGGTCCTGCCAGGGGTCCATGCCGAACACCCGCACCGTTCCCGCCGCCGGAGGCCGGTGGCCTTCGACCGTTTCCATCGTGGTCGTCTTGCCCGCGCCGTTGGTGCCCAGCAACGCGAACAGCTCGCCCTGCGCCACCTCGAAGTCGACGCCGCGAACGGCTTCGAAGTCCCCGTAGGAACACCGCAGCCCGTTCACCGCGATCACTGGTCCTGTCATGCCCCGAAGCCTCCCGGGGGGGCGGCGCCCGCTGGTAGGGCGATCAGTCAGCGGTTCGGTGCGGCGTTGTCACCAGGACCGATGACAGATGTCACGACCGGCCGTGACGGCCGTCGGCAGACACCCCGGCGCGGATCGACGATGCTGTAGCGGTGCCCGACCCGACCGACGTCCGCCGAACCCGGCCGACCGGCAGCGACCCGACCGGCGACCACCCGACCCCACCGAGCGGCGAGCGCCATGCCTCCGCGCAGGAGGGCGAGAGCACCGCGCCGCGGGAACCGGAGTTCAACACCCGGCGCATCCTGCGCCTGCGCAGGCTCACCTGGTGGGCGATCGTCCCGACGGTCCCGCTTTTCGCGTGCATGGCCGGGGTCTTCGCGGTGGCCGTCCCGGCCGAGACCGGGATCAGCACCGTCCAGATCGCGGCGCTGGTGGCGATCCTGGTCGTGGTCGCGGTGGAGGGCACCCGGTTCTCCCTCGGCATGATGGGCGGGCTGGGCAAGCCGCGCCAGCACCCGCTGGAGCAGGCCGGCGCGTTCGTGCTGGCGGTGGCGGGCATGTGCTACGCGATCTGGCTCAGCCCGCCGAACGTGCTGACGTGGACCCTGCTGCCGTCCGCGCTGGCGGGCGCGCTCGCCGCGGCGGCGCCCAGGCGCTTCCGGCTGCGGCTGGCCACCGGCCTGATCGTGCTGGTCGTCGCGGTGGGTCCGGTTTCCATGGTCCTGGCGGGCAAGTCCGAGCTGTCCGGATCGGTGCTGTTCTACAGCGCTTTCGTCTCCGGCGCCACGGTGTTCGCCATGATCTTCCAGGCGTGGGTCTGGGACATCGTGCTCGAGCTGGACCGCGCGCGCTGGGTCTCCGCCGAGCTGGCGGTGGCCAGGGAGCGTCTGCGCTTCGCCGCGGACCTGCACGACGTGCAGGGTCACCACCTGCAGGCCATCGCGCTGAAGGGCGAGCTGGCCGAGCGGCTCGTCGGGGTCGACGACGACGCGGCCCGCGCGCAGGCCGCCGAGGTCGCCGAGCTCGCCAGGACCGCGCTGCGCGACACCCGCGAGGTGGTGCACGGCTACCGGCGCACCAGCCTGGCCACCGAGATCGACAACGCCGTGAGGATCCTGCACTCCGCCGGCATCGACACCGCGGTGGACGGCGATCCGGCGCTGGTGCCGCCCCCGCTGGAACCGCTGTTCGGCGCGCTGGTCCGGGAGGGTGCGACCAACGTCCTGCGGCACAGCCGGGCGCGGCACTGCGAGCTTGAGATCCGTGCCGACGACGGGCGGGTGCGCGTCGTCCTGCGCAACGACGGCATCATCGGGGGCGGCGACTCCGCGGGCTCGGGCATCGACGGACTGCGCGAGCGCTTCGCGACGCTGGGCGGCCAGGTGCGGGCCGCCTGCCGCGACGGCTGGTTCGAGCTGACCGGCCTCGCCGACGAACCAGGGAGGCCGCGCTCGTGATCCGGGTGGTGCTCGCCGACGACGAAGACCTGATCCGCGGGGCCCTGGCGGCCCTGCTCGACCTGGAGCCCGACATCAGCGTGCTCGCCCAGGTCGGCGACGGCCGGGCCGCGGTGCGTGCGGTGGCCGAGCACCGGCCCGACGTCGCCGTGTTCGACCTGGAGATGCCCGAGCTGGACGGCGTGCAGGCGGCCACCGAGGTCCGCCGGGTCGCCGAGCTGCCGATCGTGCTGGTCACCAGGCATGCCCGGCCGGGCGTGCTGCGGCGCGCGCTGGCGGCCGGTGTGCGCGGGTTCGTGCCCAAGACCACCCCCGCGACCCGGCTGGCCGCGATCCTGCGCGACGTGCACGGCGGCGGCCGCTACGTCGATCCGGAGATCGCGGCGAGCGCGCTGACCGAAGGCGCGTGCCCGCTGACATCGCGGGAGCTGGAGCTGCTGCGCCACACCCTGCGCGGCGGGACCATCGCGGCGATCGCCGACGAGGTGCACCTGGCGCAGGGCACGGTGCGCAACTACCTGTCCGCCGCGATGGCGAAGCTCTCGGTCAGCACCCGCCACGAGGCGGCCCGCCGGGCCTGGGAAGAGGGCTGGATCTAGGGCAGCCGCCAAGGCCACCACGGTCGGTGTGGCCCGCCGAAGTCCTACTCCCCGCGTGCCTCGGCCACCTGCTCCAGCAGGCGGTCGAAGACGCGGCGCAGCAGTTCCGGCTCCGGGTGCGGCAGCCCAGACAGCGCGCTCAGGTAGAGGCCGTCGCCGACCAGGCGCACCGTCTCGGCCAGCACCGGGTCGCCGATGTAGTCGGTCAGCAGCTCGGACCAGCGGCCGAAGACGCGGGCCAGCACCTCGGTGCCGTCCTCGCTCAGGCCCTCCGCGCTGCGCAGCGCCGCGATGACCGACCAGTACAGCGCCATCTCCTCGTCGGAGGCGGGCAGCGAGGTCTCCAGGAAGTACCGCACGACGTCGGCGCCGGCCCGCTCGGCCTGCGCGAACTCGGCTTCGGCGTCTTCGCTGAGCCGCAGCGTGAGGCCCTGCAGCATCGCCTGCTTCGAGCGGAAGTGGTAGAGCAGCCCGCCCTTGGAGACCCCGGCCTCGGCGGCCACCGACTCCAAGGTGACCGCTGCCGTTCCCTTGCGGACGAGGATTCGCTGGAGCGCGTCGAGGATGCGGTCGCGGGTTTCCCTGGCTGCCACGGTGGCACTGTACCGTCCGGACGGCTACTATACCGTCTGGACGGTATAGAAAATGACTGAACAGAACTCCTCCCGCAACCACGCCCAGACCGCGAACGCCAACCAGGTCACGGACCCTGGCCGGACCAGCGTCGCCGACCGGGAACCGCGCCCGGCGACGACCCGCAAGCAGTGGGCCGCCCTCGGCGCGCTCCTGCTCCCGGTGCTGCTGATCTCGGTCGACAACACGGTGCTGAGCTTCGCGGTGCCGCACCTCAGCGAGCAGCTGCGCCCCAGCGGCAGCCAGCTGCTGTGGATCGTCGACATCTACTCGCTGATGCTGGCCGGGCTGCTCGTCACGATGGGCACCCTCGGCGACCGGATCGGCAGGCGCCGCCTGCTGCTGACCGGCGCGGCCGGGTTCGGCGCCGCCTCGGCGCTGGCCGCCTTCGCGCCCAGCGCCGAGCTGCTGATCGCCGCTCGCGCGCTGCTCGGCGTGGCCGGTGCGACGTTGATGCCCTCGACGCTGTCGCTGATCCGCAACATCTTCACCGACCCGCGCGCCCGCACCACCGCGATCGCGACGTGGACCGCGACCTTCGCGGGCGGCTCCGCCTTGGGCCCGCTGCTCGGCGGCCTGCTGCTGGAGCACTTCTGGTGGGGTTCGGTGTTCCTGATCAACCTGCCGGTCATGGTGGTCCTGCTGGCGGTCGGACCGGTGCTGATCCCCGAGTCGCGCAACCCGCGCCCCGGCCGCTACGACCTGTTCAGCGCGGGCCTGTCGCTGGCCGCGATGCTGGCGCTGGTCCTCGGGATCAAGGAACTGGCGGGCGAGGGCCTCACCCCGCTCGCCGTCGGCTCGGTCGTGCTCGCGGCCGCCGCGGGCGCGGTGTTCGTGCGCAGGCAGCGCAGGCTCGACAACCCGATGCTCGACCTGCGGCTGTTCGCGGACAAGCGCTTCAGCGTCGCGGTGTCGAGCAACCTGCTCGCGGTGTTCGTGATGGTCGGCGCGCTGTTCTTCATGACGCAGTACCTGCAACTGGTGCTCGGCATGTCACCGCTGCGCGCGGGGGTCGCGCTGCTGCCCGGCATCGGCCTGTCGGTCGTCGGGTCGCTGCTGACGGCCCGCCTGATCAGGCGGGTGCGGCTGGCCGAGCTGCTGGGTGCGGCGATCATGGCGACCGCGCTCGGCTACCTGCTGCTGGTGCTTCTGCCGGTGCGCGACGGCGGCTGGATCGTGGTGGTCGCGTTCATGGTGGTCGGCCTCGGGGCGGGTGTCACCGAGACGGCGACCAACGACGCGATCCTCGGCAGCGTGCCGCAGGCGAACGCGGGCGCGGCGTCGGCGATCTCGGAGACCGGCTACGAGCTGGGCGCCGCGCTGGGCACGGCGATCCTCGGCAGCACGCTCACCGCGGCCTACCGGGGCGGTCTCGACCTCACCGGCGTGCCGCGGTCCATGGTGGACGCCGCCGAGGACACCCTCGGCGGAGCGCTGGCCGCGGCGGCCGAGCTGCCCGCCGCGCAGGCCGGGCTCGTGCGGGAGTCGGCGTTCGCGGCGTTCACCTCCGGCGTGCACGTGACCAGCGTGCTCGGCGCCGCGGTCCTCGCCTACGCCGCGGTGCAGGCGTGGTGGATCCTCCGCCGATCCTGATCCCGCAAGACCCGTGATTCCTCTGGGCTGCCATGGCGACTCAGAGGAACCACGGGTCCCGGACGGCGGTCAGGCCAGCTCGACGAGGGTCTTGCGCAGCGCCGCGACGGCGTCGACGACCTCCTCCGGCCGCACCGAGAGCGGCGGACGGCACCGCAGCGAGTCGGTCCCGGACGGCAGGAACAGCGTGCGGTGGTGGTCGCGGGCCACCGCGAGCGCGCGGTTGCGCTTGTCCGGGTCGGCGAAGCTGATCGCGCACATCAGGCCGCGTCCGCGCGCGTCGCGGACCACCGACGGAAACTCCGCGACCAGGGCGCGCAGCTCGCCGAGCAGCAGCTCGCCCATCTGCCGGCTGTGCTCGAAGAGGTCCTCGCTCTCGACGACCTCCAGGATCCGGGTCGCGCGCACCATGTCGGTGAGCGATCCGCCCCAGGTGGAGCTGATCCGGCTGGCCTCGCGGAACGCGTTCTCCTCGACCTCCAGCACGCGCCTGCCGCCCATCACGCCGCAGACCTGCATGCGCTTGCCGAACGCGACGAGGTCCGGTTCGAGACCGAGCGCCTGGTAGGCCCACGCCCGGCCGGTCAGGGCGCCGGTCTGCACCTCGTCGGCGACGGTGAGCACGTCGTGCTCCCGGCACAGCTCCTGCACCGCTCGCAGGAAGCGGGGCCGCAGGTGCCGGTCGCCGCCCTCGCCCTGGATCGGCTCGTAGACGAAGCAGGCGATCTCGCGACCGTAGCGGCGCAGTGCGGCTTCGGCGGCGTCCACCGCGACCCGCTCGTGCGGCAGCAGCTCGGGGTCGTCCCAGTCGTCGCCGGGGACGACGGACGGGCTGGGGATGCGCGGCCAGTCGAACATCGGGTAGTCGCGGATCTTCGACGGGTCGGTGTTGGTGAGCGAGAGCGTGTAGCCGCTGCGGCCGTGGAAGGCCTTCTCCAGGTGCAGCACGCGGCTGCCGCGGATCGCGATGCCCTTGCGGGCGTTCACCTTGGTCTTCCAGTCGAAAGCGACCTTCAGCGCGTTCTCCACCGCGAGGGTTCCGCCGTCGATGAAGAACAGCAGCGGCAGTTGCGGGTCACCGGCCACGCGCCGGAAGGTCTCGGCGAAGCGGGCCTGCTCGACAGTGGCGAAATCGGGGTTCGAGGGCTTGACGCGCCCCGCCCGCACCAGTGCCGCCTCGAATTCCGGTGTGCGCAGGCCCGGGTGCCCGTGCCCGAGCGTGGCCGAGCTGAAGAACATCGTCATGTCGAGGTATTCGGTGCCGTCGCGCAGGTCGCGCAAACGGCAGCCGTCGCCTGCGTCGAGGTCGACCACGATGTCCATCAGGTCGCCGGTCACCTGCGCCTTGAGGGACGTGACCGCGTCGGCGGCGTCACCGCGCTGGGCGGGGATGTCGGTTCCGGTCGATTCCACAACTACGTCCTGCTGGGTCGTCACGATCGGCCTCCCGGCGTCGTCGCTTGGTCACGGTGGCGCCCGTCACTGTCAAGGAACTATTACATCAGTATCTCGCAAAAAAGCAACGTTCTTCCGTTGAAGGTGCGTCTCTGCGAAAGATTTTCTTCCGCTCCGGCCGGGTCGACGGAAGATCGTCACGCTGCGTGACGCCGGTGCGGCGCCCGGCCCGCACGCCGGAGCCCCACGCACCCGCATTCCAAGATTGAATTCCCGGAAATGTGATCGCGGACGCCGTTGCACGCACGAGCCCGCCCGAATTTGCCGCTTCCGGAAGTGGCCGCCGAATGGTCCAGGCCGCATTCGGTGCTACTTTTTTCAACGCCACCGCGATTCTCCTGCGTGAATTCGTCCCCCAGGACGGATTCGAGCGGCTGTCACCTCTCCCCGCAGGAGAATCCGCGGTGGCCCTGAACTCCAGTGCGGCTCAGGCCGGTTGCCTGCCCGATCCACCGGGATGACCACCGCCACACAACCGGGTGAAAACGCCCGCACCGCGACGCGCACGGCGAATTCAGGACGGCCGGGGAAAACATGCGGGTTCCCCGCCGGGCGACCAGTAGACGTCCCGGGTGAAAAGGCTGGTATTCGCACCACCGGGCAGCGACGATCTAACCAGGCAGCGGCGTGGGGAGATCACATGACGCTGGACCAGTTCGCACACCAGACGCGCTGGGTCGAGCACCTGGCCGACGAGGAGGCGGTGCGCACGCGCATCCACCGCCTCGCCTGCACCGCCGAGTTCGTGCGCACCTCGCTGACCGGCCCCGACACCGCACCCGAGCTCCAGTCGGGCTGCCGCCGCGGTCAGGTCCTGGTCGGGCCCCGGCTGGCCGCGCTGCCCGGCGTCGTGGAGGAGCTGGTGCTCTCCTCGACCCCGGACGTCGAGGTGCGCATCAGCACCGCGCCGCTGCACCGGGTCGTCCTGTTCGACGACCGGTTCGCGCTGCTGCCGTTCGACCTGACCCACCTCGGCCGGGGGGCTTACCTCTTCGAGAACGCCCCGGCGGCCCCGCACCGCAGCCTGTTCGACCTGCACTGGGACAACGCCCGGCAACCGGAGACACCGGCCCAGCCGGGCCTGTCCGGCCGCGAGCTGGAGGTCGCCCGGCTGCTCATCGACGGCGCGACCGACGCCGAGGTCGCCGACCGCCTGCACGTCAGCGCGCGGACCGTGCGCACCGCCGTGGCCAGGCTCCAGCAGCGCTACGGCACCAGCTCCCGAATGGCGCTGGGTTTCCACCTGGCCCGCGACGAGCGGATGACCAACGTGCTCATCCCCGCGCCCCGAGGCCGTCCGGAGGGCTCCGGCGACCGGCCTCGAACGCCGAGCTGAAGCCCTCGCCGAGCGCCTGCCGCACCGCGCGTTCCACCCGGTCGAGGTCACCCCGCTCGGCTGCCGGCCGCGGTGCCGACACCGAAGTCCTCGCCTCGGCCGCCGCTCCCAGCAGCCGCGCCGCGAGCTCGTGCTCCCCCGTCGCCGCCCGCACCGCGGCCAGCCCCTCCAGCGCGAGCGCGACGGCGCGAACGTCACCGGTCCGGCCGGCCACGTCGAAGCCCTCCCGGTGCAGGGCCAGCGCCGAGTCCAGGTCGCCGCGCTGCTCGGCGACGAACCCCAGCTCCGCCAGCGAAAGCGCGATGCCGGGCTCGTAGCCGGCGCGCCGGTTCCACTCCAGGGCGTGCCGGTGGTGCTCCTCGGACTCCTCCAGCCGCCCGCGCCACCGCGCCGCGATGCCGAGGCCCGTCTCGGCGTAGACCGCGGACGGCTCGTAGGACTGCTCCCTCGCCAGCCGCAGCGCGCGGCGGTGCAACTCGTCGGCCCGGGCGTAGTCGCCGCGCAGCATCGAGACCCTCCCCAGGTGCGCGAGGTGCCCGGACACCACCGACCACAGCCCGAGCTCCTCGGCCGTGCGCAGCCCCTCGCAGTGCAGTCGGGCGGCCAGGTCGTAGTCACCGGCGTCCATGGCCACGCCGCCGAGCACCCGGGCGCTCCACGCCTGTCCCCACCGGTCGCCCAGCTCGGTGAACAGCTCCCTGGCGCGCGCCCCGTCGCGGCCGGCGTCCCGGTCGTCGGACATGGCCGTCTGCTGCGCCCTGACGGTCAGCGCCGCCGCGACGCCCCACCGGTCGTCGCGCTCGCGGAAGCGCCGGAGCGCCTCGTCGGCGAGCACGCGGGCGGCGGCCACCCGGCCGCTGCCGGACATGCTGAAGCTGAGCAGCCACTTCGCGTGCGCCTGCTCGTCGAGCGCGCCCAACCGGTCGTAGAGCGTGAGTGCTTCCCGCGCCTGCGCTTCCGGGTCGGCGCCGGCCCGCACGAGGTAGTCGAGGCCGGAACGCCAGGTCATCGCCTTCGCGCGGGCCAGGGATTCGGTGTCGTCGAGGTCGAGGGCCGCGGTGAGCGCCCGGTGGCCCTCCTGGTGCCTGCCGCGCAGGAACCAGTACCAGGCCAACGCGTTGACCAGCCGCAGTGCCAAGTCCGGCCGCCGGTGCCGCACCGCCCAGTCCAGCGCGGCCCGCAGGTTTGCGCTCTCGGCGTCCAGCCGCTCCAGCCACCGGCGCTGGTCGTGCCCGCGCAACCGCCGCTCGGCCTGCTCTGCCAGATCGATGTGGAACTCGGCGTGCGCGAGCCGGACCCGGTCGGCCTCACCGGCCTCGGCCAGCCGTTCGAGGCTGTAGGCGGCGACCGTCTCCAGCAACCGGTACCGGAGTCCGCCCGCGCTCTCCGCGACGACAACCAGGGAGTGGTCGACGAGCTGCGCCAGCGCGCCGACGACGTCCTCGCCGCCCAGCCCGCACACCGCTTCGGCGGCGTCGAGCGTGCAGCCGTCGGTGTGCACGGCCAGCCTGCGCAGCACGACCCGCTCCGGTTCGGCCAGCAGCTCCCAGCTCCAGTCGATCACCGCGCGCAACGTCTGCTGCCGTGCGGGGGCGGCACGCGAGCCCGCCGCCAGCAGGCGGAACCGGTCCTCCAGCCGCCGCGCCAGCTCGTCGACGCCCAGCGCGCGCACGCGCGTGGCGGCGAGCTCCAGCGCCAGCGGCAACCCGTCCAGCCTGCGGCAGATCGCGGCGACGGCCTCGGCGTTGTGCTCGCCGAGCGCGAAGCCGGGCGCCGCGGAGACCGCGCGTTCGACGAACAGCTCAACCGCGCTCGACCCTGCGGCCTCACGGCCGGACTCGGGCACGTCCAGCGGCGGCACCGGGTGCAGGGCCTCACCCGGCAGGCCCAGCGGTGTGCGGCTGGTCGCGAGCACGCACAGCCCCGGCACAGCCCGCAACAGCGCCTCGGCCAGCGCGGCCACCGGCTCGACTACGTGCTCGCAGTTGTCGAGCACGAGCAGGATCTCCTTGTCCCGCAACGCGTTCACCAGCCGCCGCACAGCGTCCGGCCGCTGCCCGGCCTGGAACGGCGTGACGAGAACGTGGTCCCGGACGTCGAGCACCTCGGCCACCAGCTCCGCCACGCGCCCGACGTCGTCGGCGCGATCCAGCGCTCCCAGCTCGACCAGCCACGCGTCGCGTTCCCCGGCCACCTCCAGCGCGAGCCGGGTCTTGCCCACACCGCCGGGACCGGTCAGCGTCACGAGCCGGTTGGCCCGCAACGACTCCCGCACGTCGGCGACAGCGCCGCCGCGGCCCACCAGCCCCGTGAGCGGAGCCGGCACGTTCGACCGCATCGAGGTCAGCCCCGCGTCCTGCTCCAGGATCCGCTGGTGCAGAGCCATGATCTCCGGCCCCGGGTCGACGCCCAGCTCCTCGCCCAGCCGCCCGCGCAGAGCCGCGAACGCCTCCAGCGCCTCGGCCTGCCTGCCGCTGCGGTAGAGCGCGCGCATGTACGCCGCGCACAGCCGTTCCCGCAGCGGGTGCTCGACCACCAGCGCCCCCAGCTCCGCGACCAGCGAGCCGTGCTCGCCTTCCGCCAGCCGCGCCTCGGCGTGGTCCTCCACAGCGGACAGCCGCTGCTCCTCCAGACCCTCGACCACCGGGCGCGCGAAGCCGGAGTCGGCGAAGTCGGCGAAAGCCGGTCCCCGCCACAGCTCCAGCGCCTCGGCCAGCCCCCGCGCGTCCCGCGCCCGGGCGACCAGCGCGGCGAAGCGCAGCGAGTCGACGGCGTCGGCGCCCACCTCCAGCACGTATCCGGCAGGCCCGGACACCACCAGATCGCGACCGCCGGACTCGGCGTCGGCCAGCGCCTTGCGCAGCTGCGACACCTTGGCCTGCAGCGCGCCCAGCGGGTTGGCGGGCACCCGCTCGCCGCCCCACAGCTCTTCGACCAGGCGGTCAGCCGACACCGCGGTCCCAGGACGCACCAGCAGGCACGCCAGCAACGCGCGGACCTTGACCCCCGGCACCGCGACCGCTTCGCCCGCGTCGGTGCGCACCACGAGCGGACCCAGCACGCCGAACCACATGGGCTGACGATAGCGACACGGCGGGCCGCAAGCGGTTGGTAAGCGAACCGGAAGCCCCGCGCCGCATCGTGTCCCCACACGAACTAGGAGGACAGATGGGCACCACCACCGCATGCGTTCTCGGGATCTCGGGAAGCCTGCGCTCGGGTTCCACCAACACCGCGCTCCTGCGCGCCGCGGGCGAACTGGTCGACCCGGCCTTCGGATTCCGGCAGTGGGACGAGCTGGCGACGATCCCGCCCTTCAACGAGGACCACGAAGCCGAGCCGCCCGGCCCGGTGCGGAGGCTGCGCGAGGCCATCGACGGCGCGGCCGCGTTGCTGATCGCGACCCCGGAGTACAACGGCTCGATCCCGGGACAGCTCAAGAACGCGCTGGACTGGGCCTCGCGCCCCGACGGCGAAAGCGTGCTCACCGGCAAGACGACCGCCGTGATCGGCGCCAGCCCCAGCGACTACGGCGCAACCTGGGCGCAGGACGCCCTGCGGCGCTCGCTCGAGGCCGCCGGCGCGCACGTGCTCGACACCGGCGTCGCCGTCCCGCGTTCCGACGAGGCGTTCGACGCCGACGGGCGGATGGCGGACGCGGCGCTGCACATGGAGCTCGGCGAGGCCGTCTGGACGCTGACCACCGCGATGACCGAGAAGGAAGGGCTGTGCGATGTCCGTTGACCTCAACCACACCATCGTCCACTGCAAGGACCGGCACGCCTCGGCGAAGTTCCTCGCCGACCTCCTCGACCTGGAGGTGCTGCCCGACCTCGGGCCGTTCACCCCGGTGGAGACGGCGAACGGGGTGACGCTGGACTTCGCCGACTCCGACGAGATCCGGCCCAACCACTACGCGTTCCTCGTCACCGACGAGGAGTTCGACCGGATCTTCGCCCGCATCCGCGAAGCGGGCATCGAGTACTGGGCGGACCCGCACCACACCAAGCCGGGCGAGATCAACCACGAACACGGCGGTCGCGGCATCTACTTCGACGACCCCAACGGCCACATCCTGGAGGCCATCACCGCGCCGTACCAGTACCCGGACGCCTGACCTCCACAGTGGAGGGGCCCTGCCGGCACCCGGCAGGGCCCCTCACCCCTGCACGTCAGGCAGTCGCACGCGCTCGGAACGGCATCCGCATCCCCAATCCGTAGGAACCGGACGCCACCGCCACTCGTGACACCCGCAACCAACGCAAGAAAGAACCAGTTCGTGTTGTGCCCTGTGGAGGTTTCGCCAACGGAAGGCTCGTCCAAGACCAGGCCGGGAACGCTCCGCACCGCAAAGAGCTGGGAACAGGTGACCACCGCACCGTGGGGGCCCGCGGGGGCTCGGCCCCCGCGACGAACACGCGAAACGGAAAAAGGCTCGTGCTCTCCGCGAGCACGAGCCTGCCATTCCGTGGAGCTGAGGGGAATCGAACCCCTGACCTTCTCGATGCGAACGAGACGCGCTACCAACTGCGCTACAGCCCCTTGTTCAATTGCCGTTGTAGCTTAGCAAGCCCTCCGAGGCCCCCTCGCGCCACCCCCCGGAAAGCGGAAAGGGCCTGGTTCACCAGGCCCTTTCCGGATCGACCGCGGCTACTCGCCGACCGCTCTGCGGTACGGCTCCCAGGTGCGCTCGTCCAGTTCGTCGAACATCGGGTCCTCGTCGTCGATCTCCACCGCGACGGCGCCGGTGGGCGTCGACGTCGCCGCCGCGCGCCTGCGCGGGCGGTCACCGACTTCCTCCGGCTCTTCGCGCTCGGGGACGTCGTCGTAGTCCTCGACGTGGTCGTACTCGCCGTCCTCGTACTCGCCGTCCTCGTCGACCTCGCGGTCGCCGGAGATGCGCGCGAGCCTGCGGCTGCGGACGTCCTCCTCGATGCGCACCTGCCTGCGCAGGTAGGTCAGGTAGCCCACCAGCACCAGGTCGACGGCCCCGTGCAGCCACCAGAGCATCGGCCACGCGAGCGCGGCGACCACCGCGGTGCCGACCGCGGTGAGCAGGATCGCCAGCACGATCCGCTGCCTGCGGGCGTACTTGGCCTTCGCGGCCAGCGCCGCGGCCTCGGGGTCGAAGCCACCGCGCCCCGGCCGGTAGCGCCGGCCCGCGCGGACGTCGTCGCTGTGCACCCGGCGCCAGCCGCCGTCGTCCTGGTATTCGTCGACGTCCACGTCGTCCTGGCCGGTGTCAGGCATCCCGTACGCCTCCTCCACCCCGTAGGTCCTCGGTGCAGCGGACGCTGCCGGGCGCCGACCGCTGCCGCGCCGGACCACCCGGGCCGCCAGCGCCGAGTCGGTGGTCTTGGACACTTCCTGGCGGCGACGGGCGAACATCGGCACGAGAACGACCAACCATGCGGCCGCCAGCGCAGCGAAGATCAACGAACTGAGCATGCCTCGCCACCTCCCCCTGGCCACCGGCAGCACACCTCTGCGGTCGCCACGCTAGCCACATCAGTCACATCTGTCTCGGAGCCACGCCGAATCGGCAGTTGTTCCACCCCGGTCCAGAAAAACTCACGTCCGGGGCGACCAGCCGCACCATCGACGCGGGCGTGTCGGTCTCCACACCGCTGAACAGCGCTGATCATGCCGCCGAACAGCTCGTTCGCGAGACGTCCGAGATCACCGGCAGGTTGCGCGAACCCACCGATCAGGTGAGCAAGATCTCGCCCTCAGGCTCCGGCGCAACCGCCGTCGCTCGCCTGGCGGCTCAGGGACGCCGGGCGCGCCCCTCCCGCACCAGCACCTCGACGGCGCCTTCCGGCACCTCTTCCATCGTCAGGCCGTAGACGTAGTGGTCCCGCCAGTCGCCCGCGACGTCGAGGTAGCGCTCGAACATGCCCTCGCGGCGGAACCCCGACTTCTCCAGCACCCGAAGGCTGGGCTGGTTCTCCGGGCGCACCGTCGCCTCCAGCCGGTGCAGGCCGACCGGGCCGAAGCAGTGGTCCACGGCCAGCGCGACCGCCGCGGTGGCGACCCCGCCGCCGGCGAGCCGCTCGGTGACCCAGTACCCGATCCACCCCGACCGCAGCGCACCGCGGACGATGTTGCCGACGGTGAGCTGGCCGGCCAGCTCACCCTGAACGGTGATCGTGAACGGCAGCGCCAGGCCCCGGCGCCCGAGGCTGCGCAACGCGCTCCACTGCGCGGGCCAGGCCATCGTCGAGTTGCGCTCCTGCCAGCTCCCGATCGAGGTCGGCTCCCACTTCTGCAGGTAGACGCGGTCACGCAGCCGGGTTCTGCTCCACGCCGCGCCGTCGCGCAGCTTCGGCGGGCGCAGCGCCACCGCGCCCGCACCGGTCAGCAGCGGTCCGAGCTTCGCAGGCCACCCCGGGTGGCGGCCGAAGCCCTGGAACGCTTCGGCGTCGGGAGGATGGGCCATCAGCGCTCACGCACGCTGCGACAGGAAGCTGACCCGCACGTCCTCGCCCACCGCGACCTCCATGACGTCGTCCTCGACCAGCAGCAGGCAGTTCGCCTCGGCCAGCGAGGCCAGCAGGTGCGAACCCGACGTCCCGAGCGGCTGCACCAGGTAGGAGCCGTTGTCGGGGTCGCGGAGCAGCTGCGCACGCAGGAACCCCCGCCGGCCCTTCACCGAGGTGACCGGCGAGAGCAGGCTCGCGGTGACGGTGCGCCGGTGCGGGTTGTGCTTGCCCAGCGCCGCCCGGATCAGCGGACGCACCAGCACCTCGAACACCACCAGCGCGCTGACCGGGTTGCCCGGGAGCACGAACGTCGGCACCTGGTCCGGTCCGAGCCGGCCGAAGCCCTGCACCGAACCGGGGTGCATGGCGACCCTGGTGACGTCGAGGACGCCGAGGTCGGCCAGGCTCCTGCGGACCTCCTCGCCTGCGCTGCCGCCGGCCCCGCCCGCGATGACCACGATCTCCGACAGCAGCAGCCGCCCCTCGACGACCTCCCGCAGCCTGCGCGGGTCGCTGCTGACGATGCCGACACGGGTCACCTCGGCGCCCGCGTCGCGCGCGGCGGCGGCCAGCGCGTAGGAGTTGACGTCGTAGACCTGCCCCTGGCCGGGGGTGCGGTCGACGTCGACCAGCTCCTCGCCGACCGAGATCAGCGAAACCCTGGGGCGCGGGTGCACGAGCACCTTGTTGCGTCCTACCGCCGCCAGCAGGCCGACCTGCGCGGCTCCGATCGGCGCGCCACGGCGCACCGCGACGTCACCGGTCTGCACGTCCTCGCCGGTCCTGCGCACGAAGGCGGCCGACGGCACCGGCTGCCGCACCGTCACCTTCGCCGGGTTGTCGTCGGTGTAGTCCAGCGGCACCACCGCGTCGGCGAGCGTCGGCAGCGGCGCACCGGTGACCACCCGGACCGCCTGGCCCGGCTGGAGCCGCCGCGGCTGTCGCGAACCGGCGGGAATCTCACCGACCACCGGCAGCGCGACGGGCGACTCGGCCGCGGCCTGCACGTCGACGCTGCGCACCGCGTAGCCGTCGACGGCGGCCTGGTCGAACCCCGGCAACGCGCGTTCGGCGACGACCTCCTCCGCGCAGAGCAGGCCCTGGGCCTCCGAGATCGCGACCCGCACCGGCGCCGGTCGAACGGCTGCGGAGAGAACCCGCGCTAGCTGCTCGTCTACTGACCTCATGGCTGTCGACCTCTCCCGGGGCGTGCCGGAAAGCCGTGGCCCTGCGAGCGGCGGCGTTCGGCGCTACTCCCTGTTCAACCTCTCGACGAGCCAGTTCCGCAGCCCCGGCCCGTACTCGTGATCCTGCAGCGCGAAGTCCACCGCAGCCCTGAGGAAACCGCCAGGATTTCCCAGGTCGTGTCGCCCGCCTCGATGCAGCACGACGTGGACCGGGTGACCTTCGGAGATCAGCAACGCTACGGCATCGGTCAGCTGCAGTTCACCTCCGGCGCCGGGTTCGATGCGCTTCAGCGCGTCGAACACCGCCCGGTCGAGCAGGTAGCGCCCGGCGGCGGCGAAGGTCGACGGCGCCTCCTCGGGTGCGGGCTTCTCGACCATGCCCAGGACCCTGTGGACGTCCTCCTCACCGGTGTCGGACACCTCGAAGACGCCGTAGGCGGAGATCTGCTCCCTCGGCACGTCGAAGGCGCACAGCACGCTGCCCCCGTAGCGGGCGCGGGTCTCGGCCATCCGGGTGAGCACGCCCGTGGGCAGCACCAGGTCGTCGGGCAGCAGGACCGCAACGGCGTCGTCCTGGTCTGTCAGCTTCGACTCGGCGCAGGACACGGCGTGCCCGAGGCCCAGTGCCTTCTCCTGCACCGCGGTCTCCGCGTCGATCAGGCCCGGCGCTCGCCGGACCTTGGCGAGCAGGTCCTCCTTGCCCCGCTCGGACAGGGTCCGCTCCAGTTCCGGGTTCGGGCGGAAGTACTCGGTGACGGACTCCTTCTCCGGCGAGGTGACGATGACCAGCCTGCTCGCGCCGGCCTCGGCGGCCTCGGCGGCGACCAGTTCGATCGCGGGGGTGTCGACCACCGGCAGGAGTTCCTTCGGCACCGCCTTGGTCGTGGGCAGGAACCTGGTTCCGAGTCCGGCGGCGGGAACGATGGCGGTCCGGAACGCTGCGGCCGCGGTGAGCGTCGGGCTGTCCATGGCCGCAAAGCCTATCGGGCCAACTTACAGTGGGGTTGTGACCTCGATCGGAGATCTGTGTGAGCAGAAGGCGCAATGGCGGCGCAAGCTGCTGGAACGGCGGCGTGCCACGAACGGGACCACACGTTCGGCCGAGGCGGTGGCGCTGGGCGAGGCCCTGCTGCGCTGGCTCGACGACCGTCCCGGGGCGACCGTCTGCGCGTACGTGCCGGTAGGCGGCGAGCCCGGGTCGCCCGAGCTGCTCGACGAGTTGCGCGCCAAGGGCCACCGGGTGCTGCTGCCGGTCGTGGTCCGCTCGTCGCCACTGGACTGGGCCGCCTACACCGGCCCGGACTCGCTGGAGCGCGCGGGCTACGGCCTGCTCGAACCCAACGGCGCCCGGCTGGGCCCCGAAGCGATCGGTGAGGCCGACGCGGTGCTCGTGCCCGCGCTGGCCGTCGACCGGCGCGGGGTGCGCCTCGGCCGCGGGGCGGGCTACTACGACCGCTCGCTGCCCATGGCCGCGCCGGAGGCGGCGCTGGTGGCGGTGGTCCGCGACGAGGAGCTCGTCGAGGAGCTGCCCGGCGAGGACCACGACGTGCGGGTTGGTGCGGTGGTGACCCCGGGGCGTGGTGTCAGGGCGCTGTCGGCGTGAGCTCAGGCCGTGCGGTCCGGGGCCGGTGGGCGCGACCTGGGAGTCTCCGGTGTGACCTAGGAGTAATTGCGCTACGCACCTGTTTTGACGCATCATCGTGTTGGCACTCTGCCCGTAGGAGTGCCAACCTGATGATGTCGGAGGTTTCGGCCGTGCCCACGTACCAGTACGCCTGCACTGAGTGCGACCACCGCTTCGAGGCGGTGCAGTCCTTCAAGGAGGACTCGCTGACCACGTGCCCTGAGTGCACCGGCCGTCTCCGCAAGCTCTTCAACGCCGTCGGCATCGTGTTCAAGGGCAGCGGTTTCTACCGCACCGACAACCGGTCGAACAGCAACAACTCCGGGTCGGGCAGCTCCAGCTCGTCGACGTCCAGCGACTCGTCGTCCTCGTCGAGCAGCTCGTCCTCGTCGTCGAACAGCTCCTCGTCGAGCAGCTCCTCCTCGTCGTCGTCGGGCTCTGGCTCCAGCAGCGCCCCGGCGGCCGCCGCTTCCTGACACAGGGGGGCGCCACGACGGCGTCCCGAGCACGCGACATCCGGCTCCGGCGCTTCGGCGCCGGAGCTTCGGCGATCTCGAGGGATCTCCCTCCGGGAAGTCCGCTCGCCCGCTTCCGCGCCTGGCCCCGGTCCGCGTCGGGCTCTCCACTCCGGGACGTCTGACTCCACGCTGCGGCACCTCGCTGCCCATTCCAGCGCCTACGACTCCACGCTGTGCGGCCCGCTGTCTTTGCAGTGCCGTATTCCCCATGCATCGCTTCCACCCCGCTCAGCACTCGCCCTTCCATCAACGGCACTGCCGAGCGACGCGATCCCAGTTCTCGAATTCACTCTTTTGTCCCGCCGGATAGCTCTTCCGGACTGCAACGACAACCATCCGGGCACCGAGTTATCCACACCCACCGTGTTTATCCACAGATTCCAAATTTCTCCCTGCCCGTCGCTGTCGAATCTCCCTGATGTCGAACTCGCCCCTCCCAAGCACGCGAACGACAGGAGAGACCAATGGGCAAGAGGGAAACAGGGCTGGGCTCAAGAATGCGAAATCTCCTCCCACCTGGCCGTCATGCGCGAACAGTCGTCCTACGCCGAGTCGGCGCGGTCTTGCTCGCCACGCTCGCCGCGATCGTGGCACTGCAGCCGAGGCCGGGGCCGGCGAGCGGCGGAGTGCCGGTGCTGGTCGCGGCCCGGGACCTCGCCCCCGGCCATGTCCTCGAGTCCGAGGACGTGGCCCGGCGGACCATGCCCGCCGAACTCGCGCCCAGCGGCGTGCTGTCCGAGGTGAACGAGGCGACGGGGCGAGTGCTCGGCAGCGCGTCACGCAGCGGCGAGCCCCTGACCGACGTGCGGCTGGCCGGTCCCGCGCAGACGGCGTTGACCACCGGCGACCCGCGGCACGCCGCGGTCCCCATCCGGTTGGCGGACCCTGACGTGGCCGACCTCCTCCACCCGGGACGGCGGGTGGACATAGTCACAACTGCCACCCGATCGGGTAATAGTTCGGTGTTGGCCGAGCAGGCGCCCGTCATCGCCGTGCGCCCCACAGGTGATCGACATGACCAGGGGAGACTCATCGTCGTGGGCTTACCGGAAGGCCTGGCACCGGCCGTCGCCGCAGCCTCCCTCACCCAATCGGTGACCGTTACGCTCCGCTGAGCAGCCGTCATGGAGCCAACTCCCGTCGGTCACAACATCATCCGTCCGAGCGCACCCGGACGGGGCCCACGAATTGCGGAAAGGACAACCTGTGCTCAAGGGATTCAAAGACTTCCTGATGCGCGGCAACGTGGTCGACCTCGCGGTCGCCGTGGTGGTCGGCAGCGCGTTCACTGCCTTGGTCACCGCATTCACGACCAGCATCATCAAGCCGGTAATCGCGGCGACCGGCGGAGGCAACGTAACCGGCCTCTCCATTCAGCTGGTCGCCGGGAACCAGCAGTCGATCATCGACTTCGCACAGGTCATCAACGCCGTGATCACGTTCTTCATCACGGCGGCGGTTGTCTACTTCATTTTCGTGCTGCCGATGAAAACGCTTAAGGAACGCCGCGACCGGGGCAAGGAAACCGAGGTCGAGCCTACCGACGTCGAACTGCTCCTGGAAATCCGCGACCTGCTCCGCCGCGAACAGGGCCTGCCCGCGGTGAAGGGCCTTGCCCCCGAGGAGGCGTCCACCACGTCCAGCCAGTCGAACGGCGACGGGCAGACCTCGACCAAGTCCTGACCGCAGTCCCGACCCCGACCCCGAGCCCGACGCAAGTCTCACTGCCCCCAACCGCGGGGGATGCCAGGGCTCGCCGTGCCGGCGCGGCCGCGCCTGCGCCCGCCAGCCATCGGCACCCTGCATCCGGCAACGGCACAGTGCGCACCTCGGCTGCGGACGCCCGTGGTCTCGGGCCCCCTCAGCGGTGGTCGTCGTGGTGGGGAGGACGGTTCTCGCGGTACCAGCGCTCGGTCTCGTTCTGCGCGGGACCGCGCTGCGACCGTTCGTCCGAGGTGGTGTCGGGTAGGACGTCACCGAAGACCTCGGCGAGCCGGCGCCTCCGGTCCGCTTCGGACGACCGGTTTCGGGACTGCTCTGTCACGACACCATCGTCCCTCATCGCTGGTAGGCGCGTAGCAGCGATGGGCAGGTGGCGCGTGCGCCGGACGGGGTAGGGCTTTCACCCAAAGGATCACGGTGACACCATGACGGCGGAGGGCATACGCTCGGTAATTGGAACTTAACGGGCAAAAGCCCGCTGGCGGTGGGGTCGTCCCGACGACGGACCCGTTCCTCGTCGGAGCGCGCTCGACCGCGGTCGCGCCGTTCGAGCCACGGGAGGCAGAGGATGGGATTCCTGGACAAAGCCAAGGAACTGGCCCAGCAGGCCAAATCCAAGGCCGAGGATCTCGCGGAGAAGGCAGGCCCGAGCGCCACCAAGGGCCTCGACGCCGCAAAGTCGAGCTTGGACAAGGCCACCGGCGGCAAGTACCACGACAAGATCGAGAGCGTCAGCGGCAAGGTCGAGGAGACGATCAAGCGCGCCCAGCACCGCGACAGCGCCTCCGGCTCGGACGCCGACGCCGGCGGCTCGCAGGCCAAGGCGCCGGAGGACACCAAGGACACGCAGGCGAAGTCACAGGACACCTCGCAGGCGAGCCCTCGGGACACGACTCAGACCGGCCAGCAGGGAGCGCAGGACAAGCCCACCGACAAGCAGGAAGGCTCCGGGCCCACCGGTTCCGCGAGCTGACCAGCCAGCGGGCCCTCGGCCGAGGTCCGGTGCAACAGCCGGACCGGCTGACGGCTTGAGCGAAGCTGGCCCGCCTGGGCGAAGTCGTACCGGCCGGGCGAATCGGGACGGCTGACGGCCTGCGCGACGGCGCACCTGCCGGTTGGCCTCGTCGGCGGCTCCTACCGAAGAGCGAGTTGAAACAGCGGTGGCGGCGCCCGAGCAGTTCGGGCGCCGCCACCGCGTTGTGTGCTTCCGGCCGATGCGACCGGGGCGAACGCCCCGGGCAGAGCGGCCTGTGCCGGATCAGGCCGTCTCGAGGCCGGACAGCTGCTCGATCACGTGGGTGACCAGCGGCGTCAGCGTCGCCATGCCGTCGCGGACCGCCGACCGCGAGCCCGCCAGGTTCACCACCAGCGTGCTCCCGGACACCCCGACCAGGCCCCGCGAGACCCCCGCGTCGACCGCGCCCGCCGCCAGGCCGGAGGCCCGCAGGGCCTCCGCGATGCCCGGGATGGGCCGGTCGAGCACACCCGCGGTCGCGTCCGGGGTGACGTCCCGCGGCGACACGCCCGTGCCGCCCACGGTGATCACCACGTCGACCCCGCCGATCACCGCGGTGTTGAGCGCGTTGCGGATGTCCACCGTCTCGCCGGCCACCGCGACACTCCCGTCGACGATGAAACCGGCCTCCTCCAGCAGCTCGGTCACCAGCGGACCGATGCTGTCGTCCTGCTCGCCCTGCGCGACCCGGTCGTCGACGATGACAACCAGGGCCCGCCCCAACCGCTGCGCGCTGCGTTCCATATCGGTCACCGTAGTGGCAAGGACCGCCTCGGTCAGAGCCAGTGAGTCGGATCGCTCGTCGAGATCACGGACCCGGTGCGGAATGACACTGCCTGTGTAATCGGACATCCTGCCGAAACTCCCCTTGTCGCTGCGAAACGCCGGCTCAGCGCGAAGCCCTGCAACCGTGGAAACCCCTGTCGTGTGCGGAAATTCCGCTTTCCCGAAATCCGCACCCCTCGAACGCCGTCCGCTCGAACGCCGTCCCCGAAGAACGCCATCCCCGAACGCCGTCCGCTCGAACACGTCCATCACGAACACTGCACCCGAACACTTCCCCTTGGCACGCCTCCCCGTGGCGCTCCCCGCTCGTCGCCACTCGAACGCTCACCGCGGCGCGCCTCGAACGGACTTCCGACGTCGGCCGCGCCGGGAGGCACGGAGGGGGCATGCCGCCCGGCTCGGCCGGTGTGGCCACGGACCGGTCTCCGCGACCGCCGTCCCGGTCGTCGCGACCGCCGTGGTCACGGCCGCCCCGCCGGCCGTGAGTCCCGTCGAATCACCCCTTCTCCCCTGCCAGGGTGACCGTGACCGTGCGTTCGCCACCGCCGGCTCGGTCGGTGGTCGTCAACTGCACCTGCTCACCGGGTGCGTGCGAGCGGACCGCGGCGATCAGCTCGTCCGGGTCCTGGATCGCCCGGTCGCCGAGCTTGGTGATCACCTCGTCGGGCCGGATGCCCGCGGCCTCGGCAGCGCCGCCGGGCACGACCTCGACGACCACGGCGCCGGGCCGCTCGGCGGGGGTGATCCGCACTCCAAGCGTGGTCTGGGTCGCCGACCCGGTCTCCACGAGCTCCTTGGACGTGCGCTGGGCCTGGTCGATCGGGATGGCGAAGCCGAGCCCGACCGAACCGGCCTGCTCCTGGCCGGAGCCGGGGCTGTAGATCGCCGAGTTGATGCCGACCACGTTGCCGTCCATGTCGACCAGCGGCCCACCGGAGTTGCCGGGGTTGATCGCGGCGTCGGTCTGCAGCGCGTTCAGCACGCTCGACTGGCTGCCCGACTCGCCGCCCGCGCGCACCGGCCGGTCCTTGGCGCTGATGATCCCGCTGGTGACCGTGCCGGAAAGCCCGAACGGCGAGCCGACCGCGACCACCGGAGCGCCGACCGGGAGATCGTCGGAGCGCCCCAGCGACGCCGGGGTGAGGCCCTGGATGTCGGCCTTGATCACCGCGAGGTCGGAGTTCGGGTCGGTGCCGACGACGGTCACCGACGCGGTGCGGTTGTCGTGGAACAGGGCGGTCATGCGCCCGCTGCGCGCGCCTTCGGCGACGTGGTTGTTGGTCAGGATGTAGCCGTCGGGGCTCAGCACGATGCCCGAACCCTCGCCGGAACCCTGCGAGCTCTGCACCTGCAGCTGGACGACGGTGGGCAGCACCTTCTCGGCGACCTGCTGCACCGAACCGGCGGGCGCGGTGCTCGCGCTGCGCGCCGGGCGCGGCTGGTCCAGAGCGGTGGGACCGGGACGGTTGCCGCCGCCGAGCTGGAACCCGACGACGCCGCCGACCCCGCCACCGACCAGTCCGGCAACCAGCGCCAGCGCGACGACGCCGACGAGGGCCCGGTTGCGGCTGGAGCGTTCGTTGCCGCGGTGGGTGTCGACCGGGTTCATCGGGTGGAAACCGCTGGACTGCTGCCACGCGGTGCCCGGCGGGTACTGGCCGGCGTAGTGCGCGGTGTGCTCCCCCTGACCCGGCTGGTGGCTCTGACCCGGGTGATGGCTCTGACCGGGGTAGCCCTGGCCGGGGTGGCTGCCCTGCCCGGGGCTCCCCTGGCCCTGCGGCTGCGCGTGGGGCTGCTGGCCCGGGTACTGCTGCGCACCGGCTCCCTGGGCGCCGAAGGGCTGTCCCGCCTGCGACCACTGCTCGGCCTGCGCGCCCTGGCCTGGCGCGGACGGCTGCCAGGGCGGCTGGGCAGCGCCTTGCGTCGCCTGGCCGGCCGACTGGCCCACCTGGTCGGTCGGCTGCCCGGCGGGCGCACCGTGCTCCCCAGACGACGGCTGCGGCTGTCCGGACTGCGGCACCCCGGACTGCACTTCCCCGGTCGACGGCTGCGGCGCCCCGGGCTGCGGCGCCCCGGACTGCTGCAGTCCAGACGCCTGCGGCGCCTGCTCGCCCGGCTGCTGCGAGACGCCACCCTGCTGCGAGACGTCACCCGGCTGCGACGGCTGCTCCGGCGAGTGCTGGGGCTGCTGGCCCGACCTCGGCGGCGCTCCGGCGTGCGACGTCCCCTCCGGGACGTGCGGCGCTTCGCCGGGCGTGCCCTCGGCCGGGGCTCCTGCCTGCGATTGCGGCTCCTCCGGTGGCTCGCCGGAGGAACGCGGGGCCTGGTCGGTCATGTCCCCACTCTCCTGCACGGAGCTGAGAAGTGCCTGAGATCAGGCTGTGGAGCGACCCGGGAATGCGCCGACGTGCGCTACGTCATATCGCCATACCGCCACCGGCCAACGGCGATCACCCGCCACCGACCCGCGTTGATCACCACTGCGCCCGCGACGATCACCACCACCGACCCCACGGCGATCAACGCTGCCCCACGGCGGCCACGCACCCGGGCGTGGCGCAGCCTAGATGGCGCGGAGCCGGTCGGCGATCTGCTCCGGGGTCACGTCGTTGATCCACACCGCCATGCCCGACTCCGAACCCGCCAGGAACTTCAGCTTGTCCGCCGAGCGCAGCACCGAGAAGACCTGGAGGTGCAGCCACGACAGGTCGCGCCCGGTGCGCACCGGCGCCTGATGCCACGCCGCGATGTAGGGCAGCGGGCGGTCGTAGAGCCCGTCCATCCGCCGCAGCAGCTCCAGGTACGTCGCGGCGAAGTCGTCGCGCTCGTCGTCGGTGAGGGCGGCCAGGTCGGGGACCTGCCGGTGCGGCACCACGTGCGCCTCGACGGGCCAGCGGGCGGCCGCGGGCACGAACGCCGTCCAGTGCCGCGACTCGACGACCACCCGCCGCCCGCTCGCGCGCTCGGCCTCCAGCACGTCTCCGAGCACGTGGCTGCCGTGTTCGGCGCGGTACTCCTCGGCGACCCGCAGCATCTTCTCCGTCCTGGGCGTGACGAACGGGTAGCCGTAGATCTGGCCGTGCGGGTGGTGCAGGGTGACGCCGATCTCCTCGCCGCGGTTCTCGAAGCAGAAGACCTGCTCGACGCCGGGAGTCGCACCGAGCGCCTCGGTGCGGTCGGCCCAGACGTCGACGACCGCGCGCACCTGCTCCCGGCTCAGCTCACCGAACGACGAGTTGTGGTCGGAGGTGAAGCAGACGACCTCGCAGCGTCCCGTCGCGGGCGCCGAGGCGACCATCGGCATACCGTCCACAGTGTCCGATCCGCCCGGGATTCCCTGTGCGAACGAAGGGAACTGGTTCTCGAAGACCACGACGTCGTAGTCGGGCTCGGGGATCTCGGTCGGCCTTCCCGGGCTGCTCGGGCACAGCGGGCACAGCTCGGCCGGCGGCTTGTAGGTGCGGGTCTGGCGGTGGGCGGCCAGCGCGACCCATTCGCCGGTGAGCGGGTCGCGCCGCATCTCCGACGCCGGGGACCGCGCGGGCAGGTCGCGGGTGTCCTCGGCGTCGCGCACCTTCGCCGGATCGGAGTCGAAGTAGATGATCTCGCGGCCGTCGGCCAGCTTTCGCTCGGTTCGCTTCATCGGGGCACCTCCGCCAGCACCAGCTCGGGAACGTTCTCCGACAGCACCTGCCGCGCCTCCTGCGGCAGCCCGTCGTCGCTGATCAGCAGGTCCACCTCGTGCAGGTCGACGATGGTGGAGATGCCGACGGTCGACCACTTGGAGTGGTCGGCCACGACCACCAGCCGGTTCGCGGCCTCGGCCAGCGCCCGGTTCGTCTCGCTCTCGTTGAGGTTGGGCGTGGTGAACCCGGCGCGGGCGGCGATGCCGTGCACGCCCAGGAACACCAGGTCCAGGTGCAGGGAGCGCAGCGACTGCACCGCGACCGGCCCGACCAGCGCGTCCGACGGGGTGCGCACCCCGCCCGTGAGCACCACCGTCCGGTCGGTGCGGCCGCGCTGCTGGAGCGCGTCGGCCACCCGGATCGAGTTGGTGACCACGGTCAGGTCGGCCACGTCGTCGAGGTGGCGCGCCAGGGTCCAGGTGGTCGTCCCGGCCGAGAGGCCGATCGCGGTGCCCGGGCGGACCTGCTCGGCGGCCAGCTTCGCGATGGCCTCCTTCTCCGCGAGCTGGCGCACCGACTTGGCCTCGAAGCCCGGCTCGTCGGTGCTGCGGCCGACCATCGACGTCGCACCGCCGTAGACCTTCTCCACCAGCCCGCGCCTGGCCAGCGCGTCGAGGTCGCGCCGGATGGTCATGTCGGAGACCCCGAGCTGCAGGACCAGGGCGCTGACCTGCACCGCGCCGGTCCTGCGGACCTCGTTGAGGATCACTTCCTGGCGTTGCCGTGCGAGCACTGAACCGTCCCGTCCGAAGGGCTCGCGGCCCCTCCGTCGACTCCCCCGCGAACTTGACACATCAAGTCAACACGAACCAACACTACCGGTACGCGCAGTCGTGTGGAATCCGGCCTGCGCTTGGCAAGATCCACCCATCTGTGTTCAGTGCTGTTTGTTTTGCCGCGGCGGGGCGCCGCCGGTCACGCGCCGGCGGGTGTGCCGCCGGGGAGCCTCATGCTCAGCAACGCGCCGCCCTCCGGGGCCTCACCCGCCCACACAGTGCCGCCGTGCCGCTCCGCGACCTGCTTGACGATCGAGAGCCCCAGTCCCGACCCGGGGAGCTGACGCGCGTCCGACGAACGGTAGAAGCGCTCGAACACGTGCGGGCGGTCCCCCTGGGCGATTCCCGGGCCGGCGTCGGCGACCTCCAGGACCGCGTAGCCGTAACCCTGCTGGGCCGGGCGCTGCGCGGAGTACCCGTGCTGATCGGCGTAGCCGTGCTCGGGGTGCAGGTCGACGCGGACCGTCTCGCCGTCCGGGCTCCACTTCGCCGCGTTGTCGAGCAGGTTGAGCACCGCGCGCTCCAGCGCGGTCGCGTCGCCCATCATCAGCCACGGCTCCAGCCGCACCTGGAACCGCACGCCCGCGGCCCGGCGCCGGGCGCGGTTGAGGGCCCGCTCGACGACCTCCATCAGGTCGACCGGCTCGTGGACCGCCTGCGGCGTGTCCTCCCTCGCCAGCTCGACGAGGTCGCCGACCAGCGACGACAGCTCGGTGATCTGGGCGCGGACGTCGGCGAACATCTCTTCGCGGTCCTCCGCCGACAGCGTCGGCGCTCCCGGCTCGGCCGAGGCCATGAGCAGTTCGAGGTTGGTCCGCAACGACGTCAGCGGCGTGCGCAGCTCGTGCCCGGCGTCGGCCACCAGCCGCCGCTGCCGCTCCTGCGACTCCGCCAGCGCACCGAGCATCCGGTTGAAGCTCGTGGTCAGCCGCGCCAGCTCGTCGTCGCCGGAGACCGGGATGGGGCGCAGGTCACCGGTGAGCGCGACCCGTTCGGTCGCGGCGGTCAGCCGTTGCACCGGCCGCAACCCGGCCCTGGCCACCGCCGTCCCCGCCGCCGCGGCGAGCAGGATGCCCGCACCGCCCATGACGACCAGGACCAGGCTGAGCTGGGCCAGCGTCGCCTGCGTCGGGCGCAGCGACTGCGACATCACCAGCGCCACGCCCGGACCGCCGGGCACCGCGACGACGCGGCTGTTGGTGCGCTGGTCGGTGCGCAACGACTGTGGTAACTGGCCCTTGGCCACCGCCAGCTCCAGGCCGCTCGACGGCGGCCGGTCGCCCGGGTTCGGCGTCATCTCGGCGCCGTTGGCCGACAGCACGCTGATCTTCAGGTTGGCCGCCGCGTAGAAGGCGACCGGGACCTGCTGGAGGTCCGGAGTCCGCACCAGCGGGCCTTCGGCCGCCTCCACCGCGCGCTGCGTCAGGTTCTCGTCGACCTGCGAGTAGAGGCTGTCGTGCACCGTGACGAACGCGGCGATCGAGACCAGCGCGACCGCGCCCGCCACGCACACCGCCGCCAGCCAGGTGACCCGGTTCCGCAGCGAGACCCGCTGAAAGCGGCCGCCCTCGGTGCTCGGACCGACGTCCACGAGGTCGGGGGGTGGTGGAGCGGGAACCGTCACGGAGGCGTCTCCCGCAGGACGTAGCCGACACCGCGCACGGTGTGGATGAGCCGCGGCTCGCCTTCCGCCTCGGTCTTGCGACGCAGGTATCCGACGTAGACCTCGAGGGCGTTGCCGGAGGTCGGGAAGTCGTAGCCCCAGACGTCCTCCAGGAGCCTGCTGCGGGTAAGCACCTGCTTCGGGTGCGCCATCAGCAGTTCCAGCAGCGCGAACTCGGTCCGGGTGAGGCTGATCGGGCGCTCGCCGCGGCGGACCTCCCGGGTGCCCGGGTCCAGCTCGAGGTCGGAGAAGCGCAGCGGCTCCGGGCGGTCCTCGCGGTCGACGTCCGCCGGCGACGCGCGGCGCAGGAGGGCGCGCAGGCGGGCGAGGAGCTCCTCCAGGGCGAACGGCTTGGGCAGGTAGTCGTCGGCACCCGCGTCGAGGCCGGCGACCCGGTCGGAGACCGCGTCGCGGGCGGTGAGCACGAGTATGGGCAGGTCGTCGCCGGTGCTGCGGAGCCGGCGCGCGACCTCCAGCCCGTCCACCCTGGGCATCATGACGTCGAGAACCATGGCGTCGGGCCGCTGGGCCGCGAGCCAGTCGAGTGCCTGCTGACCGTCCGCGGCGAGCTCGACCTGGTAACCGTTGAACTGCAACGACCGCCTGAGGGACTCGCGCACGGCGCGGTCGTCGTCGACGACGAGGATGCGCATGAGCACAGTGTTACCCGACGCCCTGAGAAGGACCTGAGAAGCCGCCCCGGTCGAGGGCCCCGCGACCTGCGCATGTGACAACCGTCTCCACCTGCGCATAGCGGTCCGCCGGACACCCGTGGCGTCCGGCGGACCTGGTTCGATGCCGTGCGTTGCTCCCGGCGAGCGATCGGCTAGTCGCCGCTGACGGGACCTGATCCCTCTATGACGTCGCTGCCGGTGTCGCCGGAACCCTGGTTGAAGTTCAGCGACCTGTCGACCTCGAGGATGCTGTCCTCGACGCGGAGGACGGTGAGCCCTCCGGAGGTGTAGCCCTCGCTGGCGTTGCCTGCCGGCGCCGACAGGCCGGCGACCGTCGCGGCCAGGGCCAGCGGGGTCAGGATCCTGCGCGTGATGCGCATCGGTGCTTTGTCCTTCCTCGTGTGGTCAGGCCCGGATCTGCTTCGGCTCCGGTGCCGCCGTGAGCTCCCGGCCGGCGAACCTCCTGGCCAGCCAGGCGCAGGTGATCAGCTGCATCTGGTGGTAGAGCATCAGCGGCAGCACGCCGAGTCCGACGCTCTGCCCGGTCAGCAGGACCGTGGCCATCGGCAGGCCGGTGGCCAGGCTCTTCTGCGACCCGCAGAAGACGATCGGCACCTGGTCCGCGCGTCCGAACCCCATCGATCGCGCCAGCAGCGACGACAGCGCCAGCACGCTCGCGAGCAGGGCGGCGTCGACCAGCAGCAGCATCCCGATGCGCGGGAGCGTGAGCTGGTGCCAGATGCCGGAGACGGTGCCCGTGCTGAACGCCGCGTAGACGGCCATCAGGATCACGCCCCGTTCGAGCAGGCCGAGGCCGCGCTTGTGCCGCCGCACCCACTCCCCCACCCATCGGCGGGAGAGCTGTCCGAGCACGAACGGCACCAGCAGGAGCAGCACGATGTCGCGGACGGCGTCGGTCGACAGCGCCCCGCCCCTGGTCGTGACCAGCATGCTGACCAGCAGCGGCGCCAGCAGCACGCCCAGGACGTTGGAGAACGACGACGCGCAGATCGCGGCCGCGACGTTGCCCCTGGCCAGCGAGGTGAACGCGATCGAGGACTGCACCGTCGACGGCAGCGCGCACAGGAACGCCATGCCGACGTAGAGCTCGGGCGTCAGCACAGTCGGCACCAGCAGCCCGCACAGCAGCCCGAACAGCGGGAACAGCACGAACGTGATTCCCAGGATGAGCAGGTGCATTCGCCAGTTGCGCGCTCCGTCGAGCGCCTCCTTCGTCGACAGCCGGGCGCCGTAGACGAAGAAGAGAAGTGCGATCGCCACGGTGATCGCGCGCTCCAGTCCGGCCGCGGCGATTCCGTGCACGGGCAGGAACGCAGCCGTCCCGGCGGTCGCCAGAATGGCCAGCACGTATGGGTCGACGCGAATTCGCGCGAGCAGGGCCGGAATGTTGGCCAAGTGATTTCCTTTCGGAGCCGAGCCGAATTCATCCGGGCTGCGAAATAAGGATGTGGCCGCGCACGGCGGCCACATCGTCAGACGCTCATTCGCACCGGCTTCTCGTGGTGCCTGCTGATGTTCTGCGACAGCAGTTCCAGCGACGACGCGACACCGACCGCGCCACCGGTCGTTTCCGGCAGCCTTCCGTCATTGGCGCGCAGTTCCGCCAGCGCGGTGTCGATCGCGGCCTGCGCCGCGAAAAGGCACGGCGTGCTGTAGATGGCGACGTCGACGCCGAGCTCGCTGAGCTCCGGCAGCGACAGCCGCGGCGACTTCCCGCCCGCGATCTGGTTGAACAGCAGCGGCTTGTCCCCGATCACGCTGCGGACTCTGCGGATCCACTCGACGCTGCGCACGCCGTCGACGAGCAGCACGTCAGCGTCGGTCTCGGCCAGCGCGGCCGCGCGACGCAGGATCTCGTCCTCCTCGACGGCGTCGGTGCGCGCGACCACGACCAGCTCCTCGCGGGTCGCCAGCACCATCTCCAGCTTCTCGAGGTAGTCCTCCAGCGGCAGGATCTGCTTGCCGTCGACGTGGCCGCAGCGGCGCGGCCTGCGCTGGTCCTCCAGGATCACGCCGGAGGCACCGATGCGCTCCAGGTGCTCGACGACGTGGCAGGCGACCTCCGGGTCGACGTAGCCGTCGTCGATGTCCACCAGCAGGTGGGTGCGGGGGAACGCCAGCCGCAGCCGCTGCACGAACGCGACGATGTCGGACCAGGCGATGAAGCCGATGTCGGGCAGCCCGTAGTGGGAGGCGGCGAAGCCGAAGCCCGAAACGAACAGGCCGTTGTAGTGCTGTGCGGCGACCGACGCCGAATGCATGTCGTAGATGCCGATGAGCGGCGTGATCCCGTCGGAGCGGATTTCATTTCGCAGCGCTGTGCCGTAGTTCATTGCGTTCCTCACATTTGAGCACGACGAGCAACGGATGGCCTGGGATGCCAGTCCGGGTGAGAATCCCCCGAAACGGGGGCGAGCATTCGATCCGGAGAGAACCCCTCCGGTACCGCAAGCATATTCGGACCCGAACACCTGAACCAAGTCGCGATCGAGTGGAAATCGCGCCACGATTCGTCAACACCCTCGGTGATCATGAACGCCTTCGGCGAACCCGGTCGAAGCCGGGGAACGTTTCGGGTTCCGGCGCCGGAATCGCCGACGGGATCGGCACGCCAATGCGAACCGCTTACGGGAATGGCGTCCGACCAGCGCGGAGCGATGAACGGACGAGCGGCCTGCGGCGGCAGGGCGCGGATCATGGCGCGAGACCGCGAGTTCGCGCCGGGTACATCGGGTTCGCGCAGCCTCTTACTCGATCAAGCGACGCGTGCACACATACCGTTAGAAACAGCGCTTTCGCGACAAAAACCCCGAGTGGGACAAGTCACACGGCACTTCCGCCATCCGTGTGGCCCCCGTGAACGGCACCGAGCCCGGCCCGGTCGCGGACCTGGGGACCGCACGACCGGGCCGGGCCGACTGGACCTCAACCTTGCTGGAAGTAGCGGACGAGCGGGCGGGGTACCAGCCTCCGCTCCCCGTCGACCACGATCGGCACCAGGTCCGGCGCGGCGGCCTTCCACTGCGAACGCCGGTGCCGTGTGTTGCTACGCGACTTCTTCCGCTTCGGAACCGCCATCACTGCCCTCCTCTTGCCCGGTCGCCGTAGCGGCGCCGGAACTTCTCCACGCGCCCCTGGGTGTCCATCACCTGGCGGCCACCGGTCCAGAACGGGTGCGACGCGGACGTCACGTCGACGACGATCAACGGGTACGAGTTGCCGTCGGACCACTCGACGCGCTCCTGCGAGGTCGCGGTGGACCTCGTGAGGAACTGCGTGCCGGTGGAGCGGTCGCGGAACACGACAGGCCCGTACGCGGGGTGGATTCCCGGCTTCACGGTTTCCCTCCTTGTTCTTCGGATCTCACTGCTTGCCGCCGTCGCGGGCGGCGTCGGCGGAACCGGCGGCCGGTTCCGAGCCCGTGCCCGCGCCCATGTCGGGGCACGGGTCGGTGTGCCATTCGCCGAACGGGTCCTCGTAGCCGGCCCAGACCTCCTCGCCCTCGGCGATCTCGGCGTCGGTGAGCAGCGCCGAGCGCAGCGCGCGGGTGATCTCGCGCGGGTCGGCCTCGTGGGCGATGACGACCAGCTCCTGCATCCGGTCCCCGTAGTAGTCGTCCCAGTTCAGCGAGGCCCTGACCTGGCGCTCGGCGGGGACGTCGTCCCACTCGGCGGTGTCGAGCGCGGCCAGCCACGGTCCGGCGTGGCCGACGTTGAGGCCGCTGCCCGCCGACTCCAGCCAGAGCGCCGCGCCGGGCTGGCTGGCCACCCACGCCCGCCCGCGCGTGCGAACGACACCGTCGAGCAGGACGTCCAGCACCTCGTGCAACCGCTGCGGGTGGAACGGCCTGCGCTCCTCGAACAGCACCACGCAGACCCCGGCCTCGGACTCCAGCGACGGCTGGCCGCGCAGCAGCGGACCGTGCGGCCAGTCGATGTGTCCCCGCCGCGCCTGCGCAGGCACCCGGGACAGCAGGTCCGCCGGGTCCAAGCCGTCGAGGTGGCCGCGCGGAGCGTTCGGCGTGAGCCTGCTGATCACCGCCTCGGTCCGGACCTCCTGCCAGAGGTCCTCGGCCTCGCCCGCCAGCACGACCGCGTCGGCGAACTCGACCTGCCCCACCACGACCTGCGCGACGGTCCGCTCGTCGTCGGCGCTGCCCGCCAGGCCCCGCTCGGCCAGCTCGTCCTCACCCGACGCGTCGGACAGCCACGAGGACCGGTCGACCACCGCGATCACGGCCTCGACGGCGACGTCGGTGTCGAGCGTGCCGCCGTCGACCACCACGTGCTGCAACGCCCAGCAGATCGCCTCCGGCTCCAGGGCCGGGTCGAGCCGCACCACGATGCGGTCGACGTCGGGCGCGGCGCACAGGCGGCGCAGCAGCGGCAGGAAGTCCTCGCGCAGCGTGCAGGACACGCAGCCGTGCACCAGCTCCAGCACCGCGAGCTGCTCGTGGTCGCCGTGGCGGACCCGCCTGCGGACGACGCCCTGGGAGATCTCGCGCAGGTCGTGCTGCACGAGGACGGTGCGCGCGGCATCCCGCGAGCGGACCGCCTCCGCGGCCCGCGCCACCTGCTCCTCGTGGATTCCGGACACCACGACCAGCGGGACCCGCCGGTCGGTGCCCGCCGCACCGGACGGCTCGGTGTGCATCCCAACCCCAACTCAGTCGGCAACGGTTTTCATTTTCGCTACGGCCACGCTACCCTGCCGTCCACAGTTAATGAAAACGGATGTCGTTATCGAGAGGTGGGTCATGTCCGTCCGCTGCCAGGTGACCGGGAAGAAGCCCGGCTACGGCAAGCAGGTCTCGCACTCCCACGTGCGGACCAACCGGCGCTGGATGCCCAACGTCCAGCGGCGGCGGTACTGGCTGCCGTCGGAAGGGCGGTGGGTGCGGCTGCGGCTGTCGGCCAAGGCCATGAAGACCATCGACCGGCGGGGCATCGAGTCGGTGGTGGCCGAGATGCGCGCGAGGGGAGAACGGGTCTGATGGCGAGCAACGACGTCCGTCCGGTGATCAAGCTCCGCTCCACCGCCGGTACCGGCTACACCTACGTCACCAGGAAGAACCGCCGCAACGACCCGGACCGGATGCGGCTGCGCAAGTACGACCCGGTCATCCGGGCCCACGTCGAGTTCCGGGAAGAGCGCTGAGGAGGAGGGCCGGATGGCCAAGAAGTCCAAGATCGCCCGCGACGCCCAGCGGCGCGCTGTCGTGGCCCGCTACGCCCAGCGGCGGGCGGAGCTGAAGCGGGTCATCGCCGCGCCGGGCAGCAGCCCAGAGGAGCGCGCGGCGGCGCAGCAGGAGCTGCGCAGGCAGCCGCGCGACGCAAGCGCGACGCGCCTGCGCAACCGCGACGCCGTCGACGGGCGGCCGCGCGGGTACTTCCGCAAGTTCGGGCTCTCCCGGGTGCGCCTGCGCCAGCTCGCGCACTCCGGCGAGCTGCCCGGTGTCACGAAGTCGAGCTGGTGAGGTCGCGATGCGCAACGAACAACGACGCGGCGGGCGCCGCGCCAAGCCCAACCCGCTCCAGCGCGCGGGGGTGGTCCAGGTCGACTGGAAGGACACCGACCTGCTCCGCAAGTTCATCTCGGACCGGGGCAAGATCCGCTCCCGCCGCGTGACCGGCCTGACCATGCAGGAACAGCGCGAGGTCGCGAACGCCATCAAGAACGCACGGGAGATGGCCCTGCTGCCCTACCCCGCGGCGGCGAAGCGCTGACGTCGCTCGGGCCGCCCCTGTCCCAGGCCCCCGTCTGGGACAGGGGCGCCCCGTGCACCCACATCCGCCTCCTGCGTCCCAGCACCAACCGCCGTTGGAGCCTGCCTTCGGTTTTGAAGCGGCGCAGCCGCTTGGCCCCTTCACCCGGCGCCGCCGTGCAAGGTGAGTTCAAGTTTTCGCAGCGCATGGGTGGTACGCCAGAAAAAGATCCCGGAGCCGCAGGGCGTCTGAGATTCCGCGGCGCAAGGTGAGTTCAAGAACAGCTCGTTAGGCCAGCCGGGTGGGCGTTTGCACCATGCGCACCACCGCACGGCAGGATGGTCGGCGATGACGACCGCCCGACGTGTACCGCAGTTCCCCGCTTCCACCCCCGCCGCCGACCTCTACGACGTGATCCAGCGCCGCCGCGACGTGCGCTCGGAGTACACCGGCGGCAAGATCCCCGACGACGTCCTGGACCGCGTCCTCACCGCCGCGCACAGCGCCCCCAGCGTGGGGCTGTCGCAGCCGTGGGACTTCGTCCTCGTGCGCGACGAGTCGACGCGCCGCGCCTTCCGCGAGCACGTGCTCGCCGAGCGCAGCGTCTTCGCGGCCCAGCTCAGGGGTGAGCGGGCGCAGACCTTCTCCAAGATCAAGGTGGAGGGCATCGTCGAGTCGTCGATGGGCGTGGTCGTCACCTACGATCCCGACCGCGGCTCACCCGAGGTGCTCGGCAGGCACGCCATCGCCGACGCCGGGCTGTACTCGGTGTGCCTGGCGATCCAGAACCTGTGGCTGTCCGCGACCGCCGAGGGCCTCGGCGTGGGCTGGGTCAGCTTCTACCGCGAGGAGTTCCTGCGCAGGCTGCTCGACATTCCCACGGGCGTGCGCCCGGTGGCATGGTTGTGCGTGGGGCCTGTTCGTGCCCTGGCCGACACGCCGGACCTCGAACGCCACGGCTGGCGCCGCCGGCTACCGCTGGAGAAGGTAGTGCACTACGAGAAGTACCGGCACGGGCTGGCGAGGTAGCCTGGCCGATCGGCCAGCTGACGACAGGTAGGCAGACGACTACCCGAGGAGTGACTGCGGGGGACGCAGTGCGGCAGGACTTTCCACTGATGGCGGGCCAGCTGCCCGCGCAGGACCGCGAGATCCGGTCCCTGCTGGACTCCGGGCGCTTCGACGAGGCCGACATCGCCTTCGACGAGCTCACCGCCATCCGCCCCAACCTCGTCGGCGACCAGTGGAACCGGGCGACCGTGCTGGTGCACCGGGCCTCGCTGGCCTGGCGGCTGGACCGCATCCCGCTCGCGCTGGAGCTGGCCGCCGAGGGCTGGACCGAGCTCGACGTCGACCACCCCAGCGGCGTGTCGGCGGCCCACACCATCAGCATGCTCGGCTACCTGCTGGAGACGATCGGGCACCGCGCTCCGGCGCTTGAGCTGATGGCGCTCTCGGTGCAGGTCGCGCGCAAGTCCGGGGAGAAGTCGACGCTCGCGCACTGCCTGACCAGGGAGGCCAACTCGCTGGTGTTCCGGGCGGTCGGCAGGCGCAACGAGTCGGCGGCCGAGCAGTTCGAGCAGGCCCGCGCCCTGTTCGAGGAGGCGCGCACGCTGGCGAGTCCGGGGCAGGTGCAGCGCTCGGCGCTGGCCGGCGGCTCGCGCGCGCACGCCGGGGTCGGCGACCTCGAAGCCGCCGAGCGGCTGGCCCACGAGGCTCTGCGGCTGAGCGGACCGGTGCGCGACCTGTTCAGCTCCTCGGTCGCGAACTGGACGCTGGCCGTGGTGCGGCGCGATCAGGACAGCCTCACCGACGCCAGGACGTTCGCCAGCCGGGCACTCGACGGCGCCGAGTCGATCCGCGACACGATGCTGATGATGCGGTTCTCGCTCGACCTGGCGTCGATCTGCGGACAGCTCTCCGACCCCGTCGGCGAGTCGGAGGCCCTGCGTCGCACGGTCGACGCCTCCAGCCTGGCCGTCGAGACGCTGCAGGAAGGACTCGGCCAGGCCCTCGAGCAGCGCCGGGTCGCCGTCCAGGCGCAGCGGATGGCCATGGCCGCCCAGGAGGCGGCGCTGCGCGACCCGCTGACCGGCCTGACCAACCGTCTCGGCCTGGAGCGGCGCGCGCCCGTGCTGCTGGAGCAGACGGCGGCGAAGGGGCGCGTCCCCTGGCTGATGCTGGTCGACGTCGACTGGTTCAAGGACGTCAACGACGACGCGGGGCACGCGGCGGGCGACGCCGCGCTCCAGGAGGTCGCGCACCTGCTGCGCCGCGAGTGCCGGGTGGACGACCTGATCTGCCGCTGGGCGGGCGACGAGTTCGTGGTGCTGCTCGTCGACGCGTCCGAGGAGACCGGCCCGGCGGTGGCCGAGCGGATCCGGGCGGCCGTCGACGCCCACGACTGGCGGCTGGTCGTGGGGCGGATGAAGCAGCCCCCGACCGTCAGCATCGGCGTGGCGGCGGGCCCCGCGGAGCTCGAACACCTCTTCGCCGCGGCCGACATCGCCCTGTACCGCGCCAAGCGCGCCGGCCGCAACCGCGTGGAGATCGACGACGAGAGCAGCACCCAGGACGAATCCGAGATGCCGACCATCAGCCCGACGGACTCGCGGTGACCCAAAGCCGTCCCAGGCCGCTTTCGGCAGCGGTGCCGTTGCGCGTCTCGATCGACCCGTCTGCGGCAGCGCGTTGGGCTGAGATCCACCGTTCCCCGGGAACCGGGAACCGGGAACCGGGAACCGGGAACCGGGAACCGGGAACCGGGAACCGGGAACCGGGAACCGCTGGCGCGCTGCTCCGCGGCTTCCCGCCCGGGCCGCCGGGCCGCCCCATCCGCTGAAGCCGTAGGCGACCGCCAGCTCCGCCCCACCGACCACACCGAGACCGCCGTCCCCGCTGGTCACACAAGCCCCTGGGACACCGTCTCCGTCCAGCGCCGCATCCTCGCCGTCGTGCGGACCTTCACCGCCCTGGACCGCCTGCACGACGTGTTCCCGGTGCTGGCCGACGACCTCCGGCTCGAGATCCGCTTCGCCGTCGCCGCCGGTTCGCGGTTCGCCGGCGAGCTCGCCGACCACCTGCGCCGCTCGCACATGCGCGTCGTCGACTGGTCCGCGATCTCCGCCGGCGCCTTCGACCTCGCGATCTCCCCGAGCAGCAACGGCGCCCTGCACGAGTTGCCGATGCCCGTCATGACGCTGCCGCACGGCGCGGGCTACCACAAGAAGCGCGCCACGGACGCCGGCTTCACCGACGACGTCTCGGGTCTCTCGCGGGAGCAGCTCGTCCACGACGACCGGGTCGTCCCGTCGGTCATCGGCCTCTCGCACCACAAGCAGCTCACCGAGCTCGCGGCGAGTTGCCCGGAGGCGCTGGAGCGCGCCAGGGTCATCGGCGACCCGTGCTTCGACCATCTGCGCGCCAGCCTGCCCATGCGCGAGCACTACCGCACCGCTCTCGGCACCGGCGAGCGCAAACTCGTCGTCGTCTGCTCGACGTGGGGAACGCGGTCGGCGTTCGGCCGCCAGGGCGAGCTGGCCGGTCGGCTGGCGGCCGTCCTCCCGCCGGAGGAATACCAGGTCGCGCTGGTCCTGCACCCCAACATCGCGGCGCACCACAGCGGCTTCATGGTCGACCTGTGGACGCGTGGCGCCCGTGCCCAGGGAGTCGTCCGCGTGCCCCCGGACCGGGGCTGGCGCGCCACGCTGGTCGCCGCCGACGTGGTGATCTCCGACCACGGCTCGCTCGCCCTCTACGCGGCAGCGCTGGGGATTCCGCTACTGCTCGCCGAGTTCGGCGAGAGCGAGCTCGTCCCCGGCACCCCGATCACGGCGCTCGGCGACCTGGCGCCCCGGCTGTCCCGCGACGGCGACCTCCGAGCGCAGATCGACAACGCCAGGCCCCTGCCGTCGCAGGAGGTTCCCGACGCCTTCGACTTCGTCGGCCGATCACCCGGGAAGCTGCGGGAGGTCATCTACGACGCCCTCGACCTCGCGCTGCCGCCCTGGCCGGTCCACCCGGAACCGGCCGACGTCTTCACTCCCTGACCAGCCGCTCCCGTACGCGTTCGGCCGCCGGGTGGTGGGATCGCTCGTAGATGGCCAGTGCCTCCCGGCGGTGCCCCTCGGCCGCCTCCGCGTCACCGTGCGATTCCTCGGAGTCGGCGAGCAGTTCGAGCGGCTGGGCGAGATCGAACGAGACCTCCCGGGCGCGCATGTCTTCGATCACCGCCCGCAGCAGTCCTCTGGCCGCCTCTTGACGGCCGAGGGCCCGCTGAACCTTGGCGATACTGACGCGAATCCGCGTGGGAGTGCGGCGGTCGTCGGGGAAGTCGGCGAAGCGCTCCAAGGCCGTGTGCAGGTACCGCAACGCCTGCTCGTGGTCACCGAGACCGGCGTACGCCTGCCCGATGAAGTGCTCCTGGAGCGCCATTCCGCGTGCCTTGCCGAGTTCCTCGTTGATCAACCGAGCCCGTTCGCACAGCTCAATAGCCTCGCGCCACTCCTGCTGCTCCAGGAAGATCCGCCCGCGGAACTCCAACGCAGAGGCCAGAATCCGGCGGTGCCCCGACCGCTCCGCGAGCGCGATGGCGGTCACCGCATCCGCATGGGCGTCGTCGAACTCCGCCAGCTCCATCCGCAACCGGGCGCGAATGCTGCGCATCCTGGCTTCGGCAACCGCGTCACCCAGCACGTTCGCCGCCCGCACCGCGTGCTCCAGCGAGTCGAGCATGTCGGCGTAGTTCTTGTGCTGGTTGTGCAGTGCCCACAGTGGACCATCACAGAGCGCGATAGCCGCCTGGTGCCAGTCCCTTTCGACGCAGAGCCCGACCAGCGCCACGATGTTGGGCCGCTCCCGCTCCAGCCACTCCAGTGCGTCGCGGCCGTCGAACGGGTTGCGACCCTCAACGAGGTGCTCGTCGCCGCCGACCCGGAGCCGGCTCGGCTCCATCACCTTCCGGTCCGCGAATGCGCCCATCGTCCGGTACCACTCGACGAACCGCAGCAGGGCCGCTTCTTCGTCCGGGACGTCCAGCGTGCGGGCGTGGGCGCGCACAAGGTCGTGGAAGCGGAAATGGCCGTGGTCGTCGACCTCGAGCAGGTTGCTCGATTGCAGCTCCTGCAACAGCTCCTCGGCCTCGTAGTCGTCGACACCGGCCAACGCCGCCACAGCCTCTACCGAGAACGACGGTCCGGGGATGCGGCCAAGCAGCCCGTAGAGGCTCGCCTCCGAGCTCGGCAACTCGCCGACTGCGAATGCCAACACCTTGTCCGCCAGCCGATCGACCCGCACATCGTCGTTTGCGAGTCGCCCGACCAACCGTGATGGCCGCATACCGCGCCCCTTCGCGAGCAGTGCCCCGGCGACGCGAAGCGCGGCGGGGAGGCGCCCGCACAGCTCGACCAATTTGTCCGCAGCCTCCGGCTCCGACTCGATCCGCGCGGCACCGCACGCCTTGGCCAGCAACTCCAGCGCATGCCCGTGCTCCAGCGCCGACAGCGCGACCGGCGCGACGCCGTCGAACTCCAGGTGGCTCACGTCGCGGTGGGTGGTGAACAACATCAGCATGCCCGGCGCGGCGAGCCGCAGCCGGACCAGCTCGTCCGGGTCGGCGACGTTGTCGATCAGCACGGCCAGCCGCCGACCGTGCGCCTTGGTGCGCAACATGGAGATCGCAGAGCCCTCGTCCGCGGGGATCCGCTCCTCCGGCACCCCCAGCGCGCGCAGGCAGTGCCGGACCACGTCCACGACCGTCACCCGCCGCCCCTGCGCGTGGAGGTCGTAGTAGATCTGCCCGTCGGCGAACCGCGAGGACACCCCGCGCACCCAGTAGATCGCCAGCGCGCTCTTACCCACCCCGCTGAGCCCGCTGATCCCCACGCACAGCGCCCGCTCGTCCTCGCCCCAGCCGCCCAGCAGGCGGTCCAGCAACGCCTTCTCGATCAACCGATCGACCAGCTCATCCGGGTGGGCCGGCACCTCCCTCGGCCGCGACCACCCGTCCGACCCGCCGTCACCGTGGTAGTGCACCTCGTGAACCACCCCGGCCTGCACCAGGTTCCGCACCTCACCGCGGTTCTCGTTGCGGTGACCCTCGTTGCCCATGCCGCCCCCAGGACGCGGTCCGTAACGATCACCCGACCCTACGCGAGCCCACCCGGCCGCCGCCGCCCATCGGCCCCGGACCACGTCTCGGCACCACGTGTCGGCCCAGCCGCCGGCACCCGGTACCCTCCAGGATGGGTCGCACACGACCCAAGCCCTCGTAGCTCAGGGGATAGAGCACCGCTCTCCTAAAGCGGGTGTCGCAGGTTCGAATCCTGCCGGGGGCGCACAGGCTGAACTGGCCCGATCACCCCCTGACCTGCATGAAGAGACCGGGAAGGGATCGGGCCAGTGTCCGAGTCAGTCCGGCTGGAATCCCCGTTGTCCGGGTGTCCGTGCCAAATACGTGCCCAAGTTTTTCGGGCACTGCCCCCGCGTCGGCGGCTGTCTCCGAGTGCGCGCTGCACTCTCCCCGCCGCCCGGCCGTCGTCATCAAGCACCGGCCGTAGAGCTGGAGCAGCACCGCGAGCGACGGCAGCCCCGGCGCCGTGAACGTGCTGCAACTCTGGCAGCGCTGCGCAAGCAGCCTCCCTGGCATTCGGCCGTCGGTGCCGGCCGCGGCTGCAATCCGCCGAGCGCAGAGTCGCCACCAGGTCTTGTTACGTCCGGCCACCACACGCCGATAATGATCAGGCGAAGACAGCTTTGGGCGGCGCGAGACAGCGCCCCCTGCACAGAAGCGGTGGTCGAATGTCCCAGCCGGAAGACACGATCTGTTTTGTAACGTACAGCGCAGCGAACCGCACCGTGAGTTACACATATCGCGTATGGGCGCGCGGCACGTCGTTCTACTTGAAGGTCCGCAACCTTCCCGGAGGACTCAAGATCAGCGCACACGGGCCAGATCTGCGCTATGCGAGGCCAGGTTTCAAGCTCGGAATCGACGGCTCCACGCTCGACCAAGCCCATGAGAACACCCTGTGGCGTTTCGAAGGAGAGACACTCGGATGGTTCTCTGGGGCCCCTGCGGGACGACACTCGCGCCACTTGGTGAGAGTACGCGTACCGTGGAGTGTTATGCAGCGCGGCGCTAAGAGCGGCCCTTTGCCCACGCTTGCAAAGAAGGCTCGACACGCCAAGCTCGAAGCTCCCAGAATTATGTCCGCGTGCGACGTGGACATTTACCTTTCCGACAATGGCCAGCCGTACTGGCCCGACCAGCATGCGGTTGAACGGGACAACTCTGGCATGGGCCCACTCTTTAACACGGCAGGCCAGGCACTAACGGCAGTTTGTACTCACCGCAGCATGTGGCGAGACCCTATGACGGCAGAGCTAGAAGAGCGCACGAAGGGCTATACCGGCAGTCTCGGTAGGACTCTTGCCGTGCAAAAAGATCCGACCGGATTCATCTGGATCTGCGAGCGACTTTTGCCGCAGTCATTCCTGCGCCTGCATAGCGCCGAAGAGATCCGCGCACTCAACAACGGGGGCGCCACGTCCGCGCAATAAGTACCGCGACGGACGCCCCCCAGAACGGGCGGACTCATAAGCCCGCTGCGGCTTTGCAGATGAATCAGAAATCCTCCATCCCATCGCCAGGGCGATGGGATGGAGGCAGGCAGATACGTGATCGAATTCTGGCACTACCGCGTTGGCGGCTTGTGGCCGAGTGCTCGCTGCACCTTTTCCCGCGCGCCCTGATCGTGCCCGTCGAGGCACCTGGCGTACACCTGGAGCAGCACCTCGACCGAGTGGGCGGCCCACTCAGCGACCTGAGTCGCCTCAACGCCGCCGTTAAGCCACGTTGACACTGCGGCGTGCCGCAGGTCGTATGGTCGCTTGGCAAGCGGGGTGCCGAGAACTTCGTTCGTGAACGTCGCCTCGCGAGACCGGGTCCACACGCGGTGCCAGGTGATGGAGGGGACCTCGCGTTCGTCCTCACCGCGGAACAGCCGGCCGTCGCTCGCCGTACCGCCGCTCTAGGGCATACAACCCGGCCAGGCGCACTGCGGAATTATGAGAACCCAGCTGCTCGGCGGCGGCAGCTCGTCAGGCCGCCGTCGCCAGGGTGGCTACTCCCGGCCCGTCGAGTTCGTCCAGCGCCACCCGTCGCCCGGAAGCGGCCAGGAGCAGTGAAAGTGCGGTGCCGCTCACTTCCGGACCCTCTCCGATCGACAGGTCGACGTCCGATGCCGTTAGTTTGATACAAGCCACCCGTTCCTTCGCCGAACGACGCTCGGGTACGAGCCTGCAAGCGGAGCGATCTGACTACGGACTCCTGCGGGTAGGGGTGGGTGACCCCAAGGGCCGACGGATGTCCTCGCCGTGGACCACCTCCTCGACGAGCCGACTGTCGAGGGGCGCCGGAGGGGTTGACCTCCGCGACGCCACCTGACGAAGCCGCTTCAACGTCGGAGAGGTACCACGCTCGCGCTCCACACCGCGTGCGTTCTGCCGGTCGAAGTCGAACCACGCCCGGATGAGACCAGCCACGAAACCGAGGCGTGTCGTCCGAGCTGTATCGACCAGATGGGCAGCCACGTCGTGCACGGTCCATCCTTCACAAAGTGACGGCTTCCCCCATTGCTCGTCATCCAGGTGCGCGAGGTCATCGATCAGCGCTGCACGCTCCAGATGCACCATCGACCAGACATCATCCGTCACGGCTTCTCCTCCGCTCGACCGATAGCCCTGACCACGAACGATGGTGACAGCCGGCACAGACAAGCACCCATCAACGGCGCCCGTCAGCAAGACCTCTGCGAGCGAAAAGCCCCGCACGACTCGGAGGGTGCGAGGCTTTCCGGGTAGGGCAACTGGTTAGAAGCCGCTGTTGCCGAAGCAATTCACCACTGCGTACGGTCCAGTGGACTGGTTTTCCGCGAGCACCTCGCCCCCCACAGTGATGCGGCAGCTGATCGGCTCGTTGCTGTTCCCGTTCTGCGCCACCAGCGAGTAGAACGCGACACCGCCGGCGGCAGGAACCTCACGCGCCCAAGGCAGTGTGGGATTGGTGTCCTGCGAGGTCGATGCCGATTCACCGAAGGTGACGTTCAACGCTGACTTGGCCGTCACCTCATACCGCACGATTGCTGGAGCCTGCGGTGTGGGTTCGGTCGCCTGCGAAGCCGGAGGCTCGCCTGGCATGATCGGCTGATTGCCGTTTGGCTTGTTGACCTGCTGCGAATAGCTCATCGCACCGTTGGCGATCGCAGCCACGTAGATGATGCAGAACACCAACCCGAGTACCGCCAACACGGTCCCGGTCACGGCTTGCCCCTTATTCGTAGCCTGGCCTTTGGAAGCGCGGACGATACCCAGCACGCCAAAAATCAGTCCGAGGATCGACAGCGGCCACGCCACAATGCCGATCAGGGGTATCCATCCCGTGGCCGCGGCGCAGATGCCGAGGATCAGTGCCGTAGTGCCGAACCCGTTGCGCGGGGCCGCAGGGCTCGGGGTCTGCATAGGGGTCGGGTACACAGTGCTCCTTCCGTGCTGATCGTAGCGAGCGGAAGAGTAGCGAGCTCCGCCTTCCTGTAAGGGTTTTTCGCGCAACGGCCATCCTGTTGGATCAAGAGAGCGCGACGCTCTTCACGCGCCGAGAACGCCTCTGCGCCGTAAGAGCCTGTTCCTGAACTTAGGTCAGGCGTCGGCTGATGGTGTGGATCATGGCCCAGCGGACGATGGCTTCGTGGTGAGATCCTCGCGGGCCGCCAGGCGCCGGTAGGCCGAGAAGTAACCGGCCTGCCAGTTGGAACAGGAGACAACGCCCATTCTCAGCCGCGTCACCGACGTGCCCGCCGCAGCCGTGGTGCGCGTCCTCCCCGCAGGCGAGGTCGAACCAAGCGACTTGAACCGGTACCAGTACCAGGTGGAGGGAGCCAGGCCCTGGACGTCCGCTTTCGCCGTGTGATCTCGCCAGGCTCCGGTTGTGACGGTCCCTCGGGCCACCACCTGCTGGAACAGCTCGTCGCTGGCGACCTCCCATTGCACCGAGCAGTCCGGCCCCTTCGCCGAGCGGGGGAACCGCCTCCGGTGCCGGGGTCACCCGGGTTCAGAGCAGCACACTCCCCTCGGTTGGGTCGCCGGAGGCGACGCCGTGGGAGAAGACCTCCCCGGTCCCCAGGGGAGAGGCATCAACGGCCTGAGCACCACCGACCACCACAGCGAGCGCCCCACCGGCTTTGAACAGCGTTCGACGGCTTACGAAGTTCATGGGACGCACCGTCCCGGACACACGAGTTCGTACACGGGTACAAGGAGGCGTTGCCCCAGAGTTCACCAGGCCGATGCCCCGTAAAACCAGCTGTTCGCGTCCCGCTGGAGGTTCGACACGGTGGCGAGCAGCTAACGATCATTCAGAACGATCTCAGCTCGGCGGACACCGAACCCTCTACAGCACGGATCAAACCGCCGCTTTGAGAGTCGCGATGACGTGGTCGGCGGCGCCCCGGGAGAGGTGGGGGCCGATGGGGAGGCTGAGGACCTCTCCCGCCAGGGACTCCGCGCGGGGGAAGGTGCCCGGGGGCAGGCCGAGGTCGGTATAGGCGGGTGAGAGGTGGACCGGCGTCGGGTAGTGGATGAGGGTCTGGACGCCCGCGTCGCTGAGCTGGCCTTGGAGGCGGTCGCGGTTCTGGCAGCGCAGGACGAAGAGGTGCCAGGCTGAGTCGGCCCAGGGGTGGGCTTCCGGGAGCGTGATGCCGGGGAGGTCCTTCAGTTCCGTCTGGTAGTGCTGTGCCAGCGTTGTGCGGCGGGCGTTCCAGTCGTCGAGGTGGCGGAGCTTGACGCGCAGGACCGCCGCCTGGAGTTCGTCCAGGCGGGCGTTGGTGCCGCGGACCTCGTGCACGTACTTCTGCTTCGAGCCGTAGTTGCGCAGCAGGCGGATGCGCTCCGCCAGGGTCGGGTCCGTGGTGACGACCGCTCCGCCGTCGCCCAGTGCTCCGAGGTTCTTGCCCGGGTAGAAGCTGAAGGCCGCGGCCGTCGAGCCGGCGCCGATGCGGTGGCCGCGTTGGCGGGCGCCGACCGCTTGGGCGACGTCCTCCACCAGGGCGAGGCCGTGGCGGTCGGCGATCGCGCGCAGCGCGTCGAGGTCTGCCGGGTGGCCGTACAGGTGCACCGGCAGAATGGCGGCGGTCCGCGGTGTGATTGCCTGTTCCACCAGCTCGGGGTCGAGCGTGTGGCTCACGCCTTCCGGTTCGACGGGGACCGGCACCGCACCCACGCGGGACACCGCGAGCCAGGTCGCGATGAAGGTGTGGGACGGCACGATCACCTCGTCGCCCTGACCGACGCCCAGCGCCAGCAGGCTCAGCTCCAGCGCGTCGCAGCCGCTGCCGACCGTCACGCAGTGCGCGTTCTCGCAGTAGGCGGCGAACTCCGCCTCGAACGCCTCGTTCTCGGGCCCGTGCAGGTACCAGCCCGAGCCGAGCACGCGCCGGCACGCCTGGTCGATGTCGGACCGGAGTTCGAGGTACGCGGCTTGCAGGTCCAGGAAGGGGACGTCCATGCGAGTGTCCGTTCGAGTGGCGGCTTGCACCCGATGCTAGTCGCGGTTGATCACCGGCCGCAGGTGCACGCGGGCGATCTTGACGACGGGCGAGCCGTGCGGGGATGATCTGCTCGACGCGGTCCACACGTGGCACCGCGATGCTGTCGTGGGCTGCGCAACGGCGCCGGTTGGTAGGATCCAGCGGTGAGCAGTTCGGACGAGCAGCCGCGCCCGCGTCGCCGCAACCAGGATCACCAGCACCCCAACCAGAACCGGCCGGTGCTGGGCCGTACCGAGCGGGACCGCAACCGGCGCCAGTTCGGGCAGAACTTCCTCCGCGACCGCAAGACCCTCGCGCGCATCGCCGAGACCGCCGAGCTGCGGCCCGACCTGCCGGTGCTGGAAGCCGGGCCCGGCGAAGGGCTGCTCACCAGGGAACTCGCCGACCGCGCGCGTCAGGTGACGTCGTACGAGATCGACCCGCGGCTGGCGAAGTCGTTGCGGGAGAAGCTTTCCGGCCACCCGAACATCGAGATCGTCAACGCCGACTTCCTCACCGCCGAACCGCCTGCCGAGCCGTTCGCCTTCGTCGGCGCGATCCCCTACGGCATCACCTCGGCGATCGTGGACTGGTGCCTGGAGGCGCCGACGATCGAGACGGCGACGATGGTCACGCAGCTTGAGTTCGCCCGGAAGCGGACCGGCGATTACGGCCGCTGGAGCCGCCTTACGGTGATGACCTGGCCCCTGTTCGAGTGGGAGTTCGTCGAGAAGGTCGACCGCAGGCTGTTCAAGCCGGTGCCCAAGGTCGACTCGGCGATCATGCGGCTGCGCAGGCGGAGCGAGCCGCTGCTGGACCGCGCGGCGCTCGAACGCTACGAGGCGATGGTCGAGCTGTGCTTCACCGGCGTCGGCGGCAACATCCAGGCGTCGCTGCTGCGCAAGTACCCGAGGCGCCGCGTCGAGGCGGCGCTCGACCACGCGGGAGTCGGAGGCGGCGCGGTGGTCGCCTACGTCCGGCCCGAGCAGTGGCTTCGGCTGTTCGAGCGGCTGGATCGGAAGAACGAGGGAACTCGTTCCGGGCGCGGGAGCGGACCTTCCGGCGGACGGAGCCGTCGGGACGGGTCCACGGGTGGCCGGGACCGTCACGGCGGACGAAGCGGCGGCCGAGACAGCGGGGACCCGCGCGGCAGCGGACGCGACCGGCACGACGGACGAAGCGGCGGACGCGACCGGCACAACGGGCGAACCGACGGCCGAGACCGCCAAGACCGGCGCAGCAGCGACCGGAACCAGAACGCGGAGCGCAGCGGCGGCCGGAACGAGAATGCAGGGCGCGGCGGAGGAAGCAAGCCGCGAGCCGGCGGACGCGACCGCGGGGAACAGCGGTCCGGCGGGCGGGACCAACGGGAACGGCGCGGGCAGTCCGGGGGTGGCCGTCCCCGTCGGCGCGATGGGCCTGCTGACCGGTAGCGCGGGCCGCTGAGGCCGTCCGACACGCAAGAAACGGGGCAGGCCCACCGAAGGGCCTGCCCCGTTCTGTCGAGAAGAATCAGAGGGTGATGTCGGTCCGGAGATCGATGTCGCGGGACGACGGGCCGATCTCCACCGCTCGCTCGCCGCCGCCGAGCTTCCAGCCGCCCGCGGCGTCGTCCCAGTGCTGGAGCGCCCGCTCCGCGACGTGCACCCGGACGCGCTTGGTCTCGCCCGGTGCGAGTTCGACCTTCTGGTATCCGGCGAGCTGCCGCGGTGCCTGTTCCAGGGGCACCTGCGGGCTGGGCCCGAGGTAGACCTGCACGACGTCGCTGCCGCGCCGCTCGCCGGTGTTGCGCACGGTCACCGTCACGTCGAGCCCGTCGCGGGTGCGCTCGACGACCGGGTCGGCGCGCTCGAACGTGGTGTAGGAAAGCCCGTGCCCGAACGGGAAAAGCGGGTCCACGCCCTCCCGGTCGTACCAGCGGTAGCCCGAGAAGATGCCCTCCGAGTAGTGCACTTTCCCGTCCACGCCGGGGAAACGCGCCGGGTCGCCGCCGACCGGCGTCCGCTCCTGCGACACCGGGAAGGTCTGGGTCAACCGTCCGCCGGGCTCTGCGTCGCCGAACAGCAGCGCCGTGGTGGCTTCCGCTCCCGCCTGTCCCGGGTACCACATGTCGAGCACCGCGCGGGTCTTGTCCAGCCACGGCATCGTGACCGACGAGCCGGTGTTGAGCACCACGACGGTGTTCGGGTTGACCGATGCCACGGCGTCGATGAGCTTGTCCTGGGTGCCGGGCAGGCTCAGCGACGTCCGGTCGGCCGTCTCCGCTCCGTCGTCGTAGGCGAACACCACCGCGACGTCGGAGTCGCGCGCCCGCTCCACCGCCGCGTCGAACTCGCGCTGGGCGTGCTCGGGCGTGACCCAGGTCAGGTCGACGTCGAGCGAACCGCCGCCCACCGGCGTCGCACCGGTCATCTGGATGGTGTGCTCGCCCTTGGTGAGCCAGACCGGCACGCTGGTGAGCGGGCCGAAGACGTCGCCGACGCCGATCGGGGGGCCGCCGTCGATCTGCAGGCTGCCGTTGCCGCCGTCGATCCTGGCCGCGATGCGGTAGAGCCCGTCGGCGTCCACCTTCAGCCTGCCGTCGTAGATCACGCCGCCGGACGAGGGCGGGGTGACCTCGCCGGGCACGAACGCCGGTTGCAGCGCGGTTTCCGGGATCGGCGCGCCCCTCAGCTCCTCGCCGACGGAGTACCCGACGCGCCCGCCGCTGCCGACGCGCTGCGTGATGGTGTCCAGCGGCGCGTTGGCGAAGTCCGGCTCGACGTAGGAGCTGCCCAGCCCGGTGACCTTCGGCTGCTCGGCCGACGGCCCGATGACCGCGATGTCCTGGCCCGCCGCGGGATCCAGCGGCAGCACGCCGCCCTCGTTGCGCAGCAGCACCGCGCCCGACTCGGCGACCTCCTGGGCGATCCGGGTGCCTCCCGCGACGTCGCGTTCCGGCCGGGGCGGCTTGGTCTCGTCGAGCAGCCCGAACCGCTCGAACTGGGTGAGGATGCGGCGCACCGACTCGTCGAGCGCGGACTCGGGGATGCGGCCCTCCTGGATGGCCTTCTTCAGCGCCTCGCCCAGGTACTTGCCCTTGAACAGGCTGCCGTCCTCGCGGACCTCGACGCCCATCTCCTGGTCCAGCCCGGCGACGAGGTCCTCGGTGGCGTGGGTGGCGGTCCAGTCCGACATCACCCAGCCCTGGAAACCCCACTGCTCCTTGAGGATCTCGGTGAGCAGCTGCCGGTGGCCGCAGGCGTGCGTGCCGTTGACCTTGGGGTAGGCGCACATCACCGATGTCGCGCCGGCTGCGACCGCGGCCTCGAAGCCGGGCAGCTCCAGCTCCCGCAGGGTGCGCTGGTCCACGCCGACGTCGATGGTGAACCTGTCGGTCTCCTGGGTGTTGGCCGCGTAGTGCTTGGCGCTGGTCATCAGTCCCTGGCTGTGGATGCCGCGGATCTCCGCGGCCGCGGTGCGGGCTGTGACCAGCGGGTCCTCGCTGAAGGTCTCGAAGTTGCGTCCCGCCTGCGGGACGCGGATGTTGTTGACCATCGGGCCCAGGATGATGTCCTGGTCGAACGCGCGGCCTTCCCTGCCGAGCACCGTGCCGAACTCGTGCGCCAGCCGGTCGTCGAAAGCCGACGCCAGCGCGACCGGCGCGGGCATCGCGATCGCCGGCTGGTGGATGGTGACGCCGGCCGGGCCGTCGGTGCCGCGGATCTGCGGGATGCCCAGCCTCGGCACGCCAGGCAGCCAGAGCTTCGCCAGCGGGTCCTTCTCGTTGTAGTCCCAGTAGACGAAGGAGAGCTTCTCGTCCAGGGTCAGCTGTCCGATCAGCTCATCGACCCGCTGCGAATGGCGTACCGGTGATGCGGCCGCGACGAGCAGCGGAACGATCAGAATCAACGGCGCGATGCGGATGACCAGCCGTTTCACGCGCCCACCCCCTGACAGGCAAATGATTTTCAGCTTGATCAACGTAGCACCGGCGAGCATCGCCGACACGGACTTTTCGGACTTCGCTCCCGCACCGGACCATGCGGCGAAAGTAGATGTCCACAATGGACGAAATATCTCGGATGTGTGATCCAGGACACAAAGCTCGACGGGTTGGACACGGCGCCGCGCTCGTTATGATCTTCCTTGTGGGACTAGGCAAATGCCGCATATGCGGAAACCATGACCTCGAGTCCGTGCTTCACCTGGGAGATCAGGCCCTCACCGGAGTTTTCCCCCGGAACCGCGACGAAATCGTGCCCTCGGTCCCGCTCGAACTGGTCAAGTGCGCGCCGCCCGGCTGCGGACTGGTCCAGCTGCGCGAGAGCGCCGACTTCGGGCTGATGTACAACGAGGGATACGGCTACCGGTCCGGCATCCGCCCGTTCATGATCAACCACCTGCACGGCAAGGTGGCCAAGCTGCGGGGCATGATGCCGGTGGGCCAGGACGACCTGGTGGTCGACATCGGCAGCAACGACTCCACGCTGCTGCGCGGATACCTGCCCGACGCCCCGAAGCTGGTCGGCTTCGACCTGGTGGGCGAGAAGTTCCGCGACCTCTACCCGCCGGAGGCCGACCTGGTCACCGGGTTCTTCTCCGCCGACGCCTTCGAGGAGCGCTACGGCGAGCGCCGCGCCAAGGTCGTCACCTCCATCGCGATGTTCTACGACCTGCCCGAGCCGATGCGGTTCATGCGGGACGTGCACGACATCCTGGCCGACGACGGGCTCTGGCTGATGGAGCAGAGCTACCTGCCCTCCATGCTCGACGCGGGCGCCTACGACGTCGTGTGCCACGAGCACCTCGAGTACTACGCGCTCGCGCAGATCGAGTGGATGGCACAGCGCACCGGGCTGAAGGTCGTCGATGCCGAGATCACCGACGTCTACGGCGGCAGCCTGTGCGCCGTGCTGGCCAAGGAAGGCAGCGGCCATCCGGTCGACGAGGCGGGCCTGGAGCGCATCCGCGCCCGCGAGTCCGCCGCGAAGCTCGACACCATGGCCCCCTACGAGGCGTTCGCGCGCGACACCGAGCGCCAGCGCGACCAGCTGCTCGAGTTCCTGGCCAAGTCGCGCGCCGAGGGCAGGCTGACGCTCGGCTACGGTGCCTCGACCAAGGGCAACGTCATCCTCCAGTACTGCGGGCTCACCGAGGAGGACCTGCCCTGCATCGGCGAGGTCAGCCCGGAGAAGTCCGGGTGCTACACCCCGGGCACCGGTATCCCGATCGTGTCGGAGGAAGAGGCCAGGTCGCGCCGCCCCGACCAGCTGCTCGTGCTGCCCTGGATCTACCGCGACGGATTCGTCGAACGCGAGCAGGAGTTCCTCGCGGGCGGCGGAAAGCTGATCTTTCCCCTACCCCGACTGGAAGTCGTATGACGACCGTTCCCGACCTCGAAAGCGACGCGTTCCACGTCGACTGGTACCGCACCTACGCCGAGCTGCGCGAGACCGCGCCGGTGACGCCGGTGCGCTTCCTCGGCCAGGACGCGTGGCTGATCACCGGCTACGACGAGGCGAAAGCCGCGCTGAGCGACCTGCGCCTGAGCAGCGACCCGAAGAAGAAGTACCCGGGCGTGGAGGTCGAGTTCCCGGCCTACATCGGTTTTCCCGAGGACGTGCGGGACTACTTCGCCAACAACATGGGCACCAGCGACCCGCCGACGCACACCCGGCTGCGCAAGATGGTGTCGCAGGCGTTCACCGTCCGCCGCGTGGAGGCCATGCGGCCCCGCGTCGAGCAGATCACCGCGGAGCTGCTCGACGAGCTGGGCGACTCCGGCGTGGTGGACGTCGTCGACCGCTTCGCCCACCCGCTGCCCATCAAGGTCATCTGCGAGCTGCTCGGCGTCGACGAGAAGTACCGCGGGGAGTTCGGCCGGTGGAGCTCGGAGATCCTGGTCATGGACCCGCAGCGGGCCGAACAGCGCGGGCAGGCGGCCAGCGAGGTCGTCAACTTCATCCTCGAGCTGGTCGAGCGGCGCCGCACCGAGCCCGGGGACGACCTGCTCTCGGCGCTGATCCGGGTCCAGGACGACGATGACGGCCGGCTCAGCGCCCACGAGCTGACCTCCATCGCGCTGGTGCTGCTGCTGGCCGGTTTCGAGGCGTCGGTGAGCCTCATCGGGATCGGCACCTACCTGCTGCTCACCCACCCGGACCAGCTCGCGCTGGTGCGGCGGGACCCGTCGGCGCTGCCCAACGCCGTCGAGGAGATCCTGCGCCACATCGCTCCGCCGGAGACCACCACGCGCTTCGCCGTGGAGGAGGTCGAGATCGGCGGTGTCGCGATTCCCCAGTACAGCACGGTGCTCGTCGCGAACGGCGCGGCCAACCGCGACCCCAGGCAGTTCCCGGACCCCGACAGCTTCGACGTCACCCGCGACACCCGCGGTCACCTGACGTTCGGGCAGGGCATCCACTACTGCATGGGCAGACCGCTGGCCAAGCTGGAGGGCGAGGTGGCGCTGCGGGCGCTGTTCGACCGCTTCCCGGACCTGTCGCTGGGAATCGACGCGGACGACGTGGTGTGGCGGCGGTCGTTGCTGCTGCGGGGCATCGACCACCTGCCCTTGCGGCTGGACGGATGAGGCGCCGATGAGCACCTGGCTGCGGCGGTTCGGTCCTCCCGTCGAGCACCGGGCGCGGCTGGTGTGCTTCCCGCACGCGGGAGCCGCCGCCGACTCCTACCTCGACCTCGCGCGCGTCCTGGCGCCCGAGATCGACGTGCACGCCGTGCAGTACCCGGGGCGCCAGGACCGCCGCGACGAGGAGCCCCTGGGCACCGCCGGTGAGATCGCCGACGAGGTGGCCGCCGTGTTGCGCTCGTCCGGTGACGACGGCCCGTTCGCGCTGTTCGGGCACAGCATGGGCGCGTTGATCGCCTACGAGACGGCGCGCAGGCTCGAACGCGAGCCCGGCGTCGGGCCGGTGCGGCTGTTCGTGTCGGGGCAGACCGCGCCCCGCGTGCACGAGCGCCGCACCGACCTGCCCGACGACGACGGCCTGGTCGACGAGCTGCGCAGGCTCGGCACCAGCGAGGCGGCGCTGGCCGACGAGGCTCTGCTCGCCATGTCGTTGCCGGTGCTGCGCGCCGACTACCGCGTGCTGCGCTCGTACGCGTGGGCGGACGGACCGCCGCTGCGGGCCGGAATCACCGCGCTGTGCGGCGACGCCGACCCGCTGACCGCGACCGGGGACGCCGAGCGCTGGTTGCAGCACTCGGTCATCCCCGGCCGGACCAGGACCTTCCCCGGCGGGCACTTCTACCTCGGCGAACAGGTCGCCGAGGTGGCCGGTGCCGTGCGCCGCGACCTGCTACGCGCCGGGCTTGCGGGCTGAGGCGATCACGAAGTCCAGCGCGGGCAGCTCGCCCTTCATGCCGGAGTCGCTGGTCAGCGACCGCTTGACCTGGCTGTAGAAGAGCCTGCTCACGCTCTTGCGGAACGAGTCGTCCTGGAGCTTGCGCAGCCAGTAGTCCAGCCAGGGGTCCATCACGTTGTCGCGGACCGACTTCACCTCGACATCGACGAAGCCCGCTTCGGAGAGCTGTTTGGCGTAGGTCTCGCGCGGCACCCAGTTCTCCACGGGCATGCCGCCGGACAGCGATCCCGACCGCTGCGGCGCCAGCTTCGGCGGTCCGTCGGAACCGGGCTCGCGCAGGTCGAGCGGGATGATGTCGCCGATGGCCAGCACGCCGCCGGGCTTGAGCACCTCGAACGCGCCCTTGAAGAAGTCGGTCCTCGGCTCGTAGTGCAGGGCCGACTCCAGGGAGGTGACGCGGTCGAAGGTCTCCGCGCCGAAGGGCAGGTCGGTCGCGGAGCCCTCCTTGAACTGCAGGCGGTCCTGCACGTTCTCGCTCTCCGCGCGCTCGGAGGCGATGCGGACGTGGCTCGGGGTCAGGTCGATGCCGACGATCCGGGCCGGCTTGCGCGTCTCGAGCCAGCGGAAGTCCTGCGCGCCGAGGCCGAACCCGACATCGAGCACCTCGTCGCCCTCGCTGATCCCCGCAGCTTCGGCGAGCTGGTCGGCCAGCTCCTGGTTGGCCTCCTCCAGGCTGGCGCAGCCGGGCTTCCAGTAGCCGAGGTTGATGTAGGCGCCCTCGGTCGTGGCCTCGTGGTCGTCGGCGAACAGCTCGTAGGCCAGACGCGCACGGCTGGACGGCCGCACCCTGGTCCACACGTGCCACTTGGCGAAGTCGACCAGGTCCTGAAACGCTGACTTCTGCTTCACGCTCACCAGCCGTATCCTTTCTCGGTTCCTGTTGTGCTCACTGCAACCAGGCTTCCGGCGCCGCGCCGCCGGAGGCCACCGCGGGGAAGATCTCGTCCAGTTCGGACAGCGCCTGCTCGTCCAGGGTGATCGCGGACGCCTTCAGCGCGGAGTCGAGCTGCTCGGGGGTGCGCGGGCCGATGACGGCGCCCGCGACGCCGGGCCGGGACAGCACCCACGCGAGCCCCACCTCGGCGGGGTCCTCGCCGAGGTTGCGGCAGAACTTCTCGTAGGCCTCGATCGCCGGGCGCATGGCGGGCAGCAGCACCTGCGCACGGCCCTGCGCCGACTTCACCGCGGTGCCGGCGGCCAGCTTGCCCAGCGCGCCGCTGAGCAGGCCGCCGTGCAGCGGCGACCAGGCGAAGACGCCGAGCCCGTATGCCTGTGCGGCGGGCAGCACCTCCAGCTCGGCGTGCCGGACCGCCAGGTTGTAGAGGCACTGGTGGGAGACCATGCCCAGGGAGTGGCGGCGGGCGGCGTTCTCCTGCGCGGCGGCGATGTGCCAGCCCGCGAAGTTCGACGAGCCGACGTAGGAGACCTTGCCGCCGGCGACGAGGCTGTCCATCGCCTGCCACACCTCGTCCCACGGCGCGGACCGGTCGATGTGGTGCATCTGGTAGACGTCGATGTGGTCGACGCCCAGCCTGCGCAGCGATCCCTCGCAGGAGGCGATGATGTGCCGCGCGGACAGCCCGCTGTCGTTGACGCGCTCGCTCATCTCACCGCCGACCTTGGTCGCCAGCACGGTGTCCTCGCGCCGTCCGCCGCCCTGGGCCAGCCACCTGCCCACCAGCTCCTCGGTGTGGCCCTTGTAGAGCCGCCAGCCGTACATGTCGGCGGTGTCGAGGCAGTTGATGCCGCGGTCGCGGGCGTGGTCCATCAGGCGCAGCGCGTCGTCGTCCTCGACGCGTCCGCTGAAGTTCACCGTGCCGAGCCAGAGCCTGCTGGTGAGCAGCGCGGAACGCCCGAGCCGCACGTGCGTCGCGGCGTCGGTGGTCATCGTGGATCTCTCCTTCCTGCGGCCAGTTCCTCGCAGATGCCGACGACCTCGGCCGGTGACGGCTCGGCGAGCATGTCCTCGCGCATCCGCGCCGCGGCGGCGCGGTGGGCGGGGTCGTCGAGGACCCGCTTCACCGACTCCCGGAGCTGGTCGGGAGTCAGTTCGGGCACGGGCAGCGCGATCCCCGCCCCGAAGTCCTGCGTGCGCTGCGCGCGCACGCCGGTGTCCCAGCCGTCGGGCAGGATCACCTGCGGCACGCCGTGGATCGCCGCGGTGTGCCAGCTCCCGGGACCGCCGTGGTGCACCGTCGCCGAGCAGGTCGGCAGCAGCGCGTGCATCGGGACGAAGCCGACGGTGCGGACGTTGTCCGGGATGCTCGCGACGCCTTCGAGCTGCTGCGCGTCGAAGGTCGCGATGATCTCGGCGTCGATGTCGCCGACGGCGCCCAGCAGCTCGTCGATGGAGACCTGCCCGATGCTGTTCTCGCGGCTGGAGATCCCGAGCGTGAGGCACACGCGGCGGCGCTCGGGCTCGTCGTGCAGCCATTCCGGCACCACGGACGGCCCGTTGTAGTCGACGTAGCGCATCCCGACGGTCTTCAGGCCGGTGTCGAGCCTGATCCCGGCCGGGGCGGGGTCGATCGTCCACTGCCCGACGACCACCTCCTCGTCGAAGGCCGGTCCGCCGAACTTCTCCAGGGTCCAGGTGAGCCACTCGGCGAGCGGGTCCTCCCGGTGCTCCTCCGGCTGTTCGGACAGCAGGCCGAGGAAGTTCTGCCGCGCCCGGGTGGTGATGTCGGGTCCCCACAGCAGCCGCGCGTGCGGCGTGCCGGTCACCGCCGCCGCGATGGGCGCGGCGAAGGTGAGCGGTTCCCAGATGACCAGGTCGGGCTGCCACTTGCGGCAGAACGAGACCATGCCTTCGACCAGCGTGTCCGGGCTCATCAGGGCGTAGAAGGTCGGAGTGAGCACGGTCTGCATGCCCAGCAGGTGTTCCCAGGTCAGCGTGGCGGGGTCCCGCTCGCTGAAGTCCAGGCTCCGGACGTAGTCGATGATGTCGTGGCCGGCGTGGGTCATGAAGTCGACGAGGTCGACGTCGGTGCCGACCGGGACGGCGGTCAGCCCGGCGGCGGTGATGTCCTCGGTGAGCGCCGGGGAGGCGACGACGCGGACCTCGTGGCCAGCAGCGCGGAACGCCCAGGCAAGGGGGACGAGGCCGAAGAGGTGGCTCTTGCTGGCCATGGAGGAGAAGACGACGCGCATCGCGGTTACCTCAGAGCTCGACGGGGCAGCGGTTGGCTCCCCGCAGGACGGGTGAGCGGCGGCGCCGGACGACCGGGCCGCTGGGCGTGAGTCCGGGCAGCGCCTTGGCGGCGGCCCGCAGTGCGGCGGTGGCGAGCGCGGTGACCAGTTCGTCGAGCATGCCGGGGTGGCCGCGATGCGCCGACAGCGCGTGGTCGGCGTCAGGGCGGTCGACGTCGAGGCGGTCGGGCTCGGCGAAGGCCTCCGGGTCGCGGTTGGCCGCCCCGACGACGACCACGACCTCGTCGCCTTCGCCGATCTCATGCTCGCCCAGCCGCAGTTCGGTGGTGGCCGTGCGCCGCTCCAGGTGCAGCGCCGGGTGCAGGCGCAGCACCTCGGCGACGGTGCGCTGCGCGACGGCGGGGTCGTCGGCGATCCGTTCGGCCAGCCGCGGTTCGGCGGCGACCGCCAGTACCACGTTGACCACGGTGTTGGCGGTCATCTCGGCCCCGGCGAACAGGGCGCGCAGCGCGGGGTCGGCGGGCAGTGCCGCGACCGCTGCTTCGGTCACCGCGAGCTGCTGCGGGCTGAGCTGGGCGTCCAGGCTGACGCGCGCGTCCCACGCGGCGCCGCGCAGCGCATCGGCTGCGCCGAGCACCCCGTTCATGCCCTGCACCGGTACCTGCCAGGCGAAGTCGCGGACCAGGTCCAGCCGCGCACCCGCGCCGGGGAGCAGACCGGCGAAGCTCTCCGCCAGCTCGTCGGCGTCGGGAACCTCGCCCTCCCAGGACGCGGCGTGCACGTCCCGGAACGGCTGGGCCCATTCGGCGGGCGGAGCACCCGCCGCTCGCAGCCATTCCGGTGTGCGTCCGGTGGCGCGGGTGAAGGCGGGGTCGTCGAGCACCTGCCGCGCGGTGGCGTGGTCGGCCACCACCCACGTCTCGGTGCGGCTTCGCCGCACGCCGGACTCGCGCATCGAGCGGTACCAGCGCTGCGGGTCGTCGTCGTGTCCGCACAGCAGCATCGGGTACGGGTCGCCGTTGCTGCCGTAGCCCCAGTGCAGGCCGCGAACCATCTGGAGCTTCCTGCCCAGCGCGGCGCGATCGGTCGTGGTCATGTGTTTCCTCCGCCCAGCCAGGCGTCGATGTGCCGCGCGATCGCGTCGGCGTGCTCCTGGACCATCGTGAAGTGGTCGCCGGGGACGGCGACGGTGTCGTGCTCGAAGGGCCACGCCGGCTTCCAGCCGTCGTCGGGCCACGGACCCATCGGCTCGCTGGCGCTGACCAGCAGCGTCGGCAGCCCGGTTTCCCGGGGTCGCCACTGGCCGGTGAGGCGGTCGTAGGCGCCCAGCGCGGTGAGCCTGGTGTCGTCCATCCGCACCGTCTCGCGGTCGAACAGCGTGGCGGTCAGCTCCTCCAGCCAGGCGTTCATCGCGTCCTGGTGCCCTGGCGGGTAGACGTCGATCAGCACGACACCGCGCGGCGGGTGCCCGCGATCGAGCAGTTCGGTCGCGAGCGCGTAGGCCATCAGCGCCCCCGCGGAGTGACCGGCCACCACGAACGGTTTGCCCTCCTGGGCCCTGATGACCGCATCGGCCTGCACGGCCGCCACCGCCGCCATCGACGACGGCAGTGGCTGGCCCTCCTCATAGCCGGGTTGGGGCACGGCCCGAACCGGAGCGATTCCGCGCAGGGCCCCGGCGAGCCTGGTGAACTCGTGCGGACCGGAGATCGCCGCCGTTCCCGCGCAGCAGATCACCGTGACCTCTCCTGGACCGTCGGCCATGTCGACGAGATCGAGGGAGAACCCGTCGGAGCCGTCGAAGTGCTCGCGGAAGTCCGACAGCCCGGCCAGCAGGTCGAGGTAGGGCCGGACCCTCCCCGACACGCCCGCCTGCCGGTAGCCGTCGCGGAGAGCGCTGCTCGTTTCCCGCGCGGTAGTCCCACTGGCGAGCTGCTGTCCTATGTGGTCGGCAAGTCTGCGGACGGTGGGGTGCTCGAACACCAGCGTCGCGGGCAGCGCGAGCCCGGTGGCCCGCTGGAGCTGGTTGCGCAGCCCGACCGCGGTCAGCGAGTCGAATCCGAGCTCGGTGAACGGCTGGTCCTGCCCGACCGCGTCCGGGCTGGAGTGGCCGAGGATCGCCGCGACGTGCGAGTGCGTGAACTCCAGCAGCTCCTCGGTGGTCATCTCCCGCGCCGGGGCCGCCTGCACCGCCGGGACGGCCGCCACCGCGGACGTGACCAGCTCGTCGAGCAGCGGCCTGGGCCGGGCGGCGGTGAAGCCGACCGCGAAGCGCTCCCAGTCGATGTCGGCGATCGACACGCACGTGTCGCCGTTGTCCAGGGCCTGGTGCAGCGCGCGGATCGCGCGCTCGGGCGCCATCGGGCGCAGGCCGCGCCGGAGGAGCCCGTCGAGGTCGCCGGTGGCCATGCCCTCGCCCGCCCAGGCGCCCCACGCGACGGACGTCGCCGCGCGCCCTTCGGCGCGGCGGCGGTGGGCCAGCGCGTCGAGGTAGGCGTTGGCCGCGGAGTAGGCGCCGAGGTTCGCGCTGCCCCAGACCCCCGCTCCGGAGGAGAACAGGACGAAGGTGCCGGCGTCCGGGCACAGCTCGTCGAGCAGCCCGGCCCCGGTCACCTTCGCCGCGCAGACCGACTCCAGCTCGTCGATCTCGTGCAGCGGACGCGACTCGGGCACCCCGGCGGTGTGCACGACGGTCCGCACCGGACGTCCCTGCCCGCGCAGGTCTTCCAGCAGCTCGGCGAGCTGCTCGCGGTCGGCCACGTCGCAGGCGGTGATGGTCGTCTTCGCACCGAGGGCGACCAGTTCGGCTTCCAGCTCGGCCGCGCCGGGAGCGTCGACGCCGCGCCTGCTGACCAGAACCAGGTCCTCCACCCCGCACCTGGCGAGGTGGCGGGCGACGTGGCCGCCGAGAGCACCGGTGCCGCCGGTGACCAGCGCCGTGCCCGCCGGTTCCCAGCTCGACTCGCGGGTGCCGAGCGGAGCGCGGACGAGGCGGCGGCCGTAGCGGGCGTGGTCGCGGACCGCGACCTGGTCCTCGTGGCCGTCCGCGCCGAGGCAGGCGACGAACGCCTCGACGTCCTCCCGCGCGGGTTCGGCAGGCAGGTCCACCAGCCCGCCCCACCGCTCCGGCGTCTCCAGGCCCATGACGCGCCCGAGACCCCACACCATCGCCTGCTCGGGATCGACCGGCTCGTGCTCTCCGAACGCGACCGCTCCGCTGGTGACCAGCCAGAGCGGGGCCCGTACGCCGGCTTCACCCAGCGACTGGTGCAGGGCGAGGTGCGTTGCGGCGTCGGTGTCGACCGAGAGCACTCCGGCGACCTCGCCCGGCGCCTCCCGCAGGGCCGCCGCGAGCGCTTCGCGGTCGGCCGAGGCTACCGGCACGACGCGGCCTCCGGCCTTCTCGACGGCGCTGGTCAGCGACTCCGGGGCGGGACCGTGGACGAGGTAGTCCCCGTCCAGGTTCACCGGCGTGGTGGCCAGCGGTCGCCAGTCGACGCGGTAGCGGGCGTCGGCGAGCTGGTCGGACACCTCGGGCGCGAGCCAGTACCGCTGGGGCTCGAACGGGTAGTTCGGCAGCGCCACCGGGGGTGCCGCCGGGAAGACGACCCGCCAGTCCACGGCCACGCCGTGCACGTGGGCGCGGGCGAGCTCGGCGATCAGGTGCTCCTCCGCGGTGTCGCGGTGCAGCGACCCGATGGCCACGGCGTCCGCGGCGATCTCCTGCACCGCCGCGGTGAGCACCGGGTGCGGGCTCATCTCCACGAAGGTGGCGTGGCCGTCGGCGACGGCGGCCGAGACCGCCTCGTCGAAGCGCACCTGGGAGCGCAGGTTGTCGTACCAGTACCGCGAACCCAGGTCGGTGCCGTCGCGGCGTTCGCCGTGCAGCGTGGAGTAGAGCGGGATTCCGGCGCGCCGCCCGGCGATGCCGTCGAGGTCGGCGAGGATCGTCTCGCGGATGCCCTCGACGTGGCGGGAGTGCGAGGCGTAGTCCACCGGGAGTGTCTTGGCGCGCACGCCTTCGTCGTCGCAACGGGCAACGAGTTCGGCCAGGGCCTCCGGGTCGCCGGAGACCACGACCGAGGACGGGGAGTTGACCGCCGCGACGGAGATCCGGTCCTCCCAGGGTGCGATCAGCGCGCGGGCACGTTCGCCGGGAGCCGCCAGCGAGACCATGCCGCCCTTGCCCGCCAGCGCGCGCAACGCCTTCGCACGCAGGGCCACGACGCGCACGCCGTCCTCCAGCGACAACGCTCCGGCCACCACCGCGGCCGCGATCTCGCCCTGGGAGTGGCCGATGACGGCCGAAGGGCTGACGCCGCAGGCGCCCCACAACCGCGCCAGCGACACCATCACCGCGAACAGCACCGGCTGCACGACATCCACGCGGTCGAGCGACGGCGCGTCCGCACGCTGCTCCAGCACCTCGGACGCGGAGAACCCGGCGACCTCGGTCAGCACCGCATCGCACTCGGCTACCGACTCGGCGAAGACGGGGACCGAGAGCAGCCCCCGCGCCATGCCCTGCCACTGGGCGCCCTGACCGGGGAAGACGAACACCACGCCACCACCGGAAGCGGCGCCGGTGGTGACTCCGGGGGCCGCCAAGCCCTCGGCCACGGCCCGCAGCTGTTCCCGGAGCTGTTCGTGGTCGCGTGCCAGCAACGCCGCGCGACGCGGCAGGTGCGCGCGTCCGGTCGCCAACGCGGAAGCCAATGCCTCCAACGGAACCGATTCGTCCACTGCGGACTCCAGGAGCCGCGCCTGGGCCGCGAGCGCCGTCTCGGTCCTGGCCGACAGCACCACCGGCACCGAGCTCGCAGCGGCCAGCACGCCCACCGGTTCGGGTTCCGGCAGCGGCTCGGGCTCCGGCGGCTCGGCGATGATCACGTGCGCGTTCGTCCCGCTCACCCCGAACGCCGACACGCCGGCACGGCGCACCCCGTCGGCGGCGCGCGGCCACGGGCTCACCGAATCTGCCAGTTCCACACCGCCCGAGGACCATTCGATCAGTGGCGACCGCTCACCGCGGCACAGCATCGGCGGCACCAGGCCGCGGTTCAACCCGAGAACCACCTTGATCACGCCCGCGACACCCGCGGCCGCCTGCGCGTGACCGATGTTCGACTTCACCGAACCCAGCAGGAGAGGTGCCGACGACCCGCGCGACTTGCCGTAGGTCGCCAGCAACGCCGACGCCTCCACCGGATCACCCAGCCGCGTACCGGTCCCATGCGCTTCCACCACGGCCACGTCCGCACCCGTGATCCCCGCACGCGCCCACGCCTTGCGGATCACCCGCTGCTGGGCGACGCCGCTCGGCGCCGCGAGACCGTTGCTCGCGCCGTCCTGGTTGATCGCCGAGCCTGCTACCACGCCCAGCACCTGGCGACCTGCCCTGCGGGCGTCGGACAACCGCTGGAGCAGGACCACCGCGACGCCCTCCGCGAAGCCGAAGCCGTCGGCCTCGGCGGAGAACGCCTTGCAGCGCCCGTCCACGGCCAGGCCGCCCTGGCGGGAGAACTCGGTGAACACCTCCGGGCCCGCCATCACCGACACACCACCGGCAACCGCAAGACCGCAGTCCCCGTCACGCAACGAACCACACGCCGAATGCAACGCCACCAGCGACGACGAACACGCCGTGTCCACCGTGACCGCGGGACCTTCCAGCCCCAGCACGTAGGCGACGCGGCCGGACACCACGGCGGAGGAGTTGCCGGTGAGCAGGTAGCCCTCGCTGTCCTCGGGCACCACCGCGTCCTGGCCGTAGCCCTGGTACGCGGCGCCGAGGAAGATGCCGGTGTCGCTGCCCCGCAGCGAGTGCGGGTCGATGCCGGCGTTCTCGAACAGCTCCCACGTCGTCTCGAGCACCTGGCGCTGCTGCGGGTCCATCGCCAGCGCCTCGCGCGGCGAGATCCCGAAGAACGCCGCGTCGAAGTCACCGGCCCGGTCGAGGAACGCGCCGTGGCGGGAGTAGCTGGTGCCGTGGCGCTGCGGGTCCGGGTCGAACAGCGCGTCGAGGTCCCAGCCCCGGTCGGTGGGCATCTCGGTCACGGCGTCTCCGCCGCCGACGATGAACTCCCACAGCTCGCCGGGGTTGTGCACGCCCCCGGCGAAGCGGCAGGCCATTCCGACGATCGCGATCGGGTCGTCGGCATCCTGCGGCGCCTCGCGCACGAGCGCCGGGGCGTGCTCCGCCTCGGCTTCGCCGACGAGCCGCTCCAGGTAGTGCTCGGCGAGCCGGGTGATGGTCGGGTGGTCGAATACCACCGTCGCGGCTTCCCGCACTCCGGTCACCGCGGTGAGCCGGTTGCGCAGGTCGACGGCGGTCATGGAATCGAACCCGAGGTCGCGGAAGGCGCGGTCGCGGTCGATCGCCGCGTCCTCGCCGTGGCCGAGCACCGCGGTGACCTCGGCGTGGACCAGGCGCGCGAGGTGCTCACGCCGTTCGGCCGCCGACAGCGGCGCGAGCCGCTGCGCCAGCGCCGGGCCTTCCTCGCTCTGCCGGGCTTCCGCCCCGGTACCGGCGATCTCGTCGAACAGCGGCCGGTGCCGGGCCGCGGTGAACAGCTCGACGAAGCGCCTGCGGTCCATGTCCACGACGGACACGCACGTCTGGCCGTGGTCGAGGGTGATGTGCAGTTCCTCGACGGCCCGCTCCGAATCCATGGCCCGCAGTCCCTGGCCGCGCAGGTACTCGCCGCCCTCGTCCCCGGCCATGTTCTGCCCGGCCCAGAGGCCCCAGGCGATGGACGTCACCGGCGCGCCCTCGCTCCGGCGCCGCCGCGCGAAGCCGTCGAGGAAGGCGTTGGCCGCCGCGTAGGAGGCGAGCCCGGGGCTGCCCCACACGCCCGCGTTCGAGGAGAACAGCACGAAGGCGTCGAGGTCCGGGCAGAGTTCGTCCAGGTTGGCGGTGCCGCGCACCTTCGCGTCGGTGATCTCGGTGAACTCGGCCTCGGTGAGGTCCTCGACGGGGGTGGACCGGGAGATCCCCGCCGCGTGCAGCACGGCGCTGACCGTGCGCCCCTCGGCACGCTCCGCGGCGAGCACCGCCTCCAGCCTGGCCCGATCGGCGACGTCGCAGGCAGCGATGGTCACGCCCGCGCCGAGCGCGGCCAGCTCCTCCCGCAGCTCGGCCGCACCGGGCGCGTCGGCGCCGCGCCTGCCCAGCAGCACCAGGTGCTCGGCGCCCGAGCGGGCCAGCCAGCGGGCGACGTGCGCGCCGATCCCTCCGGTGCCACCGGTGACCAGCACGGTGCCGCGCGGGCTCCAGCGGGTGCGAGCGGCGCGGGCGGGGGCCGGCACGAACCGCGCCACCTTGATCCCGTCCGGCCGGATCGCGACCTGCTCCTCACCGCGCGGGTCCGCCAGCACCGCGGCCAGCGCCCGGATCGACGCGGCGTCGGCGTCGACCAGGTCCACCAGGCCGCCCCAGCGGCCCGGCTGCTCGATGCCGACCACGCGGCCGAGACCGCCCACCATCGCCTGCGCCGGATCGACCGGATCGCCGTCGGCCACCTGCACGGCGTTGCGCGTCAGCACCCACAGCGGCGCTTCGACCCCGGCCGCGCCGAGCGCCTGGACCAGGGCGAGCGCGTCCAGCGACGGATCGACGGCCTCGCCGCGGGCCGTCAACGACACCACCGTGGACAGAGCGTCGGTGTCGGCGGCCTCCAGGGCGGTGCCGATGGCCGAGCGGGATTCCACGTCGCAGGTCAGGACCGTCGCACCACTCTGCTCCAGTCCACTTCGGACGTCGTCCGACAACTCGGGCGGCACGCCCGGTCCGGACACCAGCAGCACGCGCCCGGCCGGCGAAGCGCTCTCCCACTCGGCGTCCCGCCATACGACCTGGTAGCGCCAGTCGTCCTCGTCCCGCGCGCGCCCGCCGGTGGGGATCGGCAGCCAGTACCGCTGCCGCTGGAAGGGGTAGACGGGCAGCTCGACCGGCCGCGCGTCGGGGAAGGCGGTGCTCCAGTCGACCTCCACGCCCTGCGCGTACGCCTCTCCGAGCGCGGTGTGGAAGTCGGCCAGGCCGCCGCGGTCCCGCCGCAGCGTGCCCACGACGCAGGAACCGGAGGCGGCCGGGAGCGCGGAGTCCAGCGTGGCCTCGATGCCGACCGTCAGCACCGGGTGCGGGCTGACCTCGACGAACGCGTCGAACCCCGCCTCGGCGAGCTGCCGCGTCGCGTCCTGGAAGCGGACCTGCTCGCGCAGGTTCGCGTACCAGTAGGCCGTGTCCATCGTGGCGGTGTCGATGGGCTGGCCGGTCGTGGTCGAGTAGAGCGCTACGTCGGCCGACACCGGGGAGATGCCCGCCAGCTCGGTCAGCAGCTCCTCGCGCAGCGACTCCACCTGCGGTGAGTGGGAGGCGTAGTCGACGGGGATGCGGCGCGCCGTGATGCCTTCGGCCTCGCACTCGGCGATCAGCTCGTCCAGCGGCCCGCTCTCCCCGGCGACGACGACCGACCGGGGGCCGTTGACCGAGGCGATGGAGAGCGCGCCCGCGAAGCGCCCGATCCGTTCGGCCGCCTGCTCGGTGCCCAGCCCGAACGACGCCATACCGCCCTGGCCGCCGAGGCGGCGCAGGACCCGGCTCCGGACCGCGACGAGCTTGGCGGCGTCCTCCAGCGTGAGCGCGCCGGCGACGTGCGCGGCGGCGATCTCGCCCTGCGAGTGGCCGACGACCGCCGCGGGCTCGACACCGTACGAGCGCCACAGCGCCGCCAACGACACCATCACCGCGAAAAGCGCGGGCTGGACGACGTCGACCCGGTCCAGCGGGCGCGCTCCGCCGAGCAGTTCGGTCAAAGACCAGTCGACGTGCGGGGCCAGCGCCCGCTCGCAGTCGCGGATCGAGTCGGCGAACACCTGGGACTCCCGCAGCAGGTCGCGGGCCATTCCCTGCCACTGCGCTCCCTGGCCGGGGAACACCATCACGACGCCGCGGCGAGTTCGGGCCTGGCCGGTGGCCGTCCGGTCGGCGATGCGGCCGTCGGCCACCGCGCGCAGCCCGTCGAGCGCGTCGTCGCGGTCGCCGACCACCACCGCGCGGTGCTCCCACGCGCTGCGGCGGGTGGCCAGCGTGAAACCGATGTCGCGCAACGAGTTCCGCGGCTCGCGGGCGAGGTGGCCGGCCAGCCGTCCCGCCTGCGCCCGCATCGCCTGCTCGTCGCGGCCGGACAGCACCAGCGGGACCGGCCCCGAGTCCAGTGCCGGCTCGGCCTCGTCGGCCTTCGGGGCCTCCTCGACGATGACGTGCGCGTTGGTGCCGCTGATGCCGAACGACGAGACGCCCGCCCTGCGCGGTCGCTCGCCGGCGGGCCACGACCGTGGCTCCGACACCACCGACACCGCGCCCAGGTCCCACTCGATCTGCGGCGAGGGCTCGTCGAAGTGCAGCGTGCGCGGCATCTCGCCGTGCCGCAGCGCCAGCACCGCCTTCATCACCCCGGCCACGCCGGCGGCGGCCTGGGTGTGGCCGATGTTGGACTTGACCGAACCGATCCACAGTGGATCGTCCGACTCGCGTTCCGCGCCGTAGGTCGAAAGCAGCGCGTGCGCCTCGATGGGATCGCCCAGCCGGGTGCCGGTGCCGTGGGCCTCCACGTAGTCCACGTCGCCCGCCCGGACACCGGCGTTTTCCAGCGCCCTGCGGATGACCCGCTGCTGGGCGGGCCCGCTCGGCGCGGTCAGCCCGTTGCTGGCGCCGTCCTGGTTGACCGCCGATCCGCGCAGCACGGCCAGCACCGGCCTGCCCTCCCTCTGCGCGGCCGAAAGCCGTTGCAACACCAGGACTCCGGCGCCCTCGGCCAGCCCGAACCCGTCGGCGGACTTCGAGAACGGCTTGCACCGGCCGTCGGCGGCGAGCCCGCCCTGGCTGCGGAACTCGGTGAACGCCCCGGGACTGCTCATCACGGTCACGCCGCCGGCCAGCGCCAGGCCGCATTCGTCCCGGCGCAGCGACTCCATCGCCAGGTGCAGGGCGGTGAGCCCGGAGGAGCAGGCGGTGTCGACCGTGATAGCCGGGCCCTCCAGGCCCAGGCAGTAGGCGACCCGGCCGGAGGCGACGCTGGAGGCGGTGCCGGTGCCGACGTAGCCGAGGACCTCGTCCGGCGCCTCGTCGGGTCGCGGGCCGTAGTCCACGGCCCCGACACCGGTGAACACCCCGGTCGCGCTGCCGCGCAAGGACACCGGGTCGTGGCCCGCGCGCTCCAGTGCCTCCCACGAGATCTCCAGCATGATGCGCTGCTGCGGGTCCATCGCCAGCGCCTCGCGCGGCGAGATCCCGAAGAAGCCCGCGTCGAAGTCGCCCGCGGCCGCGAGCATCCCGCCCAGCCGGGCGTCGGGGTCCGGCTCCCAGCCGCGGTCGGCGGGGGCCTCCGCGATGGCGTCCCCGCCGCCGGACACGAACTCCCAGAACGACTCCGGCGAGTCCACGTCTCCGGGGAACCGGCAGGCCATGCCGACGATCGCGATCGGCTCACCGGCCCGCTGCTCGACCTCGCGCAGTCGCGCGGTCACCGAGTCGAGCTCGGTGACGGTGCGCTTGAGGTAGCGCCGGAGCTTTTCCTCGGTCATGCCGTTGTCACCGCTCATCTAGAAGTCCTCTTCCCCGCCGAACCGCTGGTCGAGCATCGAGAACAGCTCGTCGTCAGTGGCGTCCTCGCTGATCGCGGACGTGCTCGGGGCGTCCGCCCGCCTGCTGTTCCACCGGCGCAGCAGCGACTCGAGGCGGTTGCCGACGTCGTCGTGCCCGTCCTCCGCGGACAGGGCTTCTAGCGCCTTCTCCAGCTCGTCCAGCCGGTCGCCGATGTCCACCGCTGGCGATGAGCCCGCGAACAGCCTGTCCCGCAGGTGTTCGGCCACCGCCAGTGGAGTCGGGTGGTCGAACACCAGCGTGCTGGGCAGCCGCACGCCGGTCGCGGTGCCGAGGCGGTTGCGCAGCTCCACCGCGGCCAGCGAGTCGAAACCGAGGTCCTTGAACGCCTTGCGCTCGGGAAGCTGGTCGACCGAGCCGTACCCGGAGACCGCCGCCGCGTGCGAGCGCACCAGCTCGGCCAGCCCCGCGACCTGGTCGGGCTCGGACCGACCGGCGAGCCGGTCGACCAGGTCCGGGCCCGCCGCCTCCGCCTGCCCGGCGGCGCGCAGCCTCGCCCTGACCATCCCGCGCAGGACCTCCGGCACGAACTCGGCCCTGCGCAGGGCGGAGCGGTTGACGGAGAGCGGGAACACGACCTCACCGCCGCGGCGCAGGGCGCTGTCGAACAGCGCGAGCGCCCTTTCGGTCGGCAGCGCTGCGACCCCGGTCCGGGCGATGCGGTCGCCGAGTCCGCTGGTCAGCTCGCTGGCCTGCGCCCACAGGCCCCATCCGAGCGCCTTCGCGGGCAGGCCGCGCGTTCTCCGCAGCGCGGCCAGCGCGTTGAGCGCCTCGTTCGCCGCCGCGTACACGCCCTGCCCCGGCCCGGCTAGCACCGAAGCCGCGGATGAGAACAGCGCGAAGAAGGCCAGATCCGTGTTCGCGGTCAGCTCGTGCAGGTTCCACGCCGCGTCGACCTTGGCGCGCAGCACCTGCTCCACCGCCGGCTCGTCGATGGAGGTGACCAGCCCGTCGGCCAGCACACCCGCCGCGTGCACGACACCGGTCAGCGGCCGGGGCAACTCCTCCAGCAGCGCCGAAAGCGCGTCGCGGTCGGCGGTGTCGCAGGCCGCGATCTCCGCGGACGCGCCGAGGCCCTCGATCTCCTCGCGCAGCTCGGCGGCGCCCGGTGCGTCCGCACCGCGCCTGCTGACCAGCAGCAGGTGCCGCACGCCGTGCTCGGTGACGAGGTGGCGCGCGAGCAGACGTCCGAGCGTGCCGGTGCCACCCGTGATCAGCACCGTGCCGTCCGGGTCCACCGGCGCGGGCTGGGTCAGCACGAGCTTGCCGACGTGCTTGCCCCGGCTCATGTGCTGCAACGCCGCGGGCGCGGCTTCCAGCTCCCACGCCGAAACCGGGAGCCGGTCGAGCTCCCCGGTGCCCAGCAGGCCGACGACCTCGCGCAGGATCGCCCCGAGCCGGTCGTCACCCGCCTCGCCCAGGTCGAACGGGGCGTAGCGGCCCCGGAAGTCGCCGGCGTCCCGCAGGTCGGTCTTGCCCATCTCGACGAAGACGCCGTCTTCGGCGAGCAGCGCCGCGGACTCGTCGAGCAGTTCGCCGGTGAGCGAGTTCAGCACCACGTCCACACCGCGGCCCCCGGTGCGCTCCCGGAACTTCCCGGCGAAACCGGTCTCCCGCGAGGAGGCGATGTGCTCGTCGTCGAGACCGAGCCCGCGCAGCGTCCCGTGCTTGGCCGGGCTGGCGGTGGCGAACACCTCCGCCCCCGCCCGGCGGGCCAGCGCGACGGCAGCCATGCCGACACCGCCCGCCGCGGCGTGGATGAGCACCGACTGACCCGCGCGCAGCCCCGCGAGATCGTGCAGCGCGTAATGGGCCGTGGTGTAGGCGATCGGCACGGCGGCGGCGTCGGCGTTGCTCCAGCCGTCCGGGACGCGCGCGAGGAGCCGGTGGTCGGTGACCGCGACCGGCGCGAAGGCGCCCTGGAACAGGCCGAGCACCCGGTCTCCCGGCGCGAAGGCGGCCACGTCCGGCCCGACCGCCGTGACGACACCGGCGGCCTCGGTGCCCATGTCCGCCTTCTGCGGGTACATGCCGAGCGCGAGGAGGACGTCGCGGAAGTTGACGCCGGTGGCGCGCACCGCCACCCGGACCTCTCCCGCCTGGAGCGGCTTTCCGGCGTCGGATGCGGGCTCGAACGCCACGGAGTCGATCGAGCCGTCGCCCGGTACGAGCCGGTGCGCGCCTTCCGGAAGCGTCAGCGCGGAGGTCGCGAGCGGCGCGAGGCGCGGCACGAAGACGTCGTCGGAGCGCAACGCGAGCTGGGGGTTGTCCGGGACCGCGGGCACCGTCCCGGGTTCCGCGTCGGTGTCGAGGAGCACGAACCGATCCGGCGACTCGGCCTGCGCGCAGCGGATGACGCCCCACACGGCGGCGGCGCCGGGATCGGGGACGGCGTCGTCGTCGGACACCGCGACCGCGCCGGACGTGGCGATCACCAGCGCCGCGCCCGGAAGCTCCTCCTGTTCGAGCCAGCGGCGCACGACCGCGGCGGCCCAGAGGACGCCGTGGCGGGCCATGGCCCGGGGGTCGTCGCCTTCGGATTCGTAGCGGATCAGGACCGCGTCGGGTTCGGGTTCACCGGACCGCAGGACGGCGTCGAGGTCCGAAGCGCCGGCCGCGACCACGCGACCGGCCGCGCCGGGCTCGGCGAGCCGCACCCAGTCCAGACCGTGCAGCTCACCATCGCCGCCGCGCGGTTCGGGCTGCTCCCACTCGTCCCCGGTGCTGCGGATGACCAGCGAGTCGACCGTGGCGACCAGGTGGCCTGCCGGGTCGGTGACCCGCAGGGCCATCGCGTCCGGCCCGGCGGGTGTCGCCACGACCCGCACCGACGTCGCCCCGGCGGCGTGCAGGGTCACGCCGTTCCACGCGAACGGCAGCTTCCCGCCGCCCGACTCGCCGAGGGTGCCCAGGCTGAGCGTCTGGGCGACGGCGTCCAGCAGCACCGGGTGGAACGCGTAACCGTCCTCGTCCGTCTCGATGGACACCTCGGCGTGGACCGCGTCGTCCTTGCGCCACGCGGCCCGCAGGGCCTGGAACGACGGTCCGTACTCGTAGCCCTGCTCGGCGAGGCCGTCGTAGTGGTCGTCGAGCGGGATGCGGACGGCGTCGTCCGGCGGCCACTGCCCGGTCTCCCGCGCGCCCGCTGCGACGCCCTGTGCGAGTGTCCCGGTGGCGTGCTGCGACCAGTGCGCGTCGGCGAGGTCGGCCACGTCGTCGGCGGCGTGGACGTCGATCGTGCGCCGCCCCGACTCGTCGGCCGCGCCGACCGACAGGCGCAGCAGCGCCCCCGCCCCGGCCAGCACCAGCGGCCGTTGCAGCACCAGTTCCTCCAGAACCGGCAGCCCGACGTCCTCACCCGCGGCAAGCGCGAGGTCGACCAGGACGCTGCCCGGCACCAGCGTCCGGCCGCCCACGACGTGTTCGGCCAGCCACGGCTGCTCGTCGGTGGAAAGCCGCCCGGTGAACACCGCACCGCCGTGGCCCGGCACGTCGACCGCGGCGAGCAGCAGCGGGTGCTCCGCGCCGCGCACGCCCAGCGCGGAGACGTCGGCGGGCCGGTGCGGCCGCGGCCAGAAGCGCTGGTGCTCGAACGGGTAGGTGGGCAGCTCGGCCGGCCGTCCCCCGGCCACCGCCGGACGCAGGTCGGCCCCGACGCCGTGCACGTGCGCCCGCAGCAGGTTGCGCAGGAACTCGTGCGGCCCGCTCTGCTCGCGGCGCAGCGTCGGCACGCAGGTGACTTCGGCTCCCGCGTCCTCGGCGGTCTCCTCGACCGCCATCAGCAGCACCGGATGCGGGCTCACCTCGACGAAGGTGTCGAAGCCCCGCTCGACCAGACCGCGGACCGCCTGCTCGAAGAGCACGGGCCGGCGCAGGTTGCGGTACCAGTAGGAGGCGTCCATCGCGGAGGTGTCGATGACCTCGCCGGTCACCGTGGAGTGCAGCGGCACCGAGCCCCGCACGGCGGTGATGGTGCCCAGCTCGGCGGCGAGCCGGTCCTCGATGCGCGCCACCTCCGGGGAGTGGGAGGCGTAGCGCACGGCGATCCGGCGCGGCTTCATCTCCCGCGCCTCGGCCTCGGCGAAGAACTCGTCCAGCTCCGCGGTCGGCCCGGCCACGACGCTGGTGCCCGGCCCGTTCACGGCGGCAACCGAGACCCGGCCGTCCCAGCGCACGAGCACGGCTTCCAGCTCGTCGCGGGACGCGCCGACCGACACCATGCCGCCCTGGTCGTCGAGTTCGCGCAAAACCTGGCTGCGCAGCGCCACCACCTTCGCGGCGGCCTCCAGCGACAGCGCGCCCGCCACGTGCGCCGCGGCGATCTCGCCCTGCGAGTGGCCGACGACGGCGGCCGGGGTGACGCCGTGCGCGCGCCACAGCTCGGCGAGCGAGACCATGATCGAGAACAGCACCGGCTGGAGCACGTCGACGCGCTGGTGCGGGTCGGGACCGCCGTCGCCGCGGACGACGTCGAGCAGCTTCCAGTGGGTGTGCGGGGAGAGCGCCTCGGCGCAGCGGCTCATCGACTCTGCGAACACCTCGGAGGATTCCAGCAGGTCGCGGGCCATGCCGACCCACTGCGCACCCTGGCCGGGGAAGACCAGGACCGGCTTGCGCGGTGCCGAGGTCACCGGGGCGACGGCGTCCGCCGACGGGCGGCCCTCGGCCAGCGCGTCCAGCTCCGCGCACACGCCCGCGCGGTCGTCGCCGAGCACGGCGGCTCGCACGTCGAACCGCGCCCTGCCGGTCGCGAGCGTCCACGCCGTGTCGGCCAGGCCGAGCTCCGGTGTGGCGCGCAGGTGCTCGGCGAGCGCGCGGGCCTGGGCCGCGACCACGGCTTCGCTGCGGCCGGACAGCACGAACGGTAGCGGCCTCCGCTCGAGGCCAGTGGTTTCCTGCTCGGCTGGTGCCTCTTCGACGATCACGTGCGCGTTGGTGCCGCTGACGCCGAACGACGACACCCCGGCCCGCCGGAGCCGCTCGCCCGCAGGCCACGGCACCTCCTCGCGCAGCACCTCCACGGCCCCCGACTCCCAGTCGATGTGCGGGGACAGCTCGTCGGCGTGCAGCGACCGGGGCAGCATCCCGTGCCGCAGCGCCAGCACGACCTTGATCACGCCCGCGGCGCCCGCCGCTGCCTGGGTGTGGCCGATGTTGGTCTTCACCGATCCCAGCCGCAGCGGCCGGTCGCGGTCCTGGCCGTAGGTCGCGATGAGCGCGCCGGCCTCGATCGGGTCGCCGAGCTCGGTGCCCGTCCCGTGCGCTTCCACGACGTCGACGTCCGCGGCCGGCACGCCCGAAGCGGCGAGCGCCTGCCGGATCACCCGCTCCTGCGACGGGCCGTTGGGGGCGGCCAGGCCGTTGCTGGCACCGTCCTGGTTGACCGCGCTGCCGCGCAGCACGGCCAGCACCTGGTGCCCGTTGGCGCGCGCCTGGGAAAGCGGTTCCAGCACCAGCGCGGCGACGCCTTCCGACAGCGCGAAGCCGTCCGCCTGAGCGGAGAACGCCTTGCAGCGCCCGTCGAAGGCGAGCCCTCGCTGCGTGCTGAAGTCGACGAAGGTGTACGGGTCGGACATGACGGTGACACCGCCCGCCAGCGCCAGGGAGCACTCCCCGCGCCGCAGTGCCTGCATCGCGAGGTGGATGCCGACCAGCGAGGACGAGCACGCGGTGTCCACCGTCAGCGCCGGGCCCTCCCAGCCGAAGGTGTAGGCGATGCGCCCGGAGAGCACGCTCGCGGAGTTGCCGAGGCCCTGGTAGCCGTCGACGCGTTCGGCCTCGCCGGCCAGCAGTTGCATGTAGGACTGGCCGTTCATGCCGACGAAGACACCCGTGTCGCTTCCACGCAGGGCGTCGGGGTCGATGCCCGCGCGTTCCACCGCCTCCCACGCCGTCTCCAGCATGAGCCGCTGCTGCGGGTCCATCGCCAGCGCCTCGCGGGGCGTGATGCCGAAGAAACCGGGGTCGAAATCCGCCGCGTCGTCCAGGAAACCGCCCTTGTCGACGTAGCTCGTGCCGGGGTTGTCCGGGTCCGGGTGGTAGAGCCGCCCGATGTCCCAGCCCCGGTCGGCCGGGAAGCCGGTGGTGAGGTTCGCGCCCTCGGCCAGCACCCGCCACAGCTCCTCGGGCGAGCCGATGCCGCCGGGGAACCGGCAGCCGATGCCGACGATGGCGATGGGCTCGGACTCGCCGGCCGCGGCGGCCACGCGCACCGCTGCCCGGTCGGTGTCACCGACGAGCCGGCCGCGCAGGTGCTGCGCGAGCGCGGTGACGGTGGGGTGGTCGAACACCAGGGACGCGGGCAGCCGCAGGCCGCAGATCGCCGACAGGCGCTTGCGCAGGGCCATCGCGTTGAGCGAGTCGAGTCCGAGCTCGCTGAACGCGCGGCGCACGTTGATCTCGGCGGCGGACTCGTGGCCCAGCACCTCGGCGACCGTGTGCGCGACGAGTTCCAGCAGGGTTTCCTGCTGCTCGTCCGGGGAGAGCGCCGCGATCCGTCGCGCCAGCTCGCCGTCCGGTCCGCCGTCCGCCTCGGCCTCCGCCCGCCCGCCGCGGTCGGCGAGTTCGGAGAACAGCGCGGTCGGCCGGGTGGCGGCGAAGCCTTCGCTGAGCACCGGCCAGTCCACGTCGGCCACCGCGACCGACACCGGCCCGGCGGCGAGCACCCGCTCCCAGGTGCGCATCGCCCTGTCGGCGGAGAGGCTGCGCAGTCCGCGTTCCCGCAGGTAGCCGTCGTCCACCGCCCCGCCCGGCAGCGCCCACGGGGTCCAGGCGACCGACGTGCACGAGCGGCCCCGCGCGCGGCGGTGCTCGGCGAGCGCGTCGAGGTAGGCGCTGCCGGCCGCGTAGGCGGCCATCCCGGCGCCGCCCCAGATCCCGGCGACCGACGAGCAGTAGACCTCGCGCTCGACGGCCCGGTCGCCGAGGACCTCGTCCAGCACGGCGAGCAACGCGGTCTTGGCCGCGACCGTCTCGGCGAACTCCTCGGGTGCGACTTCGGTGATGCGGCCGAAGTTCGTCAGGGTCTCGGCGTGCACGACCGCAGTCACCGGCGCGTCGCCGAGGGCCTCGTGCAGCGCCGCCGCGTCCTGGGCGCACACGACCGCCGCCGCACCGGCTTCCTCGACCGCCACAAGCAGGTCGTCGCCCGGCTGCGCGCCGGCCAGCACCAGCCGCTCGGCTCCCCGGTCGGCGAGCCACCGCGCCAACTGGTCGCCGACCGGACTCGCCGCGCCGGTGACCAGCACGGTCCCGTGCGGGGTCCAGGTCTGCGAACCCGACTGCGGCAGGCTCGCGCGGACGACGCGGCGGCCGTGGAGACGGCCGTCCCGGACCGCGAGGTGGTCCTCGGCGCGGTCGCCGCCGCGCAGGACGGCCACGAGCAGGCGCAGCGCGGCGTCGTCGACCGATTCGGGCAGGTCGACCACACCGCCCCAGCGGCCCGGCAGCTCCAGCCTTGCGACCTGCGCGAAGCCGTGCGCGGTGTTCTGCGCCGGCCGGGCGAGGCCGTCGTCGGCGGGAGTGCGGACAGCACCCTGGGTCAGGCACCACACCGGGGCGTCGATCCCGGCATCGCCCAGCGCCTGGACCAGGGTGAGCAGGCCGACCGCACCGGCGGGAACCCCGGGACGGCAGGCGGATTCGTCGGACGACAGCAACGAGAGGACGCCGCGGAATCCCCTTCCGGCATGTGCGACGGCCTGGGCCATCTCCGAGCGGGAAACCGAGGTGTCCACCTCGCGGCACACCGCCCTGCCGCCGTTGGCGTTGATGGCCTGGCACAGCACATCCGTCCACTGCGGACATTTCGTTGGCGCGACCACCAACCAGTCGCCGTCCAGGTTTCCCGGCTCCGGCTCGTCGATCGGAGTCCAGGAGACGCGGTAGGCCAGGTCGTCGGTCGGGGCGGCGACAGCAGGCTGGAGCCAGTACCGCTTGCGCTGGAACGGATACGTCGGCAGCGCTACGGTCTCGACGCCCCGAAGACCGACATCCCACCTGATGTCCACACCGGACACGTGCGCGGTGGCCATCGACCGCAGGAAGGCCGAGAGGTCGCCGCCGTCGCGTTGCAGCGAGCCGACCACGACGGCGTCTTCGGCACCGTCAGCCTCCTCGACCGCCTCCTCGACGGCCTGGACCACCACGGGATGCGGGCTGACCTCGATGAACGCGTCGTACCCCGACTCCGCCAGCCGCGTCACCGCGTCGGCGAAGCGGACCGTCTCGCGCAGGTTCCGGTACCAGTACCGGGCGTCCAGCTCGGTGCCGTCCATCGCCCGCGAATCCACAGTGGAGTGAAACGTCACCTGCGCCGGGCGCGGCGCGATGTCCCCGGTCCTCTCCAGGAGTTCATCGCGGACTCGCTCGATCTGCGGCGAGTGCGAGGCATAGTCCACGTCGATCTCGCGGACGCGGATGTCCTCGGCCGCGCACGCCTCGGAAAACTCCCGCAGCGCGCCGGGCTCGCCGGAGACCACGACCGACCGGGGCCCGTTGACCGCCGCCACCGAGATCCGGTCCCGCCACGGCCGCAGGCGCTCACGCACCGCGGCCTCGCCCAGCGCGACGGCGGCCATTCCGCCCTCCCCGGACAGCGACCGAATCAGGCGGCTGCGGCCCACGACGAGCTTCGCCGCGTCCTCCAGCGTGAGCGCGCCGGCGACGTGCGCGGCGGCGATCTCGCCCTGCGAGTGGCCGACGACCGCCGCGGGCTCGACACCGTACGAGCGCCACAGCGCCGCCAGCGACACCATCACGGCGAACAGCACCGGCTGGACCACGTCGACCCGGTCCAGGCCCGGAGCCCCCGGCGCCTGCCGCAGCACGTCGGAGACCTTCCAGTCCTGCATCGGGGCCATCGCCTCGTCGCAGGCCCGGATCTTCTCGGCGAACACCGGGGACGACGACAGCAGCTCGGCACCCATGCCGACCCACTGCGAACCCTGCCCCGGGAACAGGAAGACGACGTTGCGCCCGTCCACCTCGGTGACGCCCTCGACCACGGCGTCGGCCGTCGCGGTACCCGCGGCGATCTCCCGCAGTCCGCGCACCGCTTGCTCGCGGGTCGATGCCACCACGGCGGCGCGGTGCTCGTGGCGGGCGCGGGTCGTGGCCAGGCCCAGCCCGACCCCGGCGAGATCGGCGTCCGGCCGTTCGAGCAGCTCGGCGATCTGGGCGGCCTGCGCCCGCAACGCCGCCGCGCCGCGCGCGGACACCACCAGCGGAACCGGCCGACCGTCGTGCGCGGCGGTCTCCCGGGGTTCGCGCTCGGGGGCTTCCTCGACGATGACGTGCGCGTTGGTCCCGCTGATGCCGAACGCCGACACAGCGGCCCGCCGGGTCCGCTCACCGCGCCGCCACGGCTGGTTGCCCGCCAGCAGCGCGACGCCGCCGGACGACCAGTCGACGTGCGGCGTGGGCTCGTCGACGTGCAGGGTCGCGGGCAGTTCCTCGTTGCGCAGCGACAGGACGACCTTCAGCAGCCCGGTGACGCCCGCCGCCGCCTGGGTGTGGCCGATGTTGGACTTCACCGATCCCAGCCAGAGCGGCCGGCCGGCGTCGCGGTCGCGGCCGTAGGTGTCCAGCAGCGCGTTCGCCTCGATCGGGTCGCCGAGCGCGGTACCGGTGCCGTGCGCCTCTACCGCGTCGACGTCACCGGGTTCCAGGCCGCAGCTCTCGAGGGCCCGCCGGATGACCCTGCGCTGGGCGGGCCCGCTCGGCGCGGAGAGTCCGTTGCTGGCCCCGTCCTGGTTGAGCGCCGACCCGCGGACCACCGCCAGCACCTCGTGCCCGTTGCGCTGCGCCTCCGACAGCCGCTCGAGCAGGACCAGGGTGACGCCTTCGGAGAAGCCGAACCCGTCGGCGCCGGCACCGAACGCCTTGGACCGCCCGTCGGCGGCGAGCGCCCGCTGCCTGCTGAAGTCGACGAACACGCCCGGGGTCGCCATCACCGCGGCACCGCCGACGACCGCCATGGCCGACTCGCCCTTGCGCAGCGACTCGACCGCAAGGTGCAGCGCCACCAGCGACGACGAGCACGCGGTGTCGACGCTGATCGACGGCCCCTCCAGGCCCATGGTGTAGGAGATCCGCCCGGAGGCGACCGCGGGCGCCACACCGGTGACCGAGTAGCCCTCGACGTCCTCCGCCGCGGCGGTGTCCTCGCCGTAGCCGAACTTCGCCACCCCGAGGAAGACACCCGTCGCGGTACCGCGCAGCGAGTGCGGGTCGATGCCGGCGTTCTCCACCAGCTCCCAGCTCGTCTCCAGCAGCAACCGCTGCTGCGGGTCCATGGCCGCGGCCTCGCGCGGCGCGACGCCGAAGAACTCCGCGTCGAAACCCGCCGCGTCGTCGAGGAACCCGCCCTTGTCGACGTAGCTGGTGCCGGGGTTGTCCGGGTCGGGGTGGTGCAACCCCGCCAGGTCCCAGCCCCGGTCGGCGGGGAAGCCCGACAGCGTCTCACCACCGTCGCGCAGCAGCTCCCACAGCCGCTGCGGGGTGTTCACACCGCCCGGCAGGCGGCAGGCCATGCTGACGATGGCGATCGGGTCGGACTCCAGCTCGCGGATGCGCTGCCGGGCGGCACGCAGGTCGAGCGTCGCCCGACGGAGGTATTCCGCCACCTTCTCGTTGTCAGTCACAATTCCTCGGTCTCTTCGGCGGCTGCGGGGTAGGCCGTACTCAATCGCCGTCGAGCTCCCGGCCGAGTGCTTCGAGCAGTTCGTCCACGCCCGCCTCGCCCAGGTCGTCGCCGGACGAGTGGACGCCGGTTCCGGAGGAGGCGGCGGGCTGGGCGACCGGGCGCAGCGCGGCCAGCATGCGTTCCAAGCGCTGCGCCAGCTCTTGCCGTTCGGTTGCGGGCACCTCGGGCAGGGCCGCCTCCACCGCGTCCAGTCCGGCGAGAGCCGACGGCGCCTCCCGGACTTCGGTGCCGAGCTCGGCATCGAGGAAACCGGCGACCGCGGAGGCGTTCGGGTGGTCGAAGACCAGCGTCGACGGCAGGCGGAGTCCGGTGGCCGCGTTGAGCAGGTTGCGCAGCCGGACGGCCGCCAGCGAGTCGAACCCGAGCTCCTTGAACGGCGTGGTCGCTCGCACCGCCTTCGGGTCGTCGTGGCCCAGCACGGTCGCGGTGTTGGTGCGAACCAGGCGCACCAGTTCCGCTGTCCGCTCGGCACGCGGCAGACCTGCCAGCCGGTCGCGCAGGCTCTCGGTCTCCGGTTCTCCGGCCCGCTCGCTCGGCGCGGTCGTGACGATGCGGTCGAGCAGCGGCCGGGGCCGGGCGGCGGTGTAGGACTCGGCGAAGACGGGCCAGTCCACGTCCGTCACGACCACCGCCGTCTCACCGGCCGCCAGCACCCGGTCCAGCGCGGCGAGAGCGCGCGGCACGGGCATCGCCCGCACACCGCGCTCGCGCAGGAACGACACGGCCTCCTCGTCGCCGGTCATGCCGCCCGCCGCCCACAGCCCCCACGCCACCGACGTGGCGGGCAGGCCCCGGCCGCGGCGGTGCTGGGCGAAGGCGTCCAGGAACGCGTTGCCCGCGGCGTAGGCGCCCTGGCGGGTGCTGCCCCACACCCCGGCCCCGGAGGAGAACAGCAGGAACAGCTCGGCGTCCGGGCACAGCTCGTCCAGGTGCACCGCGCCCCCGGCCTTGACCGCGACCACGTCGTTGAAGGCGGCCTCGTCCATGTCGTTGAGCGCGACCTGCTGCGGCAGGCCCGCCGCGTGCACCACACCGCGCACGACGTCGCCCTGCTCGATCAGGCCGTGCACGAGCTCCCGCACCGGCTCGCGGCTGCTGACGTCACACGAATGCACCGACACCCGCGCGCCGAGCCGGGTCAGCTCGGCGGTCAGGGCGTCGACGCCCTCGGTGTCGGGGCCTCGCCTGCTGACCAGCGCGAGGTGTTCGGCGCCGCGACCGGCGAGCCAACGGGCCACCTCGGCGCCGAGACCGGCGGTGCCACCGGTGACCAGAATCGTGCCGCCCGGCACCGCGTACTCCGAGGTGGCGGTCACGTGGGCGGGGGAAAGCCGCCGGGCGCGCACGGCGTCGGCCCGCACCGCGACCTGGTCCTCCGAGCCGGCCAGCACCGCGGTCAGCCTGCCCCGCAGTGCCGGGTCCGGCGTCTGCGGCAGGTCGACGACGCCTGTCCAGCGCGGCCCGCGTTCCAGGGACGCGACCTGGCCCAGCCCCCACAGCTTCGCCTGGTCCGGCCGGTTCACCGGCCCGCCCGCGTCGACCGCGTCGAAGGTGACCGTCCACAGTGGTGCTTCGATTCCCGCCGCGTCGAGCGCCTGCACCAGCGCGAGGGTTCGCGCCGCACCATCGTCTTCGAGGGCGAGCAACGACACCACACCGGCGCAGTCACCGACCAGCCCGGCAACGCCGCGCGTGACCTCCGGTTCGGCGCCGGCCTCGGCGAGCGCCGCCCGCACCTCGGCGGTCCAGCCGTTCTCCTCGTACCCCTCGGGCACCACCACGAGCCAACGGTCGCCCAGCGCGGCGGACTCGGAGCGCGGCACCTCGGTCCAGTCGACCCGGTAGAACCAGTCGTCGAGCTCGTCGCGCGGGGCGGTGCGGTCCGGCAGCAGCCAGAACCGCTTGCCCTGGAAGGGATAGCCCGGCAGGTCGACCAGTCCGGCCCGGCCCAGCACCGCTTCCCAGTCGACCGCGACGCCGCGCGTGTGCGCGTCGGCGAGCGCCGCGAGGAAGCGGTCGGCGTCGCCCGCGTCGCGTTCCAGCGTCCCGAGCACCGCCGCGTCCGACTCGGCGTCGTCGAGGGTCTCCTGGATGCTCGCCGCCAGCACCGGGTGCGGGCTGACCTCGATGAAGGTCGCGTACCCCTGGTCGGTCAGCGCTTGCACGGCGGAGTGGAACTCCACCGGGTGCCGCAGGTTGCGGTACCAGTAGCCGGCGTCCAGCTCGGTACCGTCCACGAAGTCGCCGGTCAGCGTCGAGAAGAACGGCACCTCGGCCGGTCGCGGGGTGATCCCGGCCAGCGCCTGGACCAGTTCGTCGCGCACGGGTTCGACGTGCGCGGTGTGCGAGGCGTAGTCCACCGGGATCGCGCGGGCGCGGATGCCCACGCCCTCGCAGTACTCCAGGAACTCGCGCGCCGCCGGGGCGTCACCGGCCACCACCACGGCGTCGGGTCCGTTGACCGCGGCGACCTCCAGCCTGCCGGTCCAGCTGTCGTCGGCGAGGAGCTTCTCGACGTCGGAGCGGCCGCCGCGCACCGAGAGCATGCTCCCCCGGCCCGCGACCGCGCGCACCGCCTTCGACCGGAGGGCGACGACGCGCACGCCGTCCTCCAGCGACAACGCCCCAGCCACCACCGCGGCGGCGATCTCACCCTGCGAGTGCCCGATGACGGCCGACGGAACGGCGCCGCAGGCACGCCACAACCGCGCCAGCGACACCATCACCGCGAACAGCACCGGCTGGACGACGTCGACCCGCTCCAGCGACGGCGCGTCCGGACGCTGCTCCAGCACCTCGGACACCGAGAACCCGGCCACCTCCGACAACACCGCATCGCACTCGGCGATCGACTCCGCGAAAACGGGCACCGGGAGCAAGCCCCGCGCCATGCCCTCCCACTGAGCACCCTGACCCGGAAAGACGAACACCGAACCACCGTCGGAGGCACTGCCGGTGACAACGCCGGGGACCACGGCACCGTCGGCCACCGCCCGCAACCGGTGCACGGCCTCGGCGGTGTCGGCGGCGAGCACCGCGGCCCGCTCCTCGAAGTGCTGGCGGGCCCGCGCCATCGTCCAGCTCACGTCCGCCGGTGCGATCCCGGGATGCGCGGCGAGGTGGTCGGCGAGCCTGCGGGCCTGTGCCCGCACCGCCGTTCCGGTCCTGGCCGACAGCACCACCGGCACCACTCCGGTCCCGGGCAGGATGCGGCGCGGTTGCGGCACGGACTCCGGTTCCGGCGGCTCGGCGATGATCACGTGCGCGTTCGTCCCGCTCACCCCGAACGCCGACACGCCGGCACGGCGCACCCCGTCCGCGGCGGGCGCCCACTCCCGCACGCCGTCGGCGAGCTCGATCTCGCCGGAGGACCAGTCGATGAGGCCCGAGCGCTCACCCCGGCACAGCATCGGCGGCACCACGCCGCGTTCCAGGCCGAGCAGCACCTTGATCACGCCCGCGACACCCGCGGCCGCCTGCGCGTGACCGATGTTCGACTTCACCGAACCCAGCAGCACCGGACCCGCCGAACAGCGCGACCGGCCGTAGGTCGCCAGCAACGCCGACGCCTCCACCGGATCACCCAGCCGCGTACCGGTTCCATGCGCCTCGACAACACCGATGTCGGCGCCCGTGATGCCCGCACGCGCCCACGCCCGGCGGATGACCCGCTGCTGCGCGACTCCGCTCGGCGCCGACAGCCCGTTGCTCGCGCCGTCCTGGTTCACCGCCGAACCGGCCACCACGCCCAGCACGCGGCGCCCCTCCCGCCGGGCTTCGGACAACCGCTGGAGCACGACGAACGCCGAACCCTCCCCCAGCCCGAAACCGTCGGCCTGGTCCGAGAAGGGCTTGCACCGGCCGTCCGGCGACAGCGCGCCTTGGCGCGAAAACTCGGTGAACACCTCCGGGCCCGCCATCACCGACACACCACCAGCGACCGCGAGACCGCAGTCCCCGTCCCGCAACGAACCACACGCCGTGTGCACCGCCACCAGCGACGACGAACACGCCGTATCAACCGTCAGCGCCGGGCCCTCCAGTCCCAGCACGTATGCGATGCGCCCAGAAGCGACGCTCGCGGTGTTGCCGGTGAGCAGGTATCCGTCGACACCGTCCTCCGGGCGCGGACGCCCGGTCGCGTAGCCCTGGTGGGACATGCCGACGAACACGCCGGTGTCGCTGCCGCGCAACGTCTCCGGCGGGATGCCCGCGCTTTCCAGCGCCTCCCACGTCGTCTCCAGCGCCTGGCGCTGCTGCGGGTCCATCGCCAGTGCCTCGCGCGGCGAGATCCCGAAGAACGCCGCGTCGAAGTCACCGGCGTCCGCCATGAAGTTGCCGTGGGCGCGGCGGGTTCCCGCGGCGTCGGAGGCCATCAGCTCGTCGGGGACCCAGCCCCGGTCACCGGGGACCTCGGCGGCGGAGTCGCGCCCCGAGGTGATCAGCTCCCACAGCCGCTCCGGGGAGTCGACTTCGCCGGGAAGCCGGCAGGCCATGCCGACGATCGCGATCGGCTCGTCGACAGGGGCCGTGGTCGCCGGTGCGGCCTGCTCTTCCCCTGCTCCACCACCGAGTTCGGCGGTCAGGTGCGCCGCCAAAGTCCGCACGTCCGGGTAGTCGAACACGGTCGTCGTAGGCAGGCGGACACCGGTCGCGGCGCCGAGCCGGTTGCGCAGCTCCAGCGCCGACAGCGAGTCCACGCCGAGCTCCGCGAACGCCTGGTCGGCGGGCACCCGCTCGGCCGATGCGTGGCCGAGGACCGCGGCCGCGTGCGAGCGCACGAGCTCGAACACCGCCTTCTCGCGCTCCGGCGCTGGCAGCGCCGCCAAAGCGCCCACCTCCGGTTCGGCGGCGGTCTGCGGCGTCGCCCGGCGCGCGTCCTCGATCTCGTCGAACAGCCTGGTCGGCCGCTGCGCGGTGTAGGCGAGCAGGAACCGGTCCCACCTGACGTCGATGACGATCGGGCAGATCTCGGCGCGGTCCAGCGCGCTCTGCAAAGCCCGGCAGGCCGTCTCGGGAGGCATCTCGATGACGCCGTGCCTGCGGAAGCGGTCGGCCACGGGGCCTTCGGCCATCCCGCTGCCCGCCCACGTCCCCCACGCCACGGCGGTCGCGGGCAGTCCGTCGCTGCGCCGCTGCTGGGCGAGGCCGTCGAGGTAGGCGTTGCCCGGCGCGTAGCCGCCGAGCCCGGGGGCGCCGAAGGCCGAGGCGAAGGACGAGAACAGGACGAAGGCTGTCAGGTCCAGCTCGCGCGTCAGCTCGTGCAGGTTGCGCGCGCCGAGCACCTTGGCGCGGTTGGCCCGCTCGATGCGCTCGCCGGTGAGGGTGTCCACGGTGCCGTCGTCGAGCGTGGCGGCGGCGTGGAACACCGCAGAGAGGGGGACGTCGCCGCCGATGCCGCCCAGCAGCTCGCGGACCGACTCGCGGTCGGTCACGTCGCAGGCCGCGACGGTCGTCCGGGCGCCCAGCTCTTCCAGCTCGGCGACCAGTTCGCCGACGCCGTCCGTGTCCGGCCCGCTGCGGCTCACCAGCAGCAGGTGCGGCGCGCCCCGCCGGGCGAGCCAGCGCGCGACCTGCCTGCCGACGCCGCCCGTACCACCGGTGACCAGCACGGTTCCGGTCGGCTTCCACTCGCCGTCGGCCGCCGTGGCCGCCCCCCGCACCCACCGGCGTCCGTACACGCCGTCGGCGCGCAGCGCGAGCTGGTCCTCACCGGTGCTGCCGGACACGACCGCCGCGATGTGCCGGGACAGCTCGGCGACGGACCCCGCGGGCACGTCGACCAAGCCACCCCACACGGCGGGATTCTCCAGCGCGATGACCCGCCCTACGCCCCACAGGGCGCCGTGCGCGGCGTTGCGGACGCGCTCGAACGGCCCGGTCGCGACGGCGCTTTCCGTCACCGTCCACAACGGACACTCAAGTTCCACGGACGCCATCGCCTGCACAAGGCTGAGCGTGTCCGCGAGCGAAGCCAACGCCAGCGGCGCTTCCTCCAGCTCCGGTTCGTCCACCGCCAGCAGCGACACCACCCCGGCCACCTCGCCGGCCGAACGCAACCGCTCCGCGAGTTCGTCGCGCCCGCAGCGGGCGTCCACGACCAGTTCGCGGACCCGTGCCCCGGCCGACTCCAGGGCCTCCCGTGCCGCAGCGCTCACCTCGTCCGCGGTTCCGGCGTACTTCGCCACCAGCCACGTGCCGTCGAGCCGGGCGGATTCGCCCGCACCGGTGGGCCGCCACTCGATGCGGTAGCGCAGCGTGGAAACCTCGTCGGCCTCGGCGCATCGGCGCGCCACCGGATTCGGTTCCAGCCAGACGCGCTCGCGCTGGAATGGGTAGGTCGGCAACGGCACCCGGCGCGCTCCGGTGCCCAGGTGCACCGACTCCCAGTCCACCGCGACACCGGCGGCGAACGCGCGGGAGAGCGCTTCGCCGAAGTCGGCGAGGGTGCCGTCACCGCGGCGCAGCGAGTGGACGGCGGTGATGCCTGCGCCCGGTCCGTCGCCGATCTCCTCGATCGCGGCGGTGAGGATCGGGTGCGCGCTGACCTCCAGGAACGTCCGGTACCCCTGCTCGGCGAGGGCGCGGACGGCGTCCTCGAACCGCACGGTCCGGCGCAGGTTGCGGTACCAGTACCCGGCGTCGAGCTCGTCCGGCAGCGTCCAGCGCCCGGTGACGGTGGAGAAGAACGGCACGAAACCCGGCAGCGGGCGGAAGTCCTCACCCAACTCGGCGTGCAACGCGTCGCGGATCGCCTCGACGTGCGAGGAGTGCGACGCGTAGTCCACGGCCAGGCGCTTGGCACGGATGCCCTCGGCGGTGCAGGAAGCGACCAACCGGTCCAGCTCGTCGCTGTCACCGGCGACCACCACCGAGCGCGGACCGTTGACAGCCGCGATCTCGACGCCTTCGCCGATCCGCGCGCTGACCTCGTCGGCCGGGGCGCCGATCGAAGCCATGCCCCCGTTTCCGGGCATGGTGGCGATGACCCGGCTGCGCAGTGCGACCACACGCGCGGCGTCGTCCAGGGAGAGCGCGCCCGCGACGCACGCGGCGGCGATCTCGCCCTGGGAGTGCCCGATGACCGCGGCCGGCTCGACGCCGTGGGCGCGCCACATCGACGCCAGCGAGACCATGACCGCGAACATCACCGGCTGCACCACGTCCACGCGGTCGGTCGACAGCGCGGCGTCCTGCTCCCGCCGCGCGGCTTCCGCGCGCAGGAACGGGATCACCTCGAAGTCCAGGTGCGGTTCGAGCGCGTCGGCGCACTCGCGCAGCGCCGCGGCGAAGACCGGGGCGGTGTCGAGCAGGTCGACGGCCATGCCCGCCCACTGCCAGCCCTGACCGGGGAAGACGAAGACGGCGCGCTGCTGCGACCGGCCCGTGCCCACGGCGGCACCGTCGGCATTTCCTGTCGCGAGACCGTCGAGCACGCGCAGCGCCGCGGACTCGTCGACAGGAGCGAAGGCGGCGCGGTGGGGCAGCGCGGCCCTGCCCGTCGCGAGCGAGTACGCGATGTCGCGCGTGTCCTGACCTGGGTGCTCGCGCACGTGCGCGGCCAGCCGCGCCGCCTGTGCGCGCAGACCGTCCGCGCTGCTCGCCGAAAGCACCCAGGGCGCCACGACGTCGCCGACCGCCACCCGCTCGCCTTCGACGACCTGCGGGGCTTCCTCGATGATCGCGTGCGCGTTGGTGCCGCTGATCCCGAACGACGAGACCCCCGCCCGCCGCGGCCGCCCACCCGCGGGCCACGACTCCGGCTCGTCCAGCAGGCTGATCGCACCGGAGGACCAGTCGATCTCCTCGGACCGCTCCGATGCGTGCAGGGTGCGGGGAAGGGTGCCCGCGCGCATCGCCAGCACCATCTTGATCACGCCTGCCACCCCGGCGGCTGCCTGGGTGTGGCCGAGGTTCGACTTGACCGAGCCCAGGCGCAGCGGCCGCTCCCGGTCACGGCCATACGCCTCGAACAGCGCCCGCGCCTCGACCGGGTCGCCGAGCCGGGTTCCCGTGCCGTGCGCCTCGACGGCGTCGACGTCGCCGGGTCCGAGACCGGACTCGGCCAGCGCCTGCTGGATCACCCGCACCTGCGCCCGCCCGTTGGGCGCCGACAGCCCGTTGCTCGCGCCGTCGGAGTTGACCGCAGTCCCCCTGAGCACGGCGAGCACCGGGTGGCCGTTGCGGCGGGCGTCCGACAGCCGCTCCAGCAGTAGCATCCCGGCGCCCTCGGCCATGCCGAAACCGTTGGCGCCCGCGGAGAACGCCTTGCACCGGCCGTCCGGCGCCAGCGAGTTCATCCGGCTGAAGTCCACCAGCATGCCCGGCGTCGGCATCACCGTGACCCCGCCCGCCATCGCCAGCGACGACTCGCCGCGCCGCAGCGACTGGCACGCCAGGTGCACCGCGACCAGCGAGGACGAGCACGCGGTGTCCACGCTGATCGCCGGGCCCTCCAGGCCGAGCGTGTAGGCGATGCGGCCGGAGGCGACGCTCGTGGTCGTACCGGTCATCAGGTAGCCCTCGACGCCTTCGCCGCCCTCGGCCAGCCGCGGGCCGTACTCCTGCGGGATCAGGCCGACGAACACGCCCGTGGGCGACGCCTGCAACGAGGACGGCGGGATTCCCGCCCGTTCCAGCACTTCCCAGGAGAGCTCGAGCATGAGCCGCTGCTGCGGGTCGACGGCCAGCGCCTCGCGCGGGGACATGCCGAAGAAGGCCGGGTCGAACGCGGTCGCCTCGGTCAGGAAACCGCCGCCGCGCTGATGCGCGGTGCCCGACCGGGAGGGGTCGGGGTGGAACAGCGAGTCCAGGTCCCAGCCGCGGTCGGTCGGCAGTCCTCCCACCGCGTCGCGGCCCTGCGACAGCAGCTCCCAGAACTCCTCGGGGGTGCTCACACCACCGGGCAGCCGGCAGGCCATCGCGACCACCGCGACCGGTTCGTCCGGCGCCGCATCATTCGTCCGCGCGGGAATTTCCCGTTGTGCGACCTCGGTTCCCGCCGCGAGCGCCTCGGCGAGCGCACGCGGAGTCGGGTGGTCGTAGAGGAGCGCGATGTTGACCTCGCGCCCGATCGCGGCGCTCACCCTGGCGCGCAACTGCGCGGCCAGCACCGAGTCCAGACCCAGCTCGCGGAAGGTGGCCTCGGCGTCGGCCTCACGGCCCGCCAACGCGGCGGTCTCGCCGTTCACGACCGCGAGCAGCCGTTCGCGCAGCACGTGCGGGGGCGCGTTCCAGTCGACGCCGACCTCGGCCGGTTCGTCGTCCTCCTCGGCTGGCGCGAACTCCGGTAGTACCCCAGGTTCGGCCGCCACGTCGCCGTAGGCGGCGGTCCAGTCGACCGACACGCCGCCGGTGAACGCCTGGGCCGCGGCCAGCAGGAACCGCCGCATGCCGCCCTGACCGCGTTGCAGCGTCGGGACCACCGCGGCCGAGGAGCCCTCGGCGTCGAGCGTCTGCTGGAGCGCGGCGGCCAGCACCGGGTGCGGGCTCGCTTCGACGAACGTGCCGGGACCGGCCTCGAGGGCGGACCGGATCGCCTCGTCGAAGCGCACCGGCAACCGGAAGCTGCGGCGCCAGTAGTCGGCCACCAGCTCCCGGGTGTCCAGCGCGCCTCCGGTGAGGCTGGCGTAGAAGGGCACCTCCGAGGCACCGGGCGCGAACCACGCCAGGGCCGAGCGCATGCCCTCGGCGATGTCGTCGACCTGCGCCGAGTGCGCCGCCATCGACACGTTGATGACCTGGGCGCGAACCCCTTCGGCCGAAAGCTCCTGGACCCGGCGCGCGATCGGTTCCGGCGACCCGGTCAGCAGCACCGAGCGCGGACCGTTGACCCCGGCGAGCACCACGTCGTCGTCCCACCGCGCGATGCGCGGCGCGATCTCGTCGGCGGAGAGCGCGACGGCGGCCATGTCTCCGTTGCCCACCAACGGAATCATCTCGCGGCTCCACAGCGCGGCTGCCCGCGCGGCGTCGGCGGCGCCCGCGGCACCGCACACGTGCGCGGCGGCCAGTTCGCCGATGCTGTGGCCCACCACGGCGTCGGGCGTCACGCCGAAGGAACGCCAGAGCGCGGCAAGCGAGGTCTGCACCGCGAACAGGGCGGGCTGGACGACCTCGACGCGGCGCAACTGCTCGGGAGAATCCAGGACCTGTGCCAGCGACCAGTCGGTGACGGGCTCGAACGCCCGCGCGCACGCGTCCATCGCGTCGGCGAAAACCGTTGACTCGCCGAGGAGTTCGCCCGCCATCCCGGCCCATTGCGCGCCCTGGCCGGGGAAAACCAGCACCACCGGAGCGGACGGCCGGGCCACGCCGCGGACCACCGAGGCGTGCGGCCTGCCGTCGGCGACGGCGGCCAGGCCGTCGAGCAGCTCGGAGGTCGAGGAGGCGACGACGACCGCGCGGTGCGGACCGGTGTCCGCCCGCTCGTCGCGGGCGAGCGCGGCCCCGGCACCTTCGACACCCGCGCCGGAAAATTGATCGAGATGTGCACGCAATTGGCGCGCACGGGTCCGCAAGGCGGATTCATTGCGCCCCGACAGGGGCCACGGACGAACGGTCCTCCCAGGCTGTGCAGTCCGGCTGTCGGAGAGCTTTGACAGGTCCGCCACGCGTCCCCCTACTCGACGACCACGCAATGGGCGAACAATATAGGAAGGATCAAGAGGTTGACATCGTCTAGTCGCGCCAACGAACCTGTGAACATCTGCATGTTGACAAGATCAACGGCGGCTACCTACTGTGGTGGCCCAGTGAGGGGTTGCCGCACATCGCGCTGGGGAGAATCTTTGAATTCCACCCGTAGCACCGACCTGGAAAGCGAGCAAATGCTCCGGTGAATGGGATCAGTGATTCCCCGCGTCAATTGATCACCCTTCTGGGCGCTTCCGGCTTCGTCGGGAGCGCGGTTCTGCGGGAGCTGCGCGACCACCCGGTCCGGCTGCGCGCCGTGTCCCGCGGCGGAGCGCCCGCGGTGCCGGCCGGCGCGGCCGAGGTCGAGGAACTGCGGGCCGACCTGCTCGAACCGGGCCACGCCGCCGCCGCGATCGAGGGCGCCGACGTGATCGTGCACCTGGTGGCGCACGCAGCGGGCGGCTCCACCTGGCGCAGCGCCACCTCCGACCCCGAAGCCGAGCGGGTCAACGTCGGCCTGATGCACGACCTCGTCGCCGCGCTGCACGATCACCGCAGGTCGGCGCCCCCCGTGCTGATCTACGCGAGCACCGCGCAGGCCGCGAACCCGTCGGCGGCCAGCAGGTACGCGCAGCAGAAGACCGAGGCCGAGCGCATCCTGCGCAAGGCCACCGACGAGGGCCTGGTGCGCGGCGTGATCCTGCGGCTGCCGGCCATCTACGGCCAGAGCGGCCCGTCCGGTCCCATGGGGCGGGGTGTGGTCGCCGCGATGATCCGGCGTGCCATCGCAGGCGAGCCGCTCACCATGTGGCACGACGGCAGCGTGCGCCGCGACCTGCTGCACGTCGAGGACGTGGCCACCGCGTTCGCCGCCGCGCTGGAGCACCAGGACGCGCTGGCAGGCGGCACGTGGGCGCTGGGCGCCGACCGCTCCGAACCGCTCGGCGACATCTTCCGGGCCGTCTCCGGCAGCGTCGCCCGGCACACCGGCGGCCCCGCCGTCGACGTGGTCTCCGTGCCCGCGCCCGAGCACGCCGAGGCCAACGACTTCCGCAGCGACGACATCGACTCCACCGAGTTCCGCGCACGGACCGGCTGGCACCCCCGGGTGTCCCTGGCCGACGGCATCGACCGGACGGTGGCAGCCCTGATCCCTGCCGAGGAGCACTAGTGCGAGTACTGCTGACGTCCTTCGCGCACCGGACGCACTTCCAGGGACTGGTCCCGCTGGCATGGGCCCTGCGCACCGCGGGTCACGACGTGCGCGTGGCCAGCCAGCCCGCGCTCACCGACGCGATCGTCGGCGCCGGCCTCACCGCGGTGCCCGTGGGTTCCGACCACAAGCTCTACGAGCTCGTCCCGGAAATGGCCGCTCAGGTCCACCGCTACTCCACCTACCTGGACTTCTACCACCGCGAGCGGGAACTGCATTCCTGGGACTTCCTGCTCGGCATGGAGCAGGCCACCGCCGAGCACGTCTACCCGGTGCTCAACAACGAGTCCTTCGTCGACGAGCTGGTCGACTTCGCCCGGGACTGGCGCCCTGACCTGGTGCTCTGGGAGCCGTTCACCTTCGCGGGCGCCGTCGCGGCCCGGGCCTGCGGCGCCGCGCACGCCCGGCTGCTGTGGGGCAGCGACCTCAACGGCTACTTCCGCGGCCGGTTCCAGGCCCAGCGCCTGCAACGGCCGCCGGAGGACCGGCCGGACCCGCTGGGCTCGTGGCTCACCGAGGTCGCGGGGCGGTTCGGCGTCGAGTTCGGCGAGGACCTCGCGGTCGGGCAGTGGTCGGTCGACCAGTTGCCGCCGAGCTTCCGGCTGGACACCAAATTGGAAACCGTTGTCACGCGGCACCTGCCCTACAACGGCGCGTCGGTGGTTCCGGACTGGCTCAGGAGGAACGACGCGACTCGACGGATTTGCTTTACCGGAGGTTTCTCCGGGCTCGGACTCGCGGCCGACGCCGATCAGTTCGCGTCGACGCTCGCGAAGCTCGCGCGATTCGATGGTGAAATCGTCGTTACAGGTTCCGGTCTGGATACCTCCGCGGTACCGGAGAACATTCGTTTGGTGGATTTCGTTCCGATGAACGTTCTGCTCCAGAACTGCGCGGCGATCATCCACCACGGCGGGGCCGGAACCTGGGCGACGGCACTGCACCACGGAATTCCGCAAATATCAGTTGCACATGAATGGGATTGCATGCTACGCGGCCAGCAGACCGCGGAACTGGGCGCTGGAATATACCTCCGGCCGGACGAGGTCGACGCCGACGCGCTGGCGAGCGCCCTCACCCAGGTGGTCGAGGACCCCGCCTACGCCGAGAACGCGGTGAAGCTGCGCGAGGAGGCGCTGTCCGACCCGGTGCCGCAGGAGATCGTCCCGCGGCTGGAGGAACTCACCCGCCGCCACGCCGGCTAGCGGTTCCCACCGACACGTCCGTCCAACAGCACACCGCCAGAGGGAGCAGGGATGTACGAGGGCGGGTTCGCCGAGCTCTACGATCGGTTCTACCGCGGCCGGGGCAAGGACTACGCGGCCGAGGCCGCGCAGGTCGCGCGGCTGGTCAGGGACCGCCTGCCCGCGGCTACCTCGCTCCTCGACGTGGCCTGCGGGACCGGCACCCACCTGCGCCGGTTCGCCGACCTCTTCGACGACGTGACCGGCCTGGAGCTGTCGGCGGCGATGATCGAGGTCGCCCGGCCGCAGCTCGGCGGCATCCCGGTGCTGCAGGGCGACATGCGCGACTTCGCGCTGGATCGCGAGTTCGACGCCGTCACCTGCATGTTCAGCTCCATCGGCCACATGCGCGACAGCGCCGAGCTGGACCAGGCGCTGGCGTCCTTCGCCCGCCACCTCGCCCCCGGCGGCGTCGTGGTGGTGGAACCGTGGTGGTTCCCGGAGGACTTCCTCGACGGCTACGTGGCGGGCGACGTGGTCCGCGACGGCGACCTGACGATCTCGCGCGTGTCGCACTCCGTGCGCGCCGACGGCGCGACCCGGATGGAGATCCACTGGGTCGTCGCCGACGCCGTGAACGGGCCGCGGCACCACGTGGAGCACTACGAGATCACGCTCTTCGAGCGGCAGCAGTACGAGAAGGCGTTCACCGCGGCCGGTTGCGCCGTGGAGTACCTGGAGGGCGGCCCCTCCGGGCGCGGGCTGTTCGTCGGTGTGCGCCGATGACCCGTGCGGTGGAGTTTTCCGTTCCTGGCACTGGTGATCCGCGCCGTGGCCCCTTTCCCCGCCGTGACCGGACCCCTACAGTGAGTGCGGGTCTTGATCGACAACACCCGGCGGCAGCAAGCGGAGCCGTCGACGACACCGCAGGGAGAGTCGATGGGTGATCGGGCCGACCGGATGACTCCGGAATCCTCGCATACCGCAACGCGTTTCCTGCTCGGCGACGGCGGAGTCCCCACCGCCACGGCGGAAACTCACGACTGGCTCACCCGCAACGGCGCCGAGCAGCGGCTCGAGGTGACGCGCGTGCCGTTCAGCGCCATGGACCGCTGGTCGTTCCAGCCCGAGGACGGCAGGCTGGCCCACGAGTCCGGGCGGTTCTTCTCCATCGAGGGCCTGCACGTGCGGACGAACTTCGGGTGGCGGCGGGACTGGATCCAGCCCATCATCGTGCAGCCCGAGATCGGTTTCCTCGGCCTCGTCGTCAAGGAGTTCGACGGCGTGCTGCACGTGCTGGTGCAGGCCAAGGCCGAGCCGGGCAACATCAACGCCGTCCAGCTCTCCCCGACCCTGCAGGCGACGCGCAGCAACTACACCGGCGTCCACCGCGGCTCGAAGGTCCGGTTCATCGAGTACTTCAACGGCACCCGCCCGAGCCGGATCCTCGTCGACGTGCTGCAGTCCGAGCAGGGCGCGTGGTTCCTGCGCAAGCGCAACCGGAACATGGTCGTCGAGGTGTTCGACGACCTGCCCGAGCACCCGAACTTCCGGTGGCTGACCGTCGCGCAGCTGCGGGCGATGCTGCACCACGACAACGTGGTGAACATGGACCTGCGCACCGTGCTGGCCTGCGTCCCGACCGCCGTGGAGCGGGGCAGGGCCGACGACGTGCTCGCACGCCTGCCCGAGGGATCGTTCGAGGCCCGGCTGCTGCACTCGTTCATCGGCGCGGGCACCCCGGCCCACAACATGAACAGCCTGCTGAGCTGGGTCTCCGACGTGCGCACCCGGCGCGAGTTCGTGCAGCGCAGCCGTCCGCTGCCCGACATCGAGCGCAGCGGGTGGATCCGCCGCGACGACGGCATCGAGCACGAGGAGAAGAAGTACTTCGACGTCTTCGGCGTCACGGTGGCGACCAGCGACCGCGAGGTCAACTCGTGGATGCAGCCGCTGCTCTCCCCCGCCAACAACGGGCTGCTCGCACTGCTGGTCAAGGACATCGGCGGCACCTTGCACGCGCTCGTGCAGCTGCGCACCGAGGCGGGCGGGATGGATGTCGCGGAGCTGGCGCCGACGGTGCACTGCCAGCCCGACAACTACGCCGACGCACCCGAGGAGTTCCGTCCGTCCTATGTGGACTACGTGCTCAACGTGCCGCGCTCGCAGGTCCGCTACGACGCCTGGCACTCCGAGGAGGGCGGCCGGTTCTACCGCAACGAGAACCGGTACATGCTGATCGAGGTGCCCGGCGACTTCGACGCCAGTGCCGCTCCCGACCACCGGTGGATGACCTTCGACCAGATCACCTACCTGCTCGGGCACAGCCACTACGTCAACATCCAGCTGCGCAGCATCATCGCGTGCGCGTCGGCCGTGTACACCAGGACCGCCGGATGAAGCGCGCGCTGACCGACCTGGCGATCTTCGGCGGCCCCGAGGCGTTCCTCAACACGCTCTACGTGGGCAGGCCGACCGTCGGGGACCGGGAGCGGTTCTTCGCCCGCCTGGAGTGGGCGCTGAACAACAACTGGCTGACCAACGGCGGACCGCTGGTGCGCGAGTTCGAGGACCGGGTCGCCGACCTGGCGGGCGTGCGCCACTGCGTAGCCACCTGCAACGCGACGGTCGCGCTGCAGCTCGTGCTGCGCGCGAGCGACGTGTCCGGCGAGGTCGTCATGCCTTCGATGACGTTCGCGGCCACCGCGCACGCGGCGAGCTGGCTGGGGCTGGAACCGGTCTTCTGCGACGTGGACCCCGAGACCGGCCTGGCCGATCCCGAGCACCTCGCATCGCTGGTGACGCCGCGGACGGGCGCGATCATCGGCGTGCACCTGTGGGGCAGGCCCGCTCCGGTCGAGGCGCTGGAGAAGATCGCCGCCGAAAACCAGGTCAAGCTGTTCTTCGACGCCGCGCACGCGCTGGGCTGCACGGCGGGCGGACGGCCGGTCGGCGGCTTCGGCAACGCCGAGGTGTTCAGCTTCCACGCCACGAAGGCGGTCACCTCGTTCGAGGGCGGCGCCATCGTCACCGACGACGGGCTGCTCGCCGACCGCGTCCGCGCGATGCACAACTTCGGGATCGCACCGGACAAGCTGGTGTCGGATGTCGGGACCAACGGCAAGATGAGCGAGTGCGCCGCGGCGATGGGCCTCACCTCGCTCGACGCGTTCGCCGAGACCAGGGTGCACAACCGCCTCAACCACGCGCTCTACTCCGACGAGCTCCGCGACGTGCGCGGCGTGTCCGTGCACGCGTTCGATCCGGGCGAGCAGAACAACTACCAGTACGTGATCATCTCGGTGGACTCCGCGGCCACCGGCATCGACCGCGACCAGTTGCAGGCGGTGCTGCGAGCGGAGAAGGTTGTCGCACAGCCCTACTTCTCCCCAGGGTGCCACCAGATGCAGCCGTACCGGACCGAGCCGCCGCTGCGGCTGGAGAACACCGAACAGCTTTCCGACCGGGTGCTCGCGCTGCCCACCGGGCCCGCGGTGTCCAGCGAGGACATCCGGCGGGTGTGCGACATCATCCGGCTCGCCGCCACCAGCGGCGAGCTGATCAACGCGCAATGGGACCAGAGGACGCGCAACGGTTCGTGACGACCTGCGCCACAAGTGCCAGGAGGTTCGCTCCCCAATGAACACCACTCGTACGGCAACCGCCCAGGAAGCGGGGGTCGCCGACGCGGCGCGCCCGGACGTCGACCGGCGGGCGGTCGTGCGGGCGCTGAGCTCGGAGGTCTCCCGCGTCACCGGCGCCGGCGCCGACACCGCCGACGTGCAGGCCGCCCGGCTCGCCGACCTCGCAGCGCACTACGGGGCGCACCCGTTCACGCCTCTGGAGCAGAGCCGTGCGCGGCTGGGTCTGGACCGCGCGGAGTTCGCCCACCTGCTCGACATGTTCGGCCGCATCCCGGATCTGGGCACCGCGGTGGAGCACGGCCCGGCGGGCAAGTACTGGTCCAACACGATCAAGCCGCTGGACGCCGCCGGCGCCCTGGACGCGGCGGTCTACCGCAAGCCGGCCTTCCCCTACAGCGTGGGCCTGTACCCCGGTCCGACGTGCATGTTCCGCTGCCACTTCTGCGTTCGGGTGACCGGTGCCCGCTACGAGGCGGCCTCGGTGCCGACGGGCAACGAGACGCTGGCCGCGATCATCGACGAGGTGCCGACGGACAACCCGAAGGCGATGTACATGTCCGGCGGGCTCGAACCGCTGACCAACCCCGGCCTCGGCGAGCTGGTGTCGCACGCCGCCGGGCGCGGATTCGACCTCACCGTCTACACCAACGCCTTCGCCCTCACCGAGCAGACGCTGAACCGCCAGCCCGGGCTGTGGGAGCTGGGCGCGATCCGCACGTCCCTCTACGGGCTGAACAACGACGAGTACGAGACGACCACCGGCAAGCGCGGCGCGTTCGAACGCGTCAAGAAGAACCTGCAGGGCTTCCTGCGGATGCGCGCCGAGCGGCAGGCGCCGATCCGGCTCGGCTTCAACCACATCATCCTGCCGGGCCGCGCCGACCGGCTCACCGACCTCGTGGACTTCATCGCCGAGCTCAACGAGTCCAGCCCGCAACGGCCGCTGGACTTCGTGACGGTGCGCGAGGACTACAGCGGCCGCGACGACGGCCGGCTGTCGGAGTCCGAGCGCACCGAGCTGCGCGAGGGCCTGGTGCGGTTCGTCGACTACGCCGCCGAGCGGACCCCGGGCATGCACATCGACCTGGGCTACGCCCTGGAGAGCCTGCGGCGGGGCGTGGACGCCGAGCTGCTGCGCATCCGGCCGGAGACGATGAGACCCACCGCGCACCCCCAGGTCGCGGTGCAGATCGACCTGCTCGGCGACGTCTACCTCTACCGCGAGGCGGGCTTCCCCGAGCTGGAGGGCGCCACCCGCTACATCGCGGGCCGGGTCACCCCGTCGACCAGTCTGCGCGAGGTGGTGGAGAACTTCGTGCTGGAGAACGAGGGCGTGCAGCCCCGTCCGGGCGACGAGTACTTCCTCGACGGCTTCGACCAGTCGGTGACCGCACGGCTCAACCAGCTCGAACGAGACATCGCCGACGGGTGGGAGGACCACCGCGGCTTCCTGCGCGGAAGGTGAACCGGAGTTGCGAGTACGTGAGCTGGCGGTGTCGGGCGGTTTCGAGTTCACCCCCGACCCGAAGCAGGACCGGCGGGGGCTGTTCGTGTCACCGCTGCAGGACGAGGCGTTCGTGGGAGCGGTTGGCCACCGGTTCCCCGTCGCCCAGATGAACCACATCATCTCCGCCCGGGGCGTGCTGCGCGGGCTGCACTTCACGACCACGCCGCCGGGGCAGTGCAAGTACGTCTACTGCGCGCGCGGCCGGGCGCTCGACGTCATCGTCGACATCCGGGTGGGCTCGCCGACGTTCGGGAAGTGGGACGCGGTGGAGATGAACACCGAGCACTACCGGGCGGTCTACTTCCCCAGGGGCACCGCGCACGCCTTCCTCGCGCTGGAGGACGACACCCTGATGTCGTACCTGGTCAGCACGCCGTACGTGGCCGAGTACGAGCAGGCGCTCGACCCGTTCGACCCCGCGCTGGGGCTGCCGTGGCCGAAGGACCTGGAAGTCGTGCTCTCCGACCGCGACACCGTGGCCGTGGACCTGGAGACCGCCCGGCAGCGCGGGATGCTGCCCGACTACGCCGACTGCCTCGACGAGGAGGCCGCCAGCACCGGCAGGTGACGGGTCCCGAGCACGATCTGGTCGAAGTGGCGCAGGCGCTCGTCGTCGAGGTCGACCGCGAGCCTGCCGAACCGGGCGATGATCTCCTCCAGCGCCACGCGGTTCTCCAGCCGGGCCAGGGGTGCGCCGAGGCAGAAGTGCACGCCGTGGCCGAAGGAGAGCTGTGCGGCGCCGCCGGACTTGCGCGACGGGTCGAACCGGTCGGGGTCGGCGTGGGCGTCGGAGTCGCGGTTGGCCGAGAGCACCCAGGTGTTGACCATGACGTCGGCCGGGATGGGCACGCCCGCGACCTCGGTGGCCTTGGTCGTCGTGCGCTGCATCTGCGGGAACGGCGGCCGGTAGCGCAGGACCTCCTCGACGATCGCCGGGATCCGGCCGGGGTCCTCGGCGGCGGCGTCCCAGTGGGCCGGGTGCTCGTCGAGGGTGCGCACGATGTTGCCGAGTAGGACGGTCGTGGTGATGTGGCCGGCCAGCAGCAGCGCGGTGGAGAAGTTGGCCGCCTCCTCGTCGTCGAGCGCGCGCCCGTCGACCTCGGCCAGCACCAGGCGGGAGATCAGGTCGTCGCCGGGATCGGCGCGGCGCTCGGCGCAGCGGTCCTTCAGGTACGCGGTGAGCGGGTTGAGGACGTCCGCGATCCGCTCGGCCAGCGCCGGGTCCGTCGGGTCGTCCATCTGGATGTCCACCAGGGCGCCCGACCAGTCACCGAACTGCTCGTGGTCCATCTGCGGCAGCCCCAGCAACTCCGCGACGATCGTGACCGGCAGCGGGAACGCGAGCACGTCGACGAGGTCGAAGCTCTCGCCGGCATCGGCCAGCAGCGAGCGGGTGACCTCGCGGATGCGGGGTTCGAGGTCGGAGATGGTGCGCGGGGTGAAGGCGCTGCTGACGACCTTGCGCAGGGCGCGGTGCTCCGGCGGGTCGATCTCGTGGATCATGCCCGGCGTCGGGCTCGCGCCCTCGATGACGCGGTTCGGGTCGGAGGAGAACGTGGCGGTGTCGCGCAGCACCGTCTGGACGTCGGCGTGGCGGAAGACGTGCCACACGCCGTACTGGTCCTGCCACACCGGCTGCTTCTCGCGCATCGCGCCCAGCCAGTCGAGGAGTGCGGTTTCGTCGGCCATGCCGGGAACTTCGTCGATGGTGGTCAACGTTCTCCTCGCGCAGCAGGTCGTTTCCACGTCGGCGAACACGCGTCGCGATCTTGAGCTTAGTCGCGCGCCGGACGGGGTGTCGAGACTTCCGCGGTGGCGGTGGGAACGGTGAGCACGGCGTCGAAGGCGTCGCGCAGCGGCGTCCGCATCCAGGTGCTCTGGGAGCGGATCCGGTCCAGGCCCGGGGTTTTCGCGCGCAGGTCGATGAAGCCGGTGCCGATGCCCGCCGCGACGGCCGCGGCCTCGATGCTGCCGTCCTCCGGTGCGGCCAGGTCCACCTCCCGGACGGCGAAGCCGGTGTCGCTGCTGTCGTCCAGCTCTATCTCAGGAGTGCGGCTGCCCGTGTGCGTGGCGGCGATGGCGACGTAGTCGCCGCCGAGGGCTCGGTGCAGGTACTGCCCCATCGGCAGCAGTGTCAGCTCACCGTCGAAGACCACCGGTGTCTTCTGGATGTGATTGTTGTGCGCCGCCAGCGCGATGCGGCCACCGCTGCCGGCGCGTTCGAGGTGCCAGCGGACCGACTCGGCCAGGAAGTCGTCGTTGAGCGAGAGGTCGCCTGGCAGCCCGGTGCCTGCGAAGAGTCCCGCGTTGGCCCGGAAGACGTAGTCGATGTGCAGGGCCGCTTCCAGCCGCCGGACCGCCGGCTCGTAGCTCTGCCGGTCGGCGCGTTCGAGGTAGAGCGGCTCCAGCGCACGGACCCGCAAGCGCAGCCTGGAGAGGGCGGCGGACAGGGCGTCGCTGTCCGGGGTTCCCATGCGCGTCCACGATGCGGCGGCCGAGGCGGGGGACGCCGTCGCGATGCGCTCGGCCAGTCCGATCGCGGATTCCGCCATCGGCACCAGTTCCGGATCGACCTCGCGCAGGTACTCCGCGACCGCGGTGAGCGGAGGCAGCAGCGACGCACCGCCCCACCCGCCCGGCGTCGGGTGCGCACCTGGTTCGAGGAGCACGCCTTCAGGGGCGTCGGGTTCGAACGACAGCACCCGGAAGCCGCAGCGTTCGGAGAGGAAACGGAGTACGCGGCGTTGCGCCTGGGCGAACTCCCGGACGAAGTGGGCGCTTTCCCCGATCGACACGACGCGGGCGTCGCCGACCAGGTCGCGCAGCGGTTCCAGGTCGTCGAGCGGCCCCTCGGGGTCGAGGGTCGAGATTTCGCTGGTGTGCGCCAGAATCCGTTGGGCTGTCGGGTCGGCACTCGAACGGCCGTATGCCATGGACTCTCGATTCGAATCGGCGATACTCTCCGGAAAATCGCTGTGCGATCGAATTTTTGCACGAGATCCACGTTGTCGTCTGCACGCTTTTCCTGGGGGAGTTTGTCATGGACACCACGGACGTAACCGCACTCGTGACCGGCGGGGCCTCGGGCCTCGGTCTCGCCACAGCCCGAGCCCTCGCGTCGGCGAAGGTCGACGTCGTGTCGGTCGACCTGCCACACGCCGTCGAAGCAGCCGAGGACTTCTCCGGCATCCGGCACTTCGCCGCCGACGTGACCGACGCCGAGGCGGTGCGGGCGGCAGTGGAGGCCGCCACCGACCCCGGCTCGCCGCTGCGGATCGTCGTCAACTGCGCCGCCGTCGGCGCCGCGGGTGGCGTGCTCACCGATGACGGTCTACCGCACGACTGGAACGAGTTCCTGCGGGTCATCACGGTCAACCTCGCGGGCACCTTCAACGTCATGCGGCTGGCCTCGGCCGCCATGGCCAGGACCGAACCGCTCGATAACGGCACCCGCGGCGTCGTCATCAACACCGCATCGATCACCGCGCTGGAGGGGCAGGCCGGCCAGATCGCCTACTCGGCTTCCAAGGGCGGCATCGTGGGCATGACCCTGCCCGCCGCGCGCGACCTCGCCGAGCACGGGATCCGTGTGCTGACGATCTCGCCGGGGGTCATGGACACGCCCATGATCGGCCTGGCCGACGGCGACCTGCGAAGGATGCTGGCCGACATGGTCCCGCTGCCCCGGCGCATCGGCGTGCCGGAGGACTTCGCCAAGCTCGTGCTGGCCATCGTCGACCAGGACTACCTCAACGGCGACGTCATCCGGCTGGACGGGGCGCTGCGCCTGAGCTGAACGACCGAGCGGGCACCGGACTGACGGATCGCGGTGCCCACCCGGAGCTTTCGCCGAGCTGACAGGCCGAGCCGAGCGCGCCACGGTCAGCGGCGAACCTTCACGTTCCGGATCTCCACGGGCAGCTTCGGTTCCCCGTCCTGCTCGCCGCCCTCGCCGGGGATGATGCCGCCCGCGACGATCGCGTCGAGCACCTCCATGCCCTCCACGACCCGGCCGAGCACGGTGTAGGCGGGCTTGATGTTGGCGTGCGAGTGCACGACGAAGAACTGGCTGCCGTTGGTGTCCGGCCCCTGGTTGCCCATGGCGATGGTCCCGCGCGGGTAGGTCTCGGCGCCGGTGACCTCGTCGGCGAAGCGGTAGCCGGGACCGCCCTTCTCCACCGAGAAGATGTCGCCGCACTGCAGCACGCCGAGCCGCTCCGAGTTGGTCAGCCGCCAGCAGCGGGACGAGTCGTAGAAGTCGCGGCGGGCCAGGTGCACCAGGTTGTGCACCGCGCAGGGCGCGTTCGCGCGGTCGAGCTCGGCCACGACGTCACCGTGGTTGGTGCGGATGGTCACCTCGACCGTGCCGCGGGCCTTGGCCCTCGGGCGCGGCGGGTCGACCGGCCGAGCGGCCGGGTTCTCCGGCGTCGGGATGAACTCGCACGTCACGTGCCGGGGCGGGTCCTGCGGCTCCGGCTGCCGCGTCGGCTGCGAGTGAGCGACGCCCACCGTCGTGGCGGTGAGCAGGGCGGTGAGGAAAGCGACGGGCCAGCGCGGTCTCATCGGGTCAACCTAGCCGCCCGCACGCCCGCGCCACACCGGCGAACGCATCAGACAGCGCCCGCGGACGGCGCAAACCGCCGCAGCACCGCGAACGACTCGCGGCTGTCCGGCCAGTGGCGCTCGACGGCGTCGAACCCGACCCGGCGCAGCGTCGCGCTCATCGCGACCGCCACGATCACCGCGTCGTCGGCGAGACCGAGCGCGGGGGCGAAGTCCGGCCCCAGGTCGAAGGGCATCGCCAGGTACGCCAGCAGCAGCCAGAGCCGCAGCCGGACCAGCCGCGGCACACCGCTGTCCCGCGCGAGCCCGGTCAGCAGGCCCGCGACGCCCGGCGCCAGGCGCGCTGCCTCGCGCAACAGCAGCCCTTCCGGGCGCACCAACAGCAGCGTGGCGACCGGCGCCAGCCCCAGGACGAGCAGGCCGGCCCCGAAGCCGGCGAACACCTCCGCCACCTTTTTCCGACCTTTCGTCCCTGACGGATCGGCTGGACGCCGATCGCACGCCGCTGCTCCCGTGATGCGTCAGCCCGCGGGCGGGCCGGACCGGCCGGCCCGCCCGCGGCCCCCGATCAGAAGTCGAAGACGACTCCCAGCTGGGAACGCATCACGCAGTCGTTGGCGAAGGTCTTCGCGTAGTCGATCGGCTTGCCGTTCCACAGCCCGGTGGCGGTGACGCCGACGGGACGCCAGATCAGCGGGCACAGTGCGTGCGGGTTCTGGGCGGGCATCTCCTCGATCAGGCCGCCGGTGGCCGACATGGCGGCGCACGCGTCCTCGGCACGCGGGTGCGTACCGCCGCTGGGCTCGCAGGTGAGCACGGCGACGCTGAGCGGGGCGCCGAGCTGCTGGGCGGTGAGGGTCACCTTCGTCGGGCCGGTCTCGGCGTTCGCGCCGAGCGGGATCAGCGCCGCGACGGCGAACACGATGCTTGCGACGGCCAGGCGGCCGGTGAGCCGGATTGCAGCCCTCAACGTACTTCCTCCTCTTGTCAGGAAAACGGGCCCTCTTCAGGGGTGGGAACGAGGACCCGAACGACAGATCGCCGGGAAGTGCGCCGGTGTTGCGGCCGGGGCGGGGAATCACCGTAATGACTCGCAGCCATCCCGGTGTGCCCGCGTTCACATGAGATGTGCACAACTTCGTTGCACACTAAGGAAAATCGGCAAAGATGGCAACATCAATCTACTTTGGACGTTTGGTTAATCGTTAATATTCCGTCGAATTCGTCTCGCGGCGAGACATCCGCGCGTCGCGCACCATCGCCTCGAACTCCTCGTAACCTGCCACGGCACCCTGCGGTGCCCGCCCGCCGAGGATCCCGCGCGCGGTGTTCACCGCGATGTGCACGGCAGTCCGGTAAAGGAGTGAACCCGTGCTGATCCGGCGCACGCCGAGATCGGCGAGGTTCCCGATGCCCGCCGGCGGGCACAGGACGTTGACGGGCAGCGCCACCGATGCCACCAGCGTCCGGATGTCGTCGGGATCGGTGAGCCCGGGCACGAAGACGCCGTCGGCTCCGGCGTCCTCGTAACGCCGGGCGCGGTCCAGCATCCCGGGCACGTCCGGCTCGCGCAGCCAGTGCGTGTCGATCCGGGCGTTGAGGAACAGCTCCGGGGTGTGGCGCTTCACCTCGCGCAGCAGTGCGGCCTGCTCAGCGGGGTCGGCCAGGCCGCCCGACCGGCCGTCCTCCAGGTTGATGCCCGCCACACCCGCCTCCGCCAGCTCGACCGCGACCGCCACCGGGTCGTCGAAGCCCGCTTCGGCGTCCACCGTGACCGGGCACGGCAGCCGGACCAGGCGGCGAGCGAGCGCGAGAGTCTCGGACTTCGCCGCGCCCTCGGCGTCGGGCAGCCCGTGGGCCGCGGCGACCCCCAGGCTCGTCGTCGCGACGGCGGGGAAGCCCGCGGCGGCCAGCGCGGCGGCGGAGGCGAAGTCCCAGGCGTTGGGCAGCAGCAGCGGGTCGCCGGCGCGATGCAGCGCCCGGAAACGTTCGGCGGCGGTACTCATGCCCCGACCGTAGGCCCGCGTCGCTTCGGTGCACGCCGAAGCATCGCCGAAAGCTGGAGCGGAAGCCGAACGGCCTCCGCTCCAGCTCAGGAATCGTCGATCAGCCCTTGACGAACTTCTCCAGCTCGGCGGCACCGCCGTTGAAGCGGTTGACGTCGACGGGACCGTCGACCCCGTTCACCTTGCCGGAGTCGCTGTACTGCCAGAAGGTGTGCGCCGGCCAGCCGCCGATCTTGCTCGGCTTGTCCACGCCCCACTCGGCGATCCACAGCGGGTTGTTCTTGAACGCCTCGCTGTTGCCGGTGCACTCCTGCCAGAAGCCCGGGCTGGTGTAGATGATGGCCTCGCGCCCGGTCTGCTCCTTGACCCGGCCGACGAAGGTCTTGATCCACTCCTTCATCTGCGCGGCGTCGAGGCCGTAGCAGGTGGCGCCGTTGGGGTTGGCCTCCATGTCCAGCACCGGAGGCATCGACTTGCCGTCGTTGGTGTAGCCGACGGTCTTGAGGAAGCGGTCCGCCTGCTTGCCCGCCGACCCGTCCGGCCGCGCGAAGTGGTACCCGGCGCGGTAGACGCCCGCCTTGCCCGCACCGCCGTACTGGCTGTCGAACTGGTCGCTGGTGAAGGACTCACCGTCGGTGGCCAGCACGAACGCGAAGTCGCGCCCGTCGGCCTTCACCTTGCCGAAGTCGACCTTGCCGTTGTGGTTGGAGACGTCGATGCCGAGCGAGTCGGCGGCCGCGGAGCCGGCGTTCGCGGCACCCGGGACGGAGGCGAGCAGCGCGGCGGAGGAGGCGAGGACGACCAGCAGTTTTTTGCGGAGGTTCATGTCGGCCCTTTCCGGGTCAGGAGTTCCAGGCGCAGTGGACGTGGGTGTCGTGTCCGGCGTCGCCGGGCCCGAGGATCTCGACCGCACCGGCCGACTTGCACGCGGACTTGATCTTCGCCACCTTCGGGTTGCTCGCGTTGACGGCCTGGCCGTCGATCTGGTCGACGTCGAACGCGGTGCCCTTGTAGTGGTAGGAGGTCGAGCTGTGGTCGCCGCCCGCGACGGTGGTGACCCGGTATCCGTGGTCCTTGCCGATGGAGACCATTCCCTGCAGCATCGCCGTGGACAGCTGGACCTTGGTGACCCCGACGTCGCTCCACGGGCTGGTGCGCGCGGCGTTGCCCTGCGAGGTGTCCTTGATGTTGCGCTGCGCGGTGGACTCCGGGTCGTTCTGGCCACCGACGTGGCTGTCGAGCAACGTGATGCCGTTGTCGGCCAGGACCTGCTTGGCCAGCTCGGCCCTGGAGGGTGCCGCTGCCGCCGTGCTCCCGGAGGCCACGGCGGGAGTCGCCGCGAAGGCGGACGCGGTGACCGCGAGCGCCACCGCCCATGCCGTCGACTTGCGGTTCATGCCTGCTCTCCTGTCATGTGGTTGCGGATAGCGGCCGGTGAACGGGAGTTGAAACCTGCGTCCGGGATCGACCCCCGACGGCCTCGGCATCCGAAGTCCTAAGAGGACGCCCGGTGCAGGTGAGCGCCGCTCTCGCCGCGTTCGGAGGCCGACGGTGCCGGTCGACGTGCCCGGCGATACCGCCCCCAGCCGGTGATCAGCAGTCTTTCCAGCCCTGGGCGGTCCCGCTAGCCTGGGCGGCGCATCGGGCACACATCGGGAACACAGACGGCCGTTGTCCTGCGGAGACACGTGTTCCCGGGAACACGGCAGGGGACGGTGCGGTGGCAGTCGATCCACGCTTGGAACAGCGGCACCCCGACATCGGGCGGTGGTCGGGGCGGCTCCAGGAACTCGCCGAGGCGACCGGGCTGTCGCTGCGCCAGCTTTCCGAGCACGTGCCGTGGTCGCCGTCGACGCTGTCGCGCTACCTCAGCGGCGAGCGCGTCGTGGACGAGGCGTGGCTGCTGGCGTCCAAGCTCATCGACCTGGCGAACCGGCGCGGGACGCCCGTCGACGTCCGGTCGGACGAACTGCACCTGCTCTACCAGCAGGCGCGCAAGGCCTACCAGCAGCAGCGGCGACCAGCCCGCAGCCAAGCCGACCAGTTGGACGAATCCACTGCGACCGCACCAACATCTTCCGGCACCAGTTCACCGGAGCGATCCGCCGAACAGCCCGTCGTAGCCTCCTCCGGGCAGCCCAACGCAACTGACCCTGCCACGGCCTCCACCGAACAGCCCAACGCGGCTCCACCCGAGCCATCCTCCGATGAGCGCGTCGCTGCCCTCACCGAGCAGCCCGACGCAGCCGCACCCGAGCCATCCCCCGACCAGCAGGACGTCTCCGACGCGCGCCCGGCGCGCAGGTTCCGCCGCCCGATCGTGCTGGTCCTCGCGACCGCGGTCGGCGTTGCCGCCGTCGCCGCGGCGGTGTGGGCCTCGCTGCTGTGGTTGCGGCCGCAGACCGTGGTCTGGCGCGCCAACATCGTCGGGACGTGGTCGGCCCAGCACCAGCAGCACCTCGGCGTGTTCCGCTTCCGGACCCCCGACGTCCCCGGCGACACCGACAAGGCCACGTACCACGAGGGCACCGCTGTCTCCATCGTCTGCCAGGCCCGGCACCGGCGCGTGGTCTCGGACCCGACCTCCGGGCAGTCCTCGCCGGTCTGGAACAGGCTCAGCGACGGCTACTGGATCCCGGACCTCTACACCGACCTGCCGAAGGTGACCGGCGAGGCACCGCCGCTGGGCATCCCCCTGTGCTGACCTGCTCGCAGGCTTGCGGCCTCGCACCGATGCTTCGGCGGCCACCGAAGCGTCGCGGGCGCAGAATGGGCCCATGCCATCCACCGCCCAGCGGGTCGCCGACCTCGCGGGCCTGCTCGCCGACAGCACGCGCGCCGCGTTCTGCCTCGCGCTGCTCGACGGCAGGGCGTGGACCGCGAGCGAGCTCGCCGCGCACGCCCGCGTGGCGCTCTCCACCACCAGCGAGCACCTGAGCCGCCTGGTCGAGTCCGGGCTGCTCGTCGAGCGGCGGCAGGGCCGCCACCGCTACGTCCAGCTCGCCGACGCGCAGGCCGCCGAGCTGGTGGAAGGCTTCGTCGCATACCTGAGCCCGGTCCGCGAGGAGCCCCGCAGCCTGCGGGCCGCGACGACCTCGGCCGCGCTGGCCCGTGGTCGGACCTGCTACGACCACCTCGCGGGACGCCTCGGCGTGCGGATCACCGACGCGATGGCGGAGTCCGGGCGGCTGGACACCTCCGGCGGGTTCGCCCTGACCGGGGCCGGCATCGCCTGGTTCGCCTCGATCGGCGTGGAGGAGTCCGAGCTGCGCCGCACCCGGCGCCCCCTCGCGCGCAGTTGCCTCGACTGGACCGAGCGGCGCTCGCACCTCGGCGGCGCGGCGGGCGCCCGGCTCTGCGAGCGGTTCATTTCCAACGGCTGGGTCAAGCGCATCGGCTCCAACCGAGCGGTGCGCGTGACCCCCGGCGGTGAGGACGCGCTGCGCGAACTGCTCGGGATCACCGACCTGTAGACGGGAGGCTCAGCGGGGCATGCGGCGCCAGATCGGCTGCGGCAGCAGGCGCATCACCGCGAACACCAGCCGCAGCACCGGCGGCACCCACACCACCCGGCGGCGCCGTGCCAGCGCCTTGACGGTCGCGTCGGCGACCTGGTCCGGCGTGCTCGACCACGGCGCCGGGCTCATGCCGGTCGTCATCCGCCCGATGACGAACCCGGGCCGCACCACCAGCAGGTGCGCCCCGCTGCCGTGCAGCGCGTCTGCCAGCCCGCTGGCGAACCCGTCGAGCCCGGCCTTGGCCGAGCCGTAGACGTAGTTGGCGCGGCGCACCCGCACGCCGGCCACCGAGGAGTAGACCACCACGCTGCCGCCGCCCTGCTCCCGCAGCAGGTTCGCGATGTGGGTCAGCACGCTGACGTGCGCCACGTAGTCGGTGTGCACGACCTGGACGGAGTGCGCGGCGTCGCGCTCGGCGCGCTCCTGGTCGCCGAGGATGCCGAACGCCGTGACCACCACGTCGATGCGGCCGTGCTCGGCCGCCACCGCTTCCAGCAGCGGCCCGTGGCCCTCGACGTCGTCGGCGTCGAACTCGACTCGTGCGACGGTCGTGGCACCGGCCTGCCGCAGGCGCTCCTCCTCCTCGGCCAGCTCACCGCTGCGCCGCGCCGCCAGCACGACCGTGTCGTTGCCCCGCTTCACCAGGCGTTCGGCGACGGCGAGGCCGATCTCACTGCGGCCGCCCAGGACCAGAACCGTTCCGCTCACGCCGCCGAGTGTGCCTGCCGGGCACTCAGCGGGGTCGCCCGGCCCCCGCCACCGCCTCGGCCGCGGAGTGCTCCAGCAGCCGGATGTCGGTGGCCACGGCGAGCAGCCGGAACCCCATGTCACGCCACCGCCGGGCCCCTCGCGGGTCGGCGCAGTGGATACCTGGGATGACGTCGTGCTCCTGGCAGGCCGCCAGCACCCGCTCGACGGCCGCCAGGTGCTCGGGCTCGACGACGTCGAGCGTCGGCGCCACCCCGAGCGAGATGCCGAGGTCGGCCGGGCCGACGTAGGCGACGTCCACTCCGGGCACCGACAGGACCGAGTCCAGCTCGTCCAGTGTGGACCTCGTCTCGATCTGCACCGCGCACAGCACTTCGTCGTTCGCCTTGGCGGTGCTGAACTCGCGGTCGCGCATCAGCGGTGCCATCGGCCCGAAGCTGCGCTCGCCCTGCGGCGGGTAGCGGCAGGCGCGGACGGCCTGCTCGGCCTCCCGCGCCGACTGCACCATCGGCACGATCACGCCGGAGGCCCCGGCGTCGAGGGCGCGCATGATGTCGGCGGGCTGGTTCCACGGCACGCGCACCAGCGCAGGCGTGCCGGTGAGCGCCAGCGCCTGCAACATCGACGGGAGGACGTCGTAGCCGATCAGCCCGTGCTGGGTGTCCACGCACACCCAGTCGAAGCCCGCCCGGCCCATCACCTCGGCCGTGATCGGTCCGGGCAGGCAGCACCAGCCGCCGTGCGTGGTCCGGCCGGATTCCAGCAGTTCGCGCCGCATCGTGGCCTCCCGTGGTGACGCCGGCCATGACTGCATACCACGCCGGCGGGCGGTCAGCTCCGAGCCGCGCGGCGGATCCGGTCGAGCTCGCGGTGCCGGTGCACGGCGTGGGTGAAGTCGGGCGCGGTGTTCGTGCCGTTCTCGATGTCATCGCGGATCTGCACGTACGCGTGCGCGACCGCGTGAGCCGTCTCGGTGCGCGCGACACCGGGCACGAGGTCGTACTCAGCCGGAACCGCCAGTTCGGCAAGTCCCTCGTCGCCGCCCCGCGCGCCGCGCAGCGTCACCTGACCGAACTGGAGGTGACCGTTCTCGCCGGTGACCACCAGGTCGCCTTCGGTCCCGTTGATCTCCCAGTGGAAGCCGGTGCCGCGCGGCATGCCGCCGCGGTAGTGGACCGACGCGACCGCCCCGCCTTCCAGCGCTCCCGAGACGACGAGCTGGTCCTCGGCCGTCATCGGGGCGAGCCGCCCGGTCCCCTCCTCGCGCACCTGCGCCCTGCGCGTCGCGATGGTCGAGCTGACCTCGGTGAACTCCCCCAGCACCATCGCGAGGGCGTCGACGGTGTGGCCGAACGGGATGGTGAGCATCGTGGCGCCGTTGCCGGGGTCGAGCAGGTACTCGCCGCGCGGCTCGAAGGTGGCGCCCCAGCGACCGCCCGACGCGATCATGCTGGTGGACAGCACCTCGCCCACGTAGCCGTCGGCGATCAGGTCACGCAGGTAGCGGACGGGTGCCGCCGAACGCGCCTGGAGCCCGACGAACCCGCGCAGTCCCCGGGACTCGGCGGCGGCGGCCATCTCCTCGGCCTCGGCGAGCCCGTTGCCCAGCGGCCATTCGCTGAGCACCGACTTGCCCGCCTCCAGCGCGGCCATCACCAGCTCGCGGTGATGCGGCACCTTGACCGTCACCACCACGAGGTCGACGTCGTCGCGGGCGACGAGGTCGTCGACGCTGCCGTGCGCCACGCCGAAGTGCTCACCGGCGGCCCTGGCCGACTCCGGGCCGCTCGCCGCCAGTGCGCGGAGCTCGTAGCCGTCGAGCGCGGCCAGCGCGGGGACGTGCGCGCGGGCCGCCCAACCGCCGTTGACGCTGAGCCCGACGATGCCGACACCGATCTTCGACGTCATGGGAAGTCCTTCCACGGGATGACCAGTGCCGTCAACCTATGCCATGTTCGCGCCTCCGCGAACATGTCTTTGTTCACATTGATGCGAACATGGCGGTGCCGCATACTGTGCGCGTGGCCAGCCGCACCGCCTCCCCGCTGCTCCATCCGGATGAGTCCGAGATCGACTTCTTCGCGGTGCTGAGCGCCCTGTGCGACCCGGTGCGGCTGAGCATCGTGCGCACCCTGGACCGGCGGACCGAGGTGGCGTGCGGCACCTTCGACCTCCCGGTCGCGAAGTCGGCGCTGAGCAGGCATTTCCGGGTGCTGCGGGAGTCCGGGCTGATCCGCCAGCGAGACGACGGCACCCGCAGGCTCAACACCCTGCGGCGCGACGAGCTGGACCGCCGGTTCCCCGGTTTCCTCGACCTCGTGCTGCGCGAGGCCGCGCGCTGAGCACCGGCGGCTGACGGGCCGGATCCGTAACCTTGGTCCATGGCAGTCGACGTTCTCTCGGCACGCGACCTCAACCGGGCCACGCTGCACCGGCAACTCCTGCTCGAACGCTCGACGCGCACACCTGTCGAAGCCGTCGAGCACCTGGTCGGCATGCAGGCGCAGATGCCCATGCCGCCGTACTACGGGCTCTGGACGCGGCTCGACGGTTTCGTCCCCGACGACCTCGCGCAACGCCTGCTCGACCGCAGCCTCGTGCGCATCGTGCTGATGCGCAGCACGGTGCACCTGGTCACCGCCGAAGACTGCCTCACCCTGCGTCCGCTCATGCAGCCGCCGATCGACCGCGACCTCGCGCGCAACCACCCGGTCGGAGTGGAGCACCGCGAGATCGCGGCCTACGGGCGCAAGCTGCTCGACGAGAAGCCGCGCACCATCGCGCAGCTCCGGCCGCTGCTGACCGAGAGGTGGCCGCAGGAGGACCCCGCGCGCCTCGGCTACGCGGTGCGCAGCCTGCTACCGCTGGTGCAGATCCCGCCGAGGGCGATCTGGGGCAAGACCGGGCAGCCGACCTACGCCACCGCCGAGAACTGGCTCGGCAGGCAGCTCGACCCGGTGCCGTCGCTGGAGGACGTCGTCCGCCGCTACCTGGCCGCTTTCGGGCCCGCGACCGTCGCCGACGTGCAGACGTGGTCCGGTCTGATCGGGCTGCGGGAGCTCGTGCGCGGTCTGGGCCTGCGGGTGTTCCGCGACGAGCACGGGCGCGAGCTGTTCGACCTGCCCGACGCGCCCCGGCCCGAACCGGACGTACCTGCGCCGCCGCGCTTCCTGCCGCCCTTCGACAACGTGCTGCTTTCCCACGCCGACCGAACCCGGATCATGACCGAGCGGCACCGCAAGCTGCTGTTCGGCACGAACGGCGCGGCGTTCCCGGGCACCGTGCTCCTCGACGGCTTCGTGCGCGGAACCTGGGAGATCAGCAGGCAGGGCAGTACCGCGATCCTGCACGTCCGGCCCCTGGTGCGGTTGTCCAGGAGGGACTCAGCCGCACTGGAGGAGGAGGGGCGTGCGCTGCTCGGCTTCGCCGAGGAGACCGCTGAACAGCGCGAGGTGCGCTTCGGCGCGGCCGATTGACCGTGCGGCCGATTGACCGTTTACGCCCCGAACACGGCCGCATACGCTGGGGCGGAGATCAACCGCCTAGCGAATCCGAGTGGGCCCGATGCCGAACACCGACGAGACCTCCATCCCGCACGTCGACACCAGCCAACCCAGCATCGCCAGGGTGTACGACGCGTTCGTGGGGGGCAAGGACAACTTCGAGGTGGACCGGGTGGTCTACCGGAAGATCCTGGAGATCGCCCCGGAGGCCGCCGAGGTCGGCAAGCAGTGCCGGGCCTGGCTGATCCGCGTCGTGCGCTTCCTGTCCGGGCAGGCCGGCATCGACCAGTTCCTCGACCTGGGCTCGGGACTGCCGACCGCGGAGAACACCCACCAGGCCGCGCAACGGCTCAACCCGGAAGCGCGTGTGGTCTACATCGACAACGACCCGTCGGTCGCCGCGCACGGGCGGGCGCTGCTGGAGGAGAACGACCGCACCCACTTCGCGGTCGCCGACCTCCGCAAGCCGGCCGAGCTGCTGGCGGACCCGATCGTGACCGGGAACCTCGACCTCACCCGGCCGGTCGCGCTGATCCAGTGCAACACCCTGCACCACGTCACCGACGAGGAGCGGCCCGCCGACATCATGCGGGCCTACGTCGACGCGCTCGCCCCCGGCTCCTACGTCGCCATCTCGCACCTGTTCAACCCCGCCGACGGCAGCGACCGCGCCCAACTGGCGGAGGACTCGCAGAAGCGCTTCAACGCCCTGATGGGCAGCTGCTACTACCGGCGCCGGGAGGAGATCGAGGAACTCTTCTGCGGCCTGGAGATGGTCGAGCCCGGCCTCAGCTACCTCTTCGACTGGTGGCCCGACGGCCCGCGCCTCACCCCGCCTGCCCCCGGCGCGCACAACCTGCTCGGCGGCGTGGCGCGGAAGAACTGAGCGGACGGCGGGTGCGGGGCGCGGCCCCCTTGGGCGCCGGGCCCCGCCACCCACGCCGTCAGCCGTCGAACCGACCGGCCTTGACCCCGGCGACGAACCGGCCCCAGTGCTGCGCGGGGACGGCTAAGTACCCAGCGGCGCGGTCCTTCGTGTCACGCACCGCTGCTCCACCGGCGACGCAGCCGACCTCGACGCAGTTGGTGGTGTTCTGGGAACGCGTGGACTTCCGCCAGTTCACGGGCGCTTGCTTCACAGCTCTGCCTCCATCTCGTCGATGACATCGGCTATCAGTTGCAGGGATTCCTCCGGGTCATGGGAAACATTTCGCAGCCACGACACGGCGTCCTGATACGCCTTGACGTCGTCCTGCTCGTGGAAGAACTGTCCCGACCTGCGATTCTCGACATGGACGACCCGGGCCCGGTTGTTCGACTCGAACAGGTCGAAAGGGCCTTCCAACGCCGGGTGCCACCCCGCCGAGAGCGGGATGATCCGAACCTCGACGTTCGGCCGCTGCATCACCTCGCAGATCGCGCGCAGTTGCTCGGCAAGCACGTCGACAGCACCGATCACACGTCGTAGAACCGTCTCGTCGATGAGCGCGAGCAGTTGTGCCGGGTCACTTCTCATGATGGAGTCGCGTCGGCCGAGCCTGACCGCTACCCGGGTCTCCACTTCATCCGCTGGCACCCCACCTGCACCAATGATCGCCCTGGCGTATCGGCTCGTTTGCAGAAGCCCAGGCACCAGCAACGGCGAAGCGCTGACTACGAGGGTGGCATCCCGCTCGATCTCCAACAGTGCCGCCAACTGCCGTTGCTGCTCGGGAAGACTCGAAGCCACCCAGTGCCGACCGTTGCTGTTGCGAGCGAGTTCGATCAGTTCCTCACGCAGGTGGTTGTCCGCGCCGAGCGCGGACAAGACTGTCGCGACATCCACCGGCCGCGGTGACCGTTCCCCCGACTCCCACCGACCGACGGTGGTGTGCGACTTGCCGATCTTCTCGGCGAGTTGGCGTGCGCTCAGCCCCGCGTCCTCACGCGCACGGCGGAGTTCCACGCCGATGGCGCGTGCTTTCGGAGTGGTGCCAGGCATGTGCCACAGAATAGCCAGCCACACCAACACCTTCCGAATAACTCGATCAGGGAATCGTGCCAAGTGGCACCACCTCCGATGGATCTAATGGTTCCAATTGGCACCACCCCTCGATCACCCCTGGAGGCCGCGGTGTGGCACTTCGAACGTGATGCGGCCGCGCTGGCCGCGATGCGGGAGGACGTCGTCTTCTGGATCGTCCCGGCGCTGTCCCGCGTCCGGCACGGCATCACCGACAAGCCCGGCCGGTGGCCCGCGGGTACGCCGATCACCGCGCTCTGCGGCGAGACCGTCAAAGTGCCGTTCCCGACGCCGCACGGCGGCACACCGAGGAGCCAGAGCATCACCGAGCAATGCACCGCGTGCGCCGACGAGTACCAGCGGCGCGGATGCCCCTCCACCGTCTGGGACTTCTGAGATCGAGCCCTCGGCCGTACCGGACGGCCGAGCCGCTTCGCTGAACCGACTTCCCCGACTCGGTGCGGCGAGGCACTGCCCGGCCGGGGTTGCGCGTTCCCGCCCGCGCGCCCCGGCCGGGCTTCCCAAACCACCGCGACAAAACCCCACCACACCAAGGAATTTCGCGCCTAGGCTCACGACCCGACCGACAACCCGAGGAGCCGCCGCCCTGAACGCGAACCTGCACGGTCCCGACCACCTCGACACCGCCGAACTCCTGCGGAAGCTCGACCGCGACCGCCGGGCCGCGGGCGAACCCGGCCCACGCGGCGGGGTCGTCCGCGAGTACTCCCCCGACGGCTCGGAATGCCGGATCGTGCACTCACAGCTCGGCGAGGCCGGGACCGACACCGACGCCGTCATCCGCGACGAGACGACACGCGCCGACGCACACGGCTACGCGCTGGAATGGAAGCTGTACGGCCACGACGAACCGGCAGACCTGGCCGACCGCCTGCTCGCTGCCGGTTTCCGCCCCGACGCGGCGGAAACGGTCCTGGCCTTGCCCCTGACCGATGCGTCGGCGTCGGCCTTCACCGCGCCCGCCTACGACATCAGGCGCGTCCACGACGCCGACGGTCTGGACGCGGTCGTCGAGATCTCCCGCGAAATCGGCCGGACGGGGGCCGAGGAGGAGAAGCACCGGCTGGCGGCGGTTCTTCGCGAGACGCCCCGCGAGATGAGCGTCCACGTCGCCTACGTCGACGGCGAGCCGGTCGCGTGCGGGCGCACCCACTTCGCCCCCGGCAGCGGCCTCTCCGAACTCGCGGGTGGCCGCACCAAGACCACGCACCGGCGACGCGGCCTGTTCACGGCGCTGGTCGCCGCCCGCCTGCACGAAGCGCTGGCGAGGGGCCGCACGCACCTGGTCGTCGACGCGCTGCCGACGTCAGAGCCGATCCTGCGCAAGCGCGGCTTCCATGCCCTCACGCGGACGCGCCCGTACCTGTACGAGCCGGCGCGCTAGCACCTCGCCGGACAGAACACGCCGCAGCGCGGTCGAGCGCGTGCCTCCCCATCGGTAGACACGCGATCTCGAACTCCCCGGGAAGACCAAACCCAGCCAGGAAAATTTCGCCCAGCAGACCGCTCTCCCCGGCACAACGGCACCGGGACACAGGGGCACGGGGACACAACGGGACGCGAGCGCGCTCGCACCGTCGCGCGCTCACCGCCTCCCGCGGTCGTCCCCGTGCCCTCAGCGCATGGGCGGCTGCTGCGGCGAACCCGGGGGCTGCTGCTGCGAGCCGGGCGGCATCTGCTTCGCCGTCCACCACCGCATGGCGTGCTGGACCAGGCCGATCAGCGTCTGCTTGGTCGACTCCTTGTCCCGCGCGTCGCACGGCCCGATCGGCACGTCCGGCCCGATGGCCATGGCCTCCCGGATCTGCTCGATCGAGTGCATGAGCTGCCCGTCGAAGCAGTTCACGCCGATCAGGTACGGCAGTCCGCGGTCCTCGAAGAAGTCGACCGCGGAGAAGGAGTCCGCGAGCCGCCGGGTGTCGACGAGCACGACCGCACCGATCGCACCGCGCACCAGGTCGTCCCACATGAACCAGAACCGCTGCTGCCCGGGCGTGCCGAACAGGTACAGGATCAGGTCCGAGTCCAGCGAGATGCGGCCGAAGTCCATGGCCACCGTGGTGCTGGTCTTGTTCGGCGTGGCCGCCAGGTCGTCGACCCCCCGGCTGGCCTCCGTCATGACCGCCTCGGTGGTAAGCGGCACGATCTCGGAGACCGACCCGACGAAGGTCGTCTTGCCGACGCCGAAGCCGCCGGCGACGACGATCTTCGCCGAGGTCGTGCCCCGGGACGACTGCGGTTGCGGCGGCGTCGCACCGGCCTGCTGCGCTCTATAGCCGACGGAGTCCACTCAATACCCTTTCCATCAACATCAAGTGTGGTGCGCTGCCGCTCTCGGACACCGTCTGGTGAACGGTGATCAGCCCCAGGTCGGCCATGTCGGCCAGCAGCACCCTGGCCACCCCGATCGGGATGGACAGCAGCGCGCCGACCTCCGCGACGGAACGGGGATGCCTGCACAGCTCCGCGATCGACTGGTGCTCCAGCCGCAGCACCGAGTCCGGTTGGTAGGCGTCTCCGGTGGAGACGAGTGTTTCGAGTTCGAGCTGGTGGTTCGACCTGGTACGCCCGCCGGTCCAGGTGTAGGACCGGATGCTGGACGCGGCGGGAGCCTCAGGTTCGACCGGTGGGGGTGCGGGTGCCGGTTCCGGTTCGGGGGCCGGTCGCGGCACCTCCTGCTCCTGTGCCGGTTCCGGCTGGCGCCGGTCCGCGCGCCGGTCGCGGCGCTTCTTGCGGCCACCCCCGAAGGTGAAGCCGTCCAGCACATCGGCGAAGGAATCCTCCTCCGGTCTTCGATCATCGGGGAAGTCGTCGGGGCCTCTGCTCATCTGGTCCTCACACCAGCTGACCGGTGGGTGCGCCTGGTGAGCCCTGCAGTTGCGAACGGATCTCCGGGGTGAGCATCTGGCCGACGCGCTCGACGAGCATGGTCATCTCGTATGCGATCAGACCCATGTCGCACTGCGGCGCCGCGAGCACGGTCAGGCACGAACCATCGCTGATGCCCATCTGCAGCAGTGTGCCGCGCTGCATCTCCACGACGGTCTGGATGACCTCTCCGGCCTCGAAGCACTTCGCCGAGCCCTGCGTCAGGCTCAGCAGGCCCGACGCGACGGCGGCGAGCTGGTCGGCGCGGTCCCGCGGCAGCTTCGCCGACGCGGTGAGCAGCAGGCCGTCGGCCGACACGACGATCGCGTGGGCCACACCGGCCACGCGCTCGGTGAAGTCCGTGACCAGCCAGCCGAACCTGCGCGAAATCGTCTCCTGGGCAGTCATGCAACCTCCTGTTTTTCGCCGAGGTGATCACGGTGCGCGGTAGGGATCGATGTAGTGGACTGCACTCTCGTATTGACCCCCTTCATCCCTCGTCGGGTGCGCGGTGCCTGCCACGCTGGGCACCGCTCTGGAAGCTGGCCAGGCGACTGCGCAGGTGCTCGGCGTCGCGCTCGAAGCGCACGCCGTCGTCGCCAGGAGGCGCGTTCACGCTGCCGGGCGCGAGGTGCGCCTTCGGGGTGCGCCGCGGCAGTCCGGCCTCGGTGAACGACGTGGGCTGCGGGTTCACCGCGGCCTCGGCCGCCCGCCGGGCGTCGTCGGCTGCGAAGTTCCAGGCGTCGTCGGCCGCGGTGCCTGCCTCGGCGGGCGCGGCAGGCTCGGACTGGCCGAAGTGGACGCCGTTGTACTTCTCGGAGAACTCCCTGCTCACGTCGCTGGCGCTGCGGGAGTTGCCCGCGACCTCGGCCTGTGCCGCGCCGCGCGGTGTGCGGCGGGGCAGGCCCGACGTGGTCAGTGGTGCTGGTTCCTGGCTCATGCCGACCTCCGCGGGCTCGCCCGCCTCCGCCCGGCTGGCGGCTGCGGCCAGCCCCCAGGCGTCGGAGGATCGGGACTCGTCCGACCGGCTCCAGTCTTCGGGGTCGCGCGACTCGCCCCAACCGCCGGACGAGCGGGGCTCGTCCGCGTCGTCCCCGGACGAACGCGCCCGGTCCGCATCGTCCCAGCCGCTCGGCGAGTGGTGCTCACCCACCTCGGCAGAACCACCGGGCTTGCGCGGCTGACCTGCGCCTTCCAGGGCAGCCGGGGTGTGCGCCGGTTCCGCGTCGTCCCAGCGGCCCGGATAGCCCGGCTGGTCCGAGCGGCTCCAGTTGTCCGCGGCTCCCGGACCGACCGGCAGCCCCAGCTCGTCGACCTCCACCTCGGGACGCTCCCGCCCGCCCGGCTCCGGCCACGCGAACTCGTGCTCCGCGGTTCCGGACATGGCCTGGGCCTGCGCGTCATCGCTGGTGGGCTGGAACCACTGGGTGGAGACCTCTTCGAAGATCGGCGACTCACGGGTCTCCGAGCCCCGGTCGCCCGAGGGCTCCTCGGACCCCGCGGGCCACGCAGGCGCGAAGTCCTGCCCGACCGTGCGCGGCTGGTGCGGAATGTCCAGCGACGGGTCGCCGGGCTCAGGGGTGAACAGGTTCACCGTCTGCTCCGCGGGCTGTTCCGGCGGAGTCGGCTGCGCGGTCCCGTAGGACTCCGAGTGCTCCTCGGGGGCCTCGGAGGGCTGCGACGGCTCGAACAGCGGCGCCGGCCCCGACATGTCGCCCTGCGTTGCCGGGGCGCCGTAGTCCTGCTGGACCGAAGGCTCGCGCGGCTCCCTCTTCGGCAGCGGCGAACCGGAGTCCAGCGCGTTCAGCCCGCCCGACGGTTCCCGGCGCGGCAACGGTGCGCTCTGGTCGACCTCGCCGCGCGCGGTCGGTTCGGAGGCCCCGCGCCGCGGCAGCGACGGGCTCGGGTCGAAGTCCGCCGCCGGGAAGCCCTGGTCGGCGCCCGCCGGCTGCGCGGGGATCGACGCCGCGTTCGGCACGTCCTGCTGGGTCGAGCCGTTGCGGTGGACGCCTTGGCCGGGAGGCGGCGGAGCCGTGCGGCTCGCCTCACCCGCCAGCACGTGCTCGGCCGGGATCGTCACGGTGGCGCGCACGCCCTCGACGTCGGGGCCGCCGTGCAGCTCGACGCCGATGTCGTGGCGGACGGCCAGGCGGCCCGCCACGAACAGGCCCATGCGCCGCGACGTCGCAAGGTCGTCCTCGTCGACCCGGGCCAGCCGCTCGTTGGCCGAAGCCAGCTCCGCGTGGCCCATGCCGATGCCCTCGTCGAGCACGTCGAGCACGACCGAACCGTCACCGGGCTGGTAGCTCGACACCGTCACCGAGGTGTCCGGCGACGAGAAGTTCGCCGCGTTGTCCAGCAGCTCGGCGACCAGCCGCACCATGTCGCTGGCGGCGTGGCCGACCAGCTTGACCGAGGGCGGCGGCTGCACGATGACGCGCGGGTACTGCTCGATCTCCGAAACCGCCGCGCGCAGCACGTCGGCCAGCTCCGTCGGCTGGTAGAAGCGCCGCGCCAGGTCGCTGCCGGAGAGCACCATCAGGTTCTCGTTGTTCCGGCGCATCCGGGTGGCGAGGTGGTCCAGCTGGAACAGGCGGGAGAGCTGGTCGGGGTCCTCCTCGTCCTTCTCCAGCTCCTCGAACAGCCGGAGCTGGCGTTCCAGCAGGGCCTGGCTTCGCCGGGAGACCGAGACGAACGCCTCGCTGTAGCCGCGCCGCAGCGAGGCCTGCTCGACCGCCAGACGCAGCGCCTGCCGGTTGACCTCGTCGAAAGCCCGGGCCACCTGCCCGACCTCCTCGTCGGTGTCCACACCGACGGGCTCGAGCTCGGAGTCGACCTTGCGCCCCGCGCGGATGTGGGTCACGGCCTCGGGCAGGCCCTTGTTGGCCGACTTGAGCGCGCCGCGCCGCAGGTCGCGCAGCGAGCCGAGCAGCTGGCGGGCGATGGTGATGATGATCGCCGCGGCCAGGATCAGCGCCGACAGCAGCATGACCGAGTCCCAGCCCGCCGAGTTGCTCGCGTCGTCCTCGAGGTCGAAGGCGATCTGCCGCACCTCGTTGCCGAGGTCGTCGTGGCCGTCGTCGACGAGCTGGATGACCTCGTCGGACCGCTGGTTCCACAGGTCGCGCGGGACCGTGTAGCCACCGGAGAACTTGCCGTCGGTGGTCTCCAGCATGATCGCGGTGAGCAGCTTGTTGCGATCGATGATCGCGGGGCCGGTCATCGTCTGGTCGAGGCGGTGCTGCCAGTGCGTGGCCACGGTGGCCCGCGCCTCGCTGATCTTACCGATCAGCCGGGCGCGCGAGCCGAGCACCTGGTCCAGTGCCTGGGGGCTGATGCTGCCGTCGACCAGGCCGGTCAGCACCCACGCCTGCTGGAGCCGCACCTCCTCCATCATGGACACCATGTCCTGCATGGCCGAGGCGGTACTGGAGAGGTTGCGGTCGGCGACCGTGCTGGTCAGCGCGCGGTCCAGGGACAGGATCGAGTTCACCAGCCGGCTGTAGCGCTCGATCACCGCGGGTGCGGGGGCCCGGCGGTCCCGGACGAGCGCACGGGTCTCGTCGAGCTTGCCCAGCTCGGTGTTGAGCTCGCCGAAGCGCTGCCGGACCACGTCGCTGTAGTCCTCCGGGGAGGCCATGACCTGGCGGGTGCCCTTCACCGCGGCGTCGACCACGACGGCCTGCTCGTCGATCTTGCCCGCGTCGATCGAGCCGGTGAGGAAGTCCACCGCCCTGGTGCGCTCCTCCTGGACGCTGACCACCAGCGGCTCGATCTGGTCCACCGCGTCGACCACCTTGGCCACGCGGTCGTACTCGTCGGCCTTCTCGACCTGCCAGCGGATCTGGCCGACACCGAGGGTGATCGCGAAGATCACCGGCACGAGCACGACGGCGGCGAGCTTGGTCGTCAGCGACCAGTTGCGCCACCCGGTGACCGCCGCCCTTCTGCCGGTGTCACCGGTCGCCATCACGACCGTCCTCCCATCGACGAACGGCGGTTCCTGTGCTGCTCAGGCAGGCTGTGAAGCCGCGGGTGCGGACAAAGCGTTGGAGAACGGCGCATGCGTGCGATCCCGCAATCGTCGTCTTGGGCTGTCTGGGGGCGCGAAAACCAGTCCCTTCCGACCTCAAGCCCTTGCGGTACCGCACCGTACCGGTGCAAGTTTCAATCAGCACTCTGAGTTACCGGACCGCCGCGCACAGCAGTTTCCGGTCACGGTGCCGAACCGAGGAGCCTCACGCCGGGGTGACTGGCTTTCAGTGCCCAAGCACTATAAGCCCCTGATCGAGCGAAAGCATCGGGGGCGTTTTCACGATTAGGCCGCGCGAAACGTTCCAACCGCCCACAGCGGGACCCACCAGCACTTGACCGCTAAGGCGCTTTCACTCGTTCAGCCCAACACCAGGGCTTTTCTTACAGGTCTACAACGGCACCGTACCCCCGGATTTCGGGTGTACCACATCCGTTCACAGTCCCCTGAACTGGGAAAACTGGTGAAGACCGGGGACGTCCGCCCCGACGCGACCGCCCCGGAGGTCACGGTTTCGTCAAGCGCCCCGCAGGGCAAAACTCCTAGTCAGTGGTGATCCCCACACTGTCGGTCCGGCGCCGGAAGTGGTTAGATTTCCCCGCCGCACAGGCCCCCCACCCCCCAGCCGCCCTTCGCGGTACAGCGCACCTGTAGGAAGGACGCATGACCAACGCAACGCAATCCGCGCTGCGCGGGCAGCCCCGTGACCAGGCAGGAAAAGGGCGCACGGCGTTCGGCGGAATCGACAAGAGCTCCGTGCGCCCCACCCACCAGGGTCCCGATTTCGCCGCGATCCACGACAGCGCGGAATTCAGGCATCTGCGCAGCCGCGTGAAATGGTTCGTTTTCCCGATGACCGCGTTTTTCATCGTCTGGTACCTCGGGTATGTGGTCCTGGCCGCCTACCTGCCGGAGTTCATGGCGACGCGGCTGTGGGGCGAGGTCAACGTCGGACTGGTCATGGGCGTCGGCCAGTTCGCGACCACCCTGATCATCACGGGCATGTACGTCCGTTTCGCCCGCAAGCACATGGACCCCGAGGTCGAGGAGATCCGCCGCGAGGCGATCGGTGACGAGCGATGAACCCCCCTGAACTCATCCCCTCCGAAGGTGCCATCTTCAACACCAGCATCTTCGCCGTCTTCGTGCTCATCACGCTCTTCGTCGTCTACCGAGCGAGCAGCCAGAGCACCTCCAGCGACTACTTCGCCGCGGGCGGCTCGTTCAGCGGAGCCCAGAACGGCATCGCTCTCTCCGGCGACTTCCTGTCGGCCGCCTCGTTCCTCGGCATCGCCGGCGCGATCGCGGTGCACGGCTACGACGGCTTCCTGTACTCCATCGGCTTCCTCGTCGCGTGGCTGATCAACCTGCTGCTGCTCGCCGAGCGCACCCGGAACACCGGCCGCTTCACGATGGGCGACGTGATCGCCTTCCGGATGCGGGCGCGCCCGGTGCGGGCTGCCGCCGCGGCCTCGACGCTGGCGATCACGTTCGTCTACCTGATCGCGCAGATGGCCGGCGCCGGTGGTCTGGTGGCGCTGCTGCTCGACGTCAAGAGCACCGGCGGACAGGCGCTGGTCATCGCCGTCGTGGGCCTGGTCATGATGCTCTACGTGCTGGTCGGCGGCATGAAGGGCACCACGTGGGTGCAGATCATCAAGGCCACCATGCTGCTGCTGTGCGCGGCGCTGATCACGATCTTCCTGCTGGGCAAGTTCGGCTACAGCATGACGCACCTGCTGCAGGAGGCCGCCCAGAACAACCCCAAGGGCGACGCGATCTTCGCGCCGGGTGTGCAGTACGGCAAGAGCGAGCTGACCAAGATCGACTTCGTGTCGCTGTCGCTGGCCCTGGTGCTCGGCGTGGGCGGTCTGCCGCACGTGCTGATGCGCTTCTACACCGTGCCCAACGCCCGCGAGGCCCGGCGCTCCTCGGTGTGGGCGATCTGGGCGATGACGGCGTTCTACCTGTGCACGCTGATCATCGGCTACGGCGCGGCCGCGCTGGTCGGCACCGACGCCATCCTCGACGCGCCGGGCGCGGAGAACTCCGCGGCGCCGCTGCTGGCCTACCGCATCGGCGGCACGGTGCTGCTGGGCATCGTCTCGGCGGTGGCGTTCGCGACGATTCTGGCGGTCGTGGCCGGTCTGACCCTGACCGCGTCCGCGTCGTTCGCGCACGACATCTACGCCAACGCGATGCGGCGGGGCAGGACCGACTCCGACTCGGTGGTGCGGGTCGCCCGGATCACGGCGCTGGTCATCGGCGCGGCGTCGATCCTCGGCGGCATCCTGGTCAACGGCCAGAACATCGCGTTCCTGGTCGGTCTGGCCTTCGCGTTCGCGGCGTCGGCGAACCTGTCGACGATTCTCTACTCGCTGTTCTGGAAACGGTTCAACACCACCGGGACGCTGTGGGGCATCTACAGCGGCCTGATCTCCTGCCTGCTGCTGGTGATCTTCTCGCCGGTGGTCTCCGGCGCGTCGGACTCGATCTTCCCGAGCGTGGACTTCGCGTTCTTCCCGCTGAAGAACCCGGGCATCGTGTCGATCCCGATCTCGTTCATCTGCGGCTTCATCGGCACCTTGGCCGCCCGCGAGGAGGTCGACGAGGACCGGCTCGCCGAGATGGAGGTCCGCCAGCTCACCGGCATCGGAGGCGTCCGGGGCTGATCCGGCCACAGCCGACGCGAGAAGGGCGCCCCGCGGTTCGCGGGGCGCCCTTCTCGCGTTCGCAGGCACGTTCGGCGCTTTCAGCGGCGTTCAGCGCTGTTCGAGCCGGGTTCTGGGTGTCTTGTATTGGCTTCCCGACTCCGCTCCCCCTTCCCCCGATCCCTGTCGCTACGCGCCCCACACCTCCCGGACGTAGTCGGCAAAGGGCCGCGGCGGCCGTCCCAGCGCCCGCCGCACACCGTCGGACAGGTGCGCGTTCTCCCCTCGCCGGATGGCGTCGAGCAGGTCGGTGACCATCCTCGCGACGTCCTCGGGAAGCCCGTTGCCCAGCAACGATTCCATGAACTCCGCCGCCGTGACCGCCTTGAACGCGACGTCACGCCCGGAGGCCGCGGCGATCATCTTCACCGCCTCCGGGAACGACAGCAGGTCCGGACCCGACAGCTCGTAGACCTGCTGGTCGTGCCCCTCCTCGGTCAACGCCGCCACCGCGACGTCGGCGATGTCCTCGGCGTCGATGAACGGCTCCTCGCCGTCGCCGGTCGGCAACGCGACCAGCCCGGCGTTGATGAGCGGCAGGAACATGTCCTCGCTGAAGTTCTGGGCGAACCACGACGGCCGCAGGATGGTCCACCGCGCGTCCGAGCGCCGGACCGCGGCCTCCGCGGCCTTCAGCCCGGTCCCCATCGACGTCTCGACCTCCCGCGCCGACAGCAGCACGAGCCTGCCCGCACCCGCTGCGGTCGCGGCGGGGATGAACTCCGAGATCGTCTCGCCGTCGTCCGTCTCCGAGGGAGCGACGACGTAGGCGGCGTCGACGCCCTCCAGCGCCGGAGCCCAGGTCGAGCGGTCGTCCCAGTCGAAGCGGACGGCACCGCGCCGGGATGCGACGCGCACGCCGAACCCGCGGGCGGCCAGCTTCGCCGCCACCCTGCGTCCGGTCTTGCCGGTACCGCCGAGAACCAAGATCGTGGAATTCGTCATGGCCAAAAGTCAAGCAGCGCGAACTGAGACGATCCATGGCTGATCGGCTAAGAAGCATGTCCGTTGCTCTAAGCTGGCCAGGTGGATCCGCTCGCCGACCTGCTGCACGGCGTCCGAGCCCAGGGCGCCCAGTTCTGCCAGTCCATCCTGTCGCCGCCCTGGTCTCTGCGGTTCGAGAGCTCGGCGAGCCTGGAACTGCACACCATGCTGCACGAGGACGCCTGGATCATTCCCGACGACGGCCCAGCGCTGCGGCTGCGGCCGGGTGACATCGCGGTCGTGCGAGGACCGGGCCGCTACGTCATCGCCGACGAGCCCAGCACCCCGCCCGGGCTCCTCGTACGGGACGACCGCTGCTTCAGCATCGCCGACGGCTCCGACGTCTGCGAGGCCCTCGCGCTGGGGCCGCGCACGTTCGGCAGCTCCGCTGACGGCTCCGCGACCCTCGTCAGTGGCACCTACCAGCTCCCGGACAGCCTCGGCGAGCGCTTGCTGTGCGCCCTGCCGCCGGTGCTGGTCGTGCCGGCCGTGGACGACTCCTGCCTGGAGCTGCTGGAGCTCGTCACGGCGGAGCTGGTTCGCGAAACGCCTGGGCAGCAGATAGCACTCGACAGGATGCTCGACGTGCTGCTGGTCTTCACCCTCCGGGACTGGTTCACCCGCCCGGAGGCCGACGCGCCGAGCTGGTACCAGGCCCTCGCCGATCCCGTCGTCGGCGGCGCGCTGCGCGCGATGCACAACGCCCCGTCGGCACCCTGGACGGTCCGCTCGCTGGCCGCCCACGTCGGCGTTTCCCGCGCGGGACTGGCCAGGCGCTTCACCGAACTGGTCGGCGAGCCGCCGCTGACGTACCTCACCTGCTGGCGCATGGACCTGGCGGCCGAACTCCTGCGCCGCCCCGGCGCCACGGTGACCTCGGTGGCCGCCCAGGTCGGCTACGCCGACGGCTTCGCCTTCAGCTCGGCCTTCAAGCGCGTCCGAGGCATCAGCCCCCGCGACCACCGCCGCCGCGCCCAGGCCGTTCCCGCGAGCCCCGGCGCGCAGGCTTCCCTCGCCGTCCCCACCGGCTCCCTGCCGACGATCCCTTCACCCGCGCACTGAGCCACAGTCGGGCCCGGGTTCCCGACCGAAGGCGCCTTCAGTCCCGCACTGAGCCACGCTTGCGCGGTCCTGGCCCCCAGCCGAAGGCGCCGTCACCCGCGCACCGAGCCTCGCTCGCGCCCCTGGCTCCCAGCCGAAGGTCCCTTCACCCACGCACTGAGTCGCAGCCGGGCTTCCCGACTCCCGAAGCCAGGCGGCTCCCGCCGGGGATCCCGCTTCCGTCGCCGAATCCCCCAGGTCAGCGTCTCCCGACCGGCCAGTTCGGACAGCCGCGGCGTCCATTTCGGCCACTCACCGCTTCTGGATCGTTGCGGGGAATATGCCGGGAAAAACACCCGGTCGGGGTGAATCCACCCAATTCCCTGGCACCCGGTCGCCGCGTTCGGGAATCTGGATTTCGTCGCCCGGATGACGAAATCCGGCATTCCTGTTGCTGTGAAAGGGGTTTCCCATGTCCGCGCACGCCACTGCGCCCGACCTGCACACCACCCGGCAGGGCTCGACCCGTCAGCGGTCCTCGCACCTCGCCGCGGTACCCGCGGCACCGCCCCAGGGCACCAACCCGCTCGCCCCCCGAACCCTCACCTCACCGCCTCCGGACATCCCGGTGCTGCGTGCGTCCGAACGGATTCCCCTCGCGCTGCGACTCGTCGGCGGCCGAGGCCCCACCCGCACATCCCGGCCCGAACCAGCCCACCCGGGCACGCTCCACGCACGCCGGTACGGTCCCGGCCGACTGTCCTCACTGCTCCGACCGCCAAGCCGGCGAGGGTCGTCCTCCCGGCTCCGGTCCGTCCTGCTGAACCTGGCGACCACGGTTCTCCTCGTCGTCGGAGTGGCGCTGGCCTCGGCCACGGCCGCACATGCCACCTCCACCGCCGGCCCCGCCACCATCGAGCCCCATGCCTGCCCGGCGGACAGCTTCTGCGCGTGGCCGAGCAGTGACTTCCAGGGGGCTGCTCACCAGACCGAGGTGTCCGCAGTCCCGCTCGGTCGCTGCGTTGCGCTACCGCAGGACTTCGAGGCGACCTCGTTCGCCAACAACACCGGCCGGCCCGTCACGGTCTACCAGGACGGGTTCTGCTCCACCGAAGCCGACTTCCGCACCTACCCCACCGGATCATTCGTGCCGCGTTCGCCATACGTGGCCCGCGCGATCCAGGTGTGGTCGCACTGACCAATCTCGGCACCCAACGACCTGCTTCGCACCGAACTCACAGCATACACATAATGTCCAAACAGGACAACAAGTGGCGCAAACGATTCGCACGCGAAGCAAGGACGTTTCTCTCACCGACGAACCAGGAACGCACCCCCGTCCCGACCATCCCCGAAATTACCCCCGACTTGGACAAAGGTATTGCGCAAGGTCGGCCAGATCGAGAATCACGCACTGGAATTCCTTACCCCGAACCGGAATTCCGCCCGGTTCGACGCACTGGCGAACGAGTCCCTCCCAGGCAAGAACTCCCGCTGCGTCAACCGGCCCCGAATCCGCTACCGGACGACCGAGTGCATCACTTCGAGCAACCGCTCCGCAGAGGAGGTCCACGTGAATTGTTTGGCTTGAACCCGGGCTGATTCCACCAGCTCCGCACGCACTGCATCGTCTTCCAAGCCGTTGACCGCAGCGGCAAAGCCGTCCGGCGAGTCGGACTGGAAGAACCGGGCGTGTCCACCGGTGACCTCGCGGAAGATCGTCAGGTCGCTGCACACGACCGGAGTGCCCGCGTTCATCGCCTCGATGATCGGGAGCCCGAAACCCTCGTCCTTCGACGCGGTGACCAGCGCGAACGCCCTCGACAGCAGTTCGTGGTAATCCCCGTCGCTGATTCCGCGCCAGAAGACGACGTCCGCGCCGGACGGGATCCGTTCCGCCAGCTCGGCTTCCCGTGCCGGCGCGACCCGGCTCACCAGGTGCAACCGATACCCAGAAAGGAGAGCCATGCCATCGACCAGTGTTTCCACGTTCTTGTACGGCATGAACGAACCCATGTACACGAGCTCGCGGGGGCCACCGGCACCGTTCCGGGCATCCTCGCCCGCAGCAGCAGTCAGCGCACCTTCGCAGCGCTCTGGGTCGACCAAGTCCTTCGCACTGACCAATGAGTCCAGTTCGGACGGTGCATTGTGGACGACGGTAATGGGCCTGCGGGTGAGCCGATGGTGCCTCATCAGCGTGCGGGTCGTCTCGCTTACCGTCACGACGGCGTCGGCCCGGTTGAGCAGAACCCGCTGCGGCCAGTACGCCTTGTGGTAGAGGCGCCACACGCCCTGGACCGGCAACGGCAGGAATCCCGGTGGCTGCGGGTGCCGGTAGTAGATCAGGTCGTGCAGGGTGAGAATCAGCTTGTACCGCCGCGAGAAACCGCCGATCACCTGCATCGGGCTGAAAACCACCTCCGCACCCAGCTTGTTCAGCGTGCGCGAGACCCACAGCTCGCGCGGCGAGAGCGGGCTGTTGATCTTCACGTGCGGCACCCCGTCCGGCAGCAGGTCGAGCTGCCGGTCGTCATGGATCAACATCGTCACGGGATGGAGTTGGTGCAATGCCTCGATGAGGTTCGCCCCGTAGCGACTGATGCCGTCGTGGGTGTCGGTCCGCGTCCAACGCGCGTCGATGAAGACGTTCATCCGACGCCCCTCGGGCGCACCCCCGATGCTCTCCGCTGCCTGTGCGTTGGCAGAGCCCGCCGTGGCCGCCGAAACCCCGGTGGCCGTGGAGCCCGCGGCGTTGGCGGCCCCTGCGGTGTTGTCGTTGTCCACAGGATGGTCGGCGTCCGCCGGGTGGCCGACTCCCGCAGGGTTGTCGCGGCCATCGGTGTCCCCGGAGGTCGCAGCACGGCCGGTGCCGGTCGCTGGTGCGTCACCAGCGACCTCGGCACGTCCGGGTTCTGAAGACCGCACGCTGCCCGCAGTGTCCGGCGCACCGCCCAGGGCGTCGCCGTCGTCCGATCGCTGGGTACGGGCACCGGCCTCGGCCTCCGCGTTCTTGGCGTCCACGGGATCTCTCGTCTCTCGGTCGCTCATGATGCTGCGAGGAAACGCTTGATCTCGTGCGCGGCGGCCACGGGCGTCTCGTAGTGCACGAGGTGACCGACGTCGGGGAGGACCACCAGCTCGGCGTCGTCGAGACGCTTGGCGAGGACGCGCTGGCCGGGCAGCGGTGCGATCTCGTCGGACTCGCCCGCGATGAGCAGGGTCGGCATGGTCAGCGCGTCCACGTACTCCATGACCGTGTTGTTCACCGAGGCGAGGAAGGTCTCGTTGAGCAGCGCGGGGCTGTGGAAGCGGCTGAAGTGCCGCAGGTGGTTCTGATCTATGAACCGGCGGAGCTGCCGGTCCTTGGTGCGGGTCATGGTCCGGCTCGCGGCGAGGACGATCCACTTGTTGGACAGCAGCGAGTTGCCCATGCGCAGCGGGAGCGCCTTGCCCAGGGAGTAGTAGGCGGACGTGAGCCCGGACAGCACCACCCTCGGACCGTTCAGGGCCAGGCTCGAGATCGGGTTGACCAGCACCAGCCGCCGCACCAGCTCAGGAGCGGAGGAGGCGACATGCGCGGCGACGATGGAACCGAAGGAGTGACCGAGCAGGACCACCGGGCGGTCGCCGAGCAGCTTGATCAGCTGGATCATCGCGCTCGCGTAGCCCTCGACGTCGTGCCGGTGGCCGGACATCGGCCCCGAGGCGCCGAACCCCGGAAGGTCCGGGACGACGACGCGGTGCTCGCCGAGTCCGTCGGCGATCAGTTCGAGGCCGTGATGCGTGCCGCGCAGGCCGTGCACCATCAGCACGGTCTCCACGGCATCGCCGCCTCCGTCGGCGTCGGCCGTGGCAGCCCCATCGATGGCAGCGCCACCACGGGCATCGACGGCGGCATTGGCATCGGCGCCGCCAGTGGCAACGGCACAAGCGTCGGCGGCCGCATCGGTGCCCCCGTCTGCGGCGGCATTCGCATCAGGGCCGCTGACGGCCTCGGCGGTGACATCGGCACCGCGGCCGGCGTCAGCGCGACCATCGGCCTCAGTGACACCGGCGTTCCCACTGCCACCGGCTTCGGCGGCGCCGGGGCGGCCACCGTCCTCGGCGACTCGCACATCGCCGAGGACGTCGCGGTGGATCCAGTAGTGCAGGTCGGATCCGTTGATCTCCGCTACTCGCTCCACCGGTTCGGTTCGGGTGCTGGGCATGGCGGTGGCTCAGCTCGCCAGCTCGGCGTGGAGCTCTTCGAGTTCCAGGACCTCGTCGGGGTTGGTGACGTGCCGGTAGATCGACTCGAACCGGCCGAGCACGGCGTTGATGTCGTGCTTGGACACCAGCCGCTCGCTGGCCGCGCCCATCCGGTCGATGGTCGCGCGGTCGCTGATGATCTCGTCGATCGCCGCGGCCAGGGCGTGCACGTCGTGCGGCGGGAACAGCCGGCCGTTCTTGCCGGACTCGACCAGGTGCGGCAGGGCCATGGCATCGGCCAGCACGACCGGGGTGGCCGCCGACATCGCCTCCATCGTCGCCAGGCTCTGCAGCTCGGCGATGCTGGGCATGCAGAACACGTCGGCGCGGGCGTAGGCGTCGAGCAGCTCGTCATCGCTGACGAACCCGGCGAAGTGCACCCGGTCGCCGATGCCGAGCTCGTGGGCGAGCTGCTCGTAGGCGGCGCGCTTGCTGCCGTCGCCGACGATCTCCAGCCGCGTGGCGGCCTCGGTGCGCAGCACCGACATCGCCCGCAGCAGATCGTCGATGTGCTTCTCCTCGTCGAGCCTGCCGACGAACAGCACGGTCCGGGTCTTGGGGTCGGGGTTGTTCTTGCGGAACAACCGTGCCCGGCGGCGGTAGCGCTCCACGTCCATGCCGCACGACACCGGGATGGCCCGGTGGTCGAAGCCGTTGTCCTGCAGCAGCTGCACCGCGCGCGGCGTCGGTGCGGTCACCATCTGGGCCTTGCTGTAGTGCTTGATCAGGTTGCGCCACAGGATGCGGGAGGCGACCGGCTGCAGCAGCGCGGGGATCCTGAGGTAGCCGAAGATGTTCTCCGGCATGAAGTGGTTGGTCGCCACCAGGCCGATGCCGCGCTTGCGGGCGGCGTTGATCAGGGCGCGGCAGATGTAGAAGTGCGACTGGACGTGGACGACGTCGGGCTGGATCTCGGCCAGCAGCTCGTCGGCGGCCGCGAACGCCTGCCACGGGGTGTTGATGCGGAACGTCGGGTGCACGGGCGTGGCGTAGGAACCGACGCGGTGCACGGTGACGCCGTCCTCGACACGCGTGCTGGACTGGCGGCCCATCGCGTGGCAGATCACGTGCACGTCGTGTCCGAGGCGCGCCAGGCCGGTCGCGAGCCGGTGGCCGAAGTTGGCCGCCCCGTTCACGTCGGGTGGGTACAGAACCGCGCCGATCACGATCCGGAGCGGACGCCTGCTGGACGGTTGCGAAGTCAAGGAGTACTCCCGTCAGGACGATCTGTCGAACTCGGTCCGGCAAGATCACTGCTGCCGGTCACAGGTGTGGGTACGCGCCGCTCGCGGTTCTCCGGGTGGAAGCGGGCCAGCGCGAAAACCCCGGCGCAGGCCACGGCGGCGCAGACGCCCTCGCCGACGGCCGTCCACGTGTCCACCCGGTCGGCCTCCCCGAGGAGCCCGATGCCCAGCCCGACGGCCACGATCGGGTCGATCACCGTGAGGCAGGCCACGATCAGGTCGGGAGGGCCGCTGGCATAGCCGTGCTGCAGCAGCCAGGCACCGACGATCATCGCGATGCCGATCCCGAACAGCGGCCACAGGTTGAGCGACAGCAGGTCGGTGGTGCCGAGCTGCTGCACCACCGCACGCGTGAGCAGCGAGACGTACCCGTACGCGACCGCGCATCCCGCGGCGAACAGCACGCACCGGAGCTTCGACCTGCTCATCATCGCGAAGACGCCGAGGGCGAGGACCCCGCCGCCGACGAGCTGGGTGGCGAGCACCTGGTCGTCGGGCGCGACCGGCGTCGGGGTCGCGCTACCGGCCGCGAGCACCACGAAGGCACCTACGCCGACGGTGCTCGCGACGACCGCGAACACCATGGCCGGCTTGAGGTCGCGGACGCGGATGCCGCGCTCGCGGACGTTGAGCAGCACCGTGATCGGCAGCGCGATGACTCCGATCGGCTGCACCACGGTCAACGGCGCCAGTCCGAGCGCGCACGCGTGCAGCACCGCACCGGCGCCCAGGGCGAGCAGCCCGAGCAGCCAGCGGATGTTCTTCAGCAGCCGCAGCTGGCTGCGCAGGCCCAGACCGCTGTCGCCGATCGTGTCGTGCACCGCCCCGTGCTGCGTGCGCGCGCCCACCGCATAGCCGACAGCCCCCAGCGCGGCGAGCAGCACCGCCAACGTGGTCATCGCGGACCACGCCCCACGAGGTCGGTCGAATGCTCGAGCAAAGCGGCGTCAGTCCTCTTCCCCAGACAACAGATCGGTTCGCCGATCGCCCACACTAGTGCGAGTACCACGACACGCCCCCCATCCGAACACTTCCGCGACTCCCGACGCACGGGCCGATCGGCCCCACTCGGCAGGACCGGTGTCCTTGACCGGTGCCGTCCCTGCACGCCGCTCAATCTCGCGTCTCATCGGATCGCCCACATCCGGGGTACTACCCCAGTTTCTCCCTGAGACTCCCCAGGCTCGCACCCCCGCGCCCCCGAACGGCCTCAGGGTTGCCGGAGAACACCCCGTTCCGGCCGGCAGATCATCCGGCCTGGCTGTTACCCATCGTGCACACCTCGTCATGGTCATTCCACCCATACGGGTAACCCGCACCGCGTCCCTGACACCTCCCCGGCGGCGGACGCGGGACAAGCGCGGAGCGCAATCTCGTGCGCAGCGGAAAACACCGTGCCGGGAATGGTCCGACGAATAAGCACACCTCGAACCGGTGAACGATTGTCGACCACACGTCGAATCACCGGGAAAGAACAGATCCCGAAACCGATTGGAAATCGTTACTCCGGCAGGCGTCCGGGGCACGGCGCCCACACCTCCCGCGCATCGTCGCGCGCCGTCCGCCGGATCCACGCGGTCGACTGTAGAACAACGGCGCTGAGGAGATTGCCAGCCACACTTCCCCGCTGGGCCGCGGCCGGCCGGACAACCATGATCGACGTCTCCGCAATCCCCCCGACGGCTCGAAAAAACGGCATCCCACCACGTTAATCAACGCAATGAAGATCAACTGCGCGGATCGGCGCAACGGTGATCCAACCGACATCTTCGAAAGGTCACATCGGTGAGATCCCTCGCTCGCCGAACCAACAACATCACGTCGTGTGATCACCCGGATCGGCAGCGCGATCAACCTGGGTGAACCGCGGTCAGCACGGCGTCGGGCGTGATCGGCGGCGTGTGCGACCTTCCGGATGTTCCCGCCATCCGGATCAGCCCTCCGTCCCACCCGACCGGGTGAGACGATGAGGCGATGGCCGTGGATCCCGATGCCGCCACCTCGTCCGGCTCACCGTCGGAGGCCGGTAAGTCGCGCGCGGTCAAGAACGCGGTCGTGGCGGTTGCCTTGGCCGTGGCGGTGCTCACCGCGCTGGTGGCCACCGCCTACGTCGACGCCGGAGCGATCCCCGGCCTGCCGCTGCCCGAACCCGCCGTCCGGTACGGGCTGCCCGCGCTGCGGGTGCTGCTTGACCTGGCCGCGGTCGGCACCATCGGCCTGAGCATGCTGCCCAAGCTGCTCGGTGCGGCGCGGCCGAAGCAGGTGGAGCCGGTCCTGAGCCGCGCGCGCCGCGTCTCGGTCATCACGGCACTGGCGTGGATGTGCTTCGCACTGGCGTCGTTGCTGCTGCAGGTGCGCGAACTCGACCCGGGCAGCGCGCTGACCACCACCGCCGTCACCGACTACGTCGTCAGCGTCCCGGCCGGACTGGGCCTGGTGGTCAGCGCCGGAGCCGCGCTGGTTTCGGCGGCGCTGGGACTCGCCGCGCTGAACCACGGCGAGACGATCCCCGCCGAGTTGCGCACGGTCGTGGCGCTGCTCGGCCTGCTGCCGATGCCGCTGACCGGGCACGCGACGGACTGGGAGTACCACCAGTTCAGCATGCTCTCGATCGAGCTGCACGTGGTCGCGGCCGCGCTGTGGACGGGCGGGCTCGCCGCCCTGCTGTTCTTCGTCGCGCCGCGGCGCGGGCTGCTCGCGGTCGCCCTACCGCGCTTCTCGAAGCTGGCGACGGCCGCGCTCGCCACGGTCGCGATCACCGGAGCGTTCAACGGGCTGATGCAGCTGGCCATCACTCCCGGCGTCGGACTCGCGGGGCTGCTGACCACCGGATACGGCGGGCTCGTGCTGCTGAAGACGGCCTGCCTCGTCGCCGTGGCGCTGATCGGGGCGCGGGTCCGGTTCCGCCTGCTGCCCCGCGTCGAGCGGCACCAGAACAGCGCCCTGCTCACCTGGGCGGCGGCGGAGATCGTCGTCATGGCCGTTGCCTACGGCCTCGGCGCCGTCCTCGCCCGCTCCCCAGTCGCCTGACGGCCCGGAGCCCGGGGACTGGCGAAGCCGGAGACCGGTCACCTGGCGAGGGGATGAGACCCGCAGCGTTCTGGCCGCTCAGGGCGTGCTCACTGTTCCGCCCGTGCGCGAGAGCCGTGGCCCGGCTCGCCTCACCCCCGCGCCCGCAGGTGCCGGCGCCGCACCGTCGTCCGCTGGTGGGCGCCGGCGCGGCGCCGCCACCCCGCCCGTCGCCGGCTGCGCCGCGGCTCCGTACCGGAGTCGGCAGGCGCCCGGCGCGGGCGCTGCGCTGGTGGTCGGGCACGGCCCCTGACCCGACCGGGTCAGCGCGGGATGCGCAGGACCTGTCCCACGTAGATGAGGTTCGGGTCCGCGATGCCGTTGACCCTGGCGATCTCCCGCCAGTCGACGCCGAGGCGGGCGCCGATCCCCGAGAGGGTGTCTCCGGGCTGCACGACGTAGGTCTCGGCCGGCGGCGGACCCGGCGGGGGCGGCGGCGGAGCACCCGCTCCGGTGAGCACCGGCAGGTCGACCATCGAGACGTTGAGGTCGGTGTTGCCCGCGATGCCGGGGACCTGGCCGTCCGACGCGTGCTGGTGCATCACCACGCGGTCGGTGAGGTAGCCGGGCTCACCCGGCGGCCGGCCGTAGTGCGCCACCCACAGGAACACGCCGGGGTCCACCCACGAGTCGGTGCCGAGCTTGCCGGCGAACCACGACGTCGAGGCGTAGACGACGACCTCGTGCCTGCCGGTGTGGCCGCGGATCGCGTCGATGAAGCCCTTCACCCACGCCGCCAGGTCCGGCCCGTCGGTCTCGATGTCCAGACAGGGCGGCAGGTTGCCCGCCGCGCTGGAGTTGAGCCGCCCGAGCTGCGCGGCGAAGTCCGCGGCGTCCTGCTGCGGGGAGTTCGTGTCGGGCCGCGCGAAGTGGTACAGCCCGGTGACCATACCGGCGCCGCGTGCCCCTGCGAGCTGGGCGTCCAGCGTCGGGCTGACGTAGCCGATGCCTTCCGTCGCCTTGATGTAGCTGAACGCGTACCCGGCGCCGCGGACCGCGCCCCAGTTCGGCTCACCCTGGTATTTCGCAACATCGATGCCCGGAATGCGCAGCGCCATGCCAACCCCCTGAATTGCTTGCCTTCCCCTGGTCAACCTATCGGAGATCCGCCATCCGGTCGGCCCGCCGTCCGGGTCAAGATCCCCACCCGATTGGTCGACACCGACCCGAAATTGGAGTCGAATGGAACCGTGAGCGTTCACCGACGGGGAGCACCGCGGCCCGATTGGTGACCCCGTTCGGCCCTTGCGTGCGTGAAATGGGTGATCTTCGAATTCGGCGGGAAAAGCACGGACGCGTATGCAACCCGCACCCGGGTCGAACGTCTCCATAAACAGGAGAGCGAACATGACGCGCCCGCCGCGGCGGCGGGGTTTGGGAGGTGGTCATCGTGGCTCTGCGACCTGTGAACAGCGGACGACCCGGCGGCACGGCACGGCTGGGGAAGGCGGGCCTCCGGGCGGTCCAGGCGACCGGAGCGGTGTTAGCGGCGGTGCTGCTGAGCAGTTGTGGGCAGCAGAGCGGCGGCACGAGCGTCCCAGCGCTGCAGAACGCCCAGTCGCCAACGCCACCGGCATCCGCGCCCGCGTCAACACCGTCGAGTGCCACTGCTCCGGCGGCGTCAGCCAGCGGCAAGACCGAGCCACAGGCTCCACAGCCGAAGCCGCAGAACGCGAGCTCGCAGCGCTGCCACACCTCGATGCTGTCCGGCAGCCTCCAGCCCGGCGAGCCGGGAGCCGGGCAGCGCTACGCCGAGCTGGTGCTGACCAACACCAGCGGCGAGACGTGCAACCTCTACGGCTACGGGGGCCTGCAGCTCATCGGCGCCGACGGCCGTCCGCTGCCCACGGACCTCAAGCGCACGCCGGACCCCGGTCCGACGCTGATCCGGCTCGCGCCTGGCAAGTCCGCCAGCGCGACGCTGCACTGGACCGCCGTGCCGCACGAGGGCGAGCCGACCGACGGGCAATGCCAGCCGACCCCGGTGCGTGCCGAGGTGATCCCGCCCGACGAGACCGACCCGCTGAGCGTGACGTGGGACCTGGGCGAGGTCTGCGGCTTCGGCTCCATCGACGGCACGGCATACCACTCCTGACCAGCTAAGACGAAGCTGCTCAGGGGCCGGGGCGACGACCGCGCGCCCGGCTGCGGTGCCAAGGCGGCGCAGCCGGGCAGCCGGGCAGCCGGGCAGCCGGGCAGCCGGGCAGCCGGGCAGCCGGGCAGCCGGGCAGCCGGGCAGCCGGGACGAGGGTGCTCGTCGCGGCCGGGGGATCGGTGGGGGGGGCACTGGGCGGACCGGCCCGCAGCGACCGCCGCCGCCCGCTCCCCCTTCATCCCGGCGTCCACCTGCGACTACGACCCGCGGACCTGGGTGTCCGGTGAAATGCTGGCCGCGAGCCCCCGGTCTGTGCTGGGGTGTGGCCATGGTCGAGCCGACAGCACGAGAAGTCACGGTCCCCAGCGGCAGCCTCGCGGTCCGGACCTGGTCCGCGGCCGCCCCGAGGTGGGTCGCGCTGCTCGCCCACGGATACGGCGAGCATTCCGGGCGCTACCAGTGGGTCGCGCAGCAGTTGGTGGGCGCCGGGGCCTTCGTCTGCGCTCCCGACCACGTGGGCCACGGCAACTCGCCCGGCGAACGCGTCCTGTTCTCCGACGCCGACGACGTCGTGGCCGACCTCGAGGCGGTGCGGCAGGAGATCTCCGCCGAGCACCCCGAGCTGCCCGTCGTCCTCATCGGACACTCGCTCGGCGGGATGTTCGCCGCCCGCTACGCGCAACTGCACCAGGACGAGCTGGCCGCGGTGGTCCTCTGCGCCCCGGTGCTGGGCACCTGGCACGCACTGGATCTGCTTGAGGCCGAGGAGATCCCCGAGACGCCGATCGACCCGGCGACGCTCTCCCGCGACCCGCAGGTCGGCCGCGACTACGCCGACGACCCGCTGGTCTGGCACGGGGCGTTCAAGCGGACGACGCTCGCCGCGATCGACGAGTGCCTGACCCGGATCAACGAGGGTGTCACGCTGCGGGTGCCCGCGCTGTGGATCCACGGCGAGGACGACGAGCTGGTCCCCGAGGCCGACACCCGCACCGGGATCGACCGGATCCGGGGCTACGAGTTCCACGAGCACATCTACCCGGGCGGCCGCCACGAGCTCTTCAACGAGACGAACAAGGCCGAGGTGATGGGCGACGTGCTCACCTTCGTCGGTCGCGAGCTGAACACCTGATCAGCCGAACCCCCTCACTGTTATCACTGGATTCGATCAACGATCAGTGATGTCGGATGCGATCCGTCAGCAGAACCAGCGATCACTTGCGTCACCCGCGCGGGTGGTGATTGCCGCGTACCCGGTTGCAGGCCACTGACCTCGGATGCAGCGTGAGATCAGCGGCGCACGGCGTGTCGGGGGGCGCACCGGAGCGGTTCCCGGCGACGCGTGCGCGCGAGATTCCGAGGGGGTTGGCGATGGACGTCGAACGCGCGCAGGACCTGATCGGCACGGCGGTCTACGACCGCAGCGGCGTGAAGATCGGCCGGGTCGGCAACGTGTACGTGCACGACTCCACCCACCAGCCCGAGTGGGTGACCGTCCGATGTGGCTTCCTGGGCAGCCGGGAGACCTTCGTGCCGCTGAACGGGGCCTCGACCGAGGAGGACAGGATCGACGTCAGCGTGTCCAAGGACATGGTGAAGTTCGCTCCTCGCGTCGCGGCCGAACACGGCCACCTCTCCGACGAGGAGGGGCGCGACCTCTACAGCCACTACGGCATCAGCGAGCTGCCCGGGGCGGAGACCACGGGCGCGCCCGGCGCTGGCCAGACCAGCGGAGACGCGAAGACGACGACCGGACGCCACCGCAGGCACGACGGCTAGAGGGCCGGGCAGCCCCTTCCGGCCCGCGCGGGCGCATGAGTGGGGCGGGAGCACGCGGGCGGACGGAGCGGGCGCGGGCGGGCGTGAGCGGAGCGGGGGCTCTCGCTGTTCGCGGAGCGGAGCGAGGGCTCGCTTCGCGGAGCGGAGCGGGGCGCTCGTCGTCCGCGAGCGGAGCGGGGCGCTCGTCGTTCCCGGAGGGGCGGCGGGCGCACTTCGCCGTGATCGAGTGTCGCGCATTCGAGGTCGCCCGATGAGCGCGGCCAATTGCCGCATGACTCCTCGCGGTACTGGAAAGTCGGTGCCGATTTCCGGCACCGTTCAGCAGCGGACCCGTGTCGGTCTCGCAACACTCCCGGGGGCCGGCGCCGCATTGATCCCATGTCGAATATGTGCAGTGCGCGGGAAATTCAGACGTGCGAAATGGCGGATGGTCGTTGACCTGCCTTTCAAACGACGCTCGATGAAGCGGGGACGCACTCGCGGAGTGTCACGGGGACAAGTGCTCACCTCTCCCGCGGGAGAGCGGCCCGAACACAGCAGACGGCGGTCCGGCCCGCCAACGCCGTCGGCGCGGCCGCCTGGCTGGTCCAGCCACACGTGCGCGGACCACTGCCCGAGCGCTCACCACGCGGACCGGCACCATCCGGCTCGTGGACCTGTGCTCCCGGCCCCGCCCGTTGCGTTCCAGGCTCTCGGACCCGCCCGGCCGCGCCGGCGAGGCCGGGCGGCGCCCACCGCCGCTGCCGCGTGGACGCGGCCAGAGTGATGTTCACCTGTTCAACTGTTCGCATCCGCGCTGGCATGGGGAACAATGCGTCCCGCGATGTCTGAAAACACCGAGCTGGAGCTCCTCATCACCGTCGTGGTCAGCGCCGAGGACGAGCGCGCCGCGCGCGACGCCTGCCGCGGGCTCGTGCGGCGCCTCGACGGCCGGATCGTGGAGTCCGGCGACTGCTCCGACGAGGAACCCGGCTGCTGGTCGGTGACCATCAGCCGGCCCGGCGACGCTTCCGGCACCGGGCCGGGCGCGCTGTCGCGCGCGGTCCGGACGTTCCTGCGCGAACTCGGTCCGGACTACGGCCGCCACCGGGTCTCCTGCGAGCCGCCGACCGCCTGGACCGTGGTCGACAACCCCGAGCTCGTCGGCGACCTCGTCACCGGCGGCGAGCGGATGCTGGTCGAGGCTTGGACGGGCGGTTTCGCCGCGTTCGACTCCTTCGACCCGCTCGACGACCCCGACGAGCCGATGCCGGAACCGGACCCGGGGCCGAGCGAGCTGGACGAGCACGGCAGGCGGCGGCCCCGGCTCGCGCTGCTGGTAGACGTCGTCACCGAACGCCGGGCGGGCGCGGAGTGGCCCGCCCGGGCGCTGGCGAGCAGGCTCTCGCGCAACGCGGTCATCGTCGACTGGGCCGAACGCCCGCCGATGGTGCGCGTCGAGCTCGACCTCGGCCCCGCGATCGGAGAGCCGCCGGAGATCGTGACCAACGCGATCGCCCAGCTCGGCGGCAGCGGCTGGTCGCGGCTGCGGGTGGACGGCCCCCGCGCGATGGCCCGTTGGTCGGCCGCCCCCACTCCGCCATCCGGTATAGCCGCGATCGAGCTGTCGGCCGCCGCGGACACCGCGAATGCGGACTGACTCCACAGTGGACATGTAGAAACATGCTCATATATCTGGGAAGTCGCTGACCTCGGTTGCGACTTCCCGGCGACCTGCCTGCGCATCTCTGCGGCCAGGGCGCTAACTTGTGCAACGGTAAACGAGTTCTTCTCCCCATCCCATTGCACCGGAGGATCGCGAAAAACATGGCAGGCGTGGAAGAGGTTCGCGCGGGTATCGCCCTGGCCAGCCAGAAGGCGTCGGAGAGCATCGCCGCCCTGCAACAGGCGACCCTCGCCCTCGAGGAGGCGCAGCAGGCACTGGCGAACGCGACCCAGGGCAGCAGCCAGGAGGAGATCCAGCACGCGACCGGCATGCTGGCCGAAGCCGCACACAGCCTGACCGGGGTGCAGGGAACGATCAACGCGAGCATCTCCTCCGCCGAGGGCTACGCGGGGCGGCTGTAGCTCATGTCCGTGGCTGAACTCATCGCGGCGCTGAACGAGGTCGAGGACCGCCTGGAGCTGGCGCAGGGCCAGCTCGCCCGCGGCAGGCGGTCGCTGGGCGAAGCCCAGGACGCGCTGGCCCGGCTCGATCCGGAGCACCCGGAGACGGTGGTCCCGCCCGGGCTGGGCCGGGCCGACGACCAGATCGAGCGGACGCAGGGCCTTGTCGAGCACACACTCGACGCGCTGCGCGGCTTCGTCACCCGGCTCTAGACACGGACCGCGGCGGCCTGCGGGTGCCGTCGACACCGCGGCGGCAAGACTCCGGCGGAGCACTGGACACCGCATTCGGCCGGCATGGCGGACGTGATCGTGCCTGGTGGCGGGCGCACCGACGCCGACTGCGGCGCCGTCCGGAAGCCGAAAGCCGCCCGGCGGGCGGGAAATCCGCCGTCCCGCACTGCGGAAGCCGGGCGTCCGCACCGCGGACACGACTGCTGCTCGCCCAACCGACGGGTGGTACTTTGCTCACGGTCGGTAACCCATGTTCCGAGGTGGGGAGTGCGTAAACGCAGCGAGCGCCGAAGCCGCATCGAAGCGGCCTTCGCGCGCCTGAGGTCGAGCGTCGCCACCGCACTCGGAGCCGCCGAGAACGAACGCCGCCGCATCCACGCCGACTGCGCGCAGCGCGAGTTCGCCCTGCGGATCGCCCAGATCGGCGTCGCCGAAGCCGCCCGCGACCCGTCGCGGGTCGAGGGCGCGCCGAGCCCCGCGTTCGACGCCGCGATGACCGAGGCGACGCTGGAGCGCGACGAGATCTACGCCGAGTGGACCGCCAGCGGTCCGGCGGAGCTGACCGCGCTCGCCGAAGCCGCCGCTCCCGGCTCCGCCGGGCGGCCGTGGGAGGAGTGGCTCGGCTGGGTCGGCACCGCCGACCTGTCCTCCCCCGCCCCGGAGCTGTGGCACATCGGCACCGCCCAGGTGCCGGATTCCCCCGCGCCGCAACCGTTCCCGGCCGCGGTACCGCTGCTCGACGAGTCGCACCTGCGGATCACCACGCGGCCGGGCACCCGCGAGACCGCCGAGGCGCTGGTGCAGAACCTGCTGCTGCGGGTGCTCGGGCACTTCCAGCCCGGCCTGGTCCGGGTGCACGTCTGGGACGTCGCCCAGCTCACCGGCACGCTGCCCGGCCTGTACCCGCTGACCCGGGCCGGAGTGCTCACCGCGCACGACCCGACGCGGCTGGACGAGATGCTCGATGCGCTGTCGGACCACATTCGCCGCATCCACACAAGCGCGCTGCTCGGCGGTCACACCTCGCTGCGGGCGCTGGCCGCCGAGACCGGGCACCGCAGCGAACCCTGGCGGATCGCGGTGCTCCTCGGCGACGGCCAGCCGCTGCGCGAGGAACAGCAACAGCAGTTGCAGCGGATCGCCCGCAACGGCCTGGCCTGCGGGATCCAGCTCGTCATCGTCGACCTGCCGCTGACGGTCAACAGCGCGATCGAGTCGGTCACGCTGATCGACCCCGACCACGCGCGGTGCAGCATGACCGGGCCCGAGGCGGTGATCCGGCTGGAGGAGTCGCCGCCGGGCAACACCGTCACCAAGGCGTGTTCGTCGATCGCGGAGGCGTTCCTGGCCCGCCGGGCGCGGGTGCGGACGTTCGAGGACCTGGTGCCCGAGCAGTTGTGGACCCAGCGCTCGACGTCCGGCCTGCACGCCCCGGTCGGCTTCTCCGAGGGCGAGCCGGTGTGCGTGACGCTCGGCGACGCGAGCCCGCACACGCTGATCGGCGGCCCGAGCGGTTCGGGCAAGACGAACTTCCTCTACGGGATGCTCGGCGGGATGGCGGCCCGCTACTCCCCCGACGAGCTCGAGCTCTACCTGCTCGACTTCAAGGAAGGCGTGTCGTTCGCCCAGTTCACGCCAGGCAAGCGGGACCCGAGCTGGCTGCCGCACGCGCAGCTCGTCGGGGTCAACGTCAACGCGGACCGCGAGTTCGGGCTGGCGCTGCTGCGGTTCCTGTCGGCGGAGATGCGGCGCCGCGCCGACGCGGCGAAGGAGCACGAGGTCACCAAGCTGGAAGAGCTGCGCGCCGAGGACCCGGACGGCCGCTGGCCACGGATCGTGGCGGTGATCGACGAGTTCCAGTACCTGTTCGCCGAGCGCGACACGGTGTCCAGCCAGGCCACGACGCTGCTGGAGGACGTCGCGCGACGCGGCCGGTCGCAGGGCATCCACCTGGTGCTGGCCAGTCAGGACGTCTCCGGCATCGAGGCGTTCTGGGGCAAGCCGGCGATCTTCGAGCAGTTCATCCTGCGCATCGCGCTGCCGAAGGCGCGGCGGGTGCTCACCGAGCAGAACACCGCCGCGATCGAGCTGCCGCGCTGGCACGCGGTGGTCAACCACGAGTCGGGCGTCAAGCACGGCAACGAGATCGCCCGGATTCCCGACGCCACCGCCAAGCACACCTTCGACGACCTGCAGCTCAAGCTCTGGGAGCAGCGTGATCCCGCCGCCGCGCCGCCCCGGTTGTTCGACGGCTCGCACCTTCCCTCGCTGGCCGGGCTCGGCGACTACCGCGGGCTGCATCCGACCGGTGCCGCGCCGAAGGCGCTGCTCGGGCAGGTCATCGACGTCGACGGCACGGCGGCCGCGGTCGAGCTGGCCCGCTCGCCCGGACGCAACATCGCGGTGATCGGCTCGGTCCGGGTCGACGCCGCCAGCGTGCTGGGCGCGGCGGCGCTGTCGCTCGCGCGCCAGCACGAGCCCGGCGGAATCCGCTTCACCGTCGCGGAACTGGTCGACGAGGCGCACGAGGACGTCCGCGCACTGGTCGGGGCGCTGCGCGACGAGGGCCACGAGGTGGAGGTGATCGGGCTGGACGGCATCGAGGCGGCGGTGACCTCGCTGGCCGACACCGTCGACCAGCGCAGCGCATCGTCGGAGGCCGTCCCGGTGCCGCACTGCCTGCTCCTCTACGCCGCCGACGCCGCGCAGACCGTCCTGGAGCGCAAGGACCCGCAGACCCGCGCCAGCGCGCTCGACCACCTGCGCAAGGTGCTCAAGCAGGGCCCGGAGCTGCGCATCCACGTGATCGGCTGGTGGCGCAGCGCGCAGCGGGTGAAGAACACCCTCGGCATGGGGCCGGTCGACGACATCGGCGCCTGGGTCGCCTTCGACGTGCACGGCCAGGAGTTGCAGGCATTCGCGGCGGGACAGGTCGTCAACTGGTCGCCGCGCGCCCGCCGCGGGCTTTTCTTCGACCGCTCGAAGCACTCGCGCCCCGAGGTGGTCCTGCCGTTCGACCTCGCAGGCACCGCCGTGCCCGAGGTCCCCGCGCAGCGGTCGACCGACGAGAGCAGGGAGGAAGCCGGTGACTGAGCAGGTGCCCGCCTCGGTGCGGTACAAGGAGCTCTCCGCCGCGGCCACAACCGCCGCGCAGCGGATGCGCAGGCACGAGCAGGACAAGGCCGCCGAGCTGGAGGAGTCGGTGACCCGCGGCAACAGCCGCAAGGAGGAGGCCGACCAGCAGCGCGAGCAGGTTGAGAAGGACGTGCGGACCCGCTGGACCCTGGCGCTGGAGGCGCTGTGGGACGAGCGGTGGCTGAAGGTCAGCAGCCTCCCGGACCCGGACCTGTCCGCACCGCCGGCCACCCCCGAGGAGTCGCGCCGCGCGGTCCAGGACGCCTTCCTCGAACTGCACGACGCGCTGGACAAGCCGCGCTGGTCGGCCGGTTCCCTGCTGCGCCGCAAGAGCGGCTGACCTGCTGCGCGGGAGCGACCCGCCGGGTGTGACGAGCTCAGATCATTGAAGCGGCACGGCCGCTTGGCCCACCCCCGCCACCGGACGGCACGCGAGGTGAGTCCAAGGACAGCGTCAGACCGACGCCATCTGCGTCGTCGTGATCGCGCCGTCCATCTCCTCCCGGATGATGTCGGCGTGCCCGCTGTGGTGCGCGGTCTCCCGGATCAGGTGCAGCATGATGCGGCGCGGCGACCAGAAGACCGGATCCGGCGCCCACGGGGCGGGCGGGAGCTGGATCCGGCGGCTGAGGTCCGGCGTCGCCATCAGCGCCTGCTCGGTCTCGCGGGCAGCCGCGGCGTAGTCGTCGAGGATTCCGGCCAGCGTTTCTCCCTCGACCACCCGGTACTGGTCGGTGTCCATCACGAGCTCGGGTTCCTGCCCGGTCATGATCTGCATCCAGTACCGCTCGACCCGCGTGACGTGCTTGATGATCCCGCCGAGGGTCAGCTCGCTGGCCGTGGTGCGGGTACCCGCCTGCTCGTCGGTGATCCCGCGCAGGGGGATCAGCAGGAAACCGCGCTGCTCTCCGAGCGTGGCGAGGATGTCGTCGCGCTCGTCGGCAGGGGCGTTGTTCGAGGTCGTCATGGGTGTTTCGCCTTCCGTTCGGTCGTTCTGGAGCGACCATATGAACGATGTAGGCCCAATCGTGTCCTAGATCAGAACCAATGCCGCGCGAAAGGTGCGAGCCGCTGGGCCACCGGCCGGGGTACTAGCCTGGACACGCTGTCCGAGGCCGGTGGGACGGCTGGTGAGCGGCCTTTCCGGCGGGCCCGGCAACGCCCGCTCGCCGGACTCGGAACCCAGGAGGCGCGATGGCCGGGGCTCGCCCCACGATCGCCGACGTGGCGCGCGAAGCAGGCGTGTCCAGGACGACCGTCTCGCACGCGCTCAACGGCATCGGCAAGGTCGACCCGAGGACCCGCGAGCGGGTGCAGCGGGTCGCCGCCGAGCTCGGGTACCGGCCGAGCCTGCGGGCCCAGCGGTTGCGCCGGGGCGAGTCGCGCACGATCGGGCTCGTCTCGTCGATGCCGTTCGCCGTCGCCGGTGGCCCGTCGCGGCTCGGGTTCTTCATGGAGGTCGCCGCCGCCGCGGCGGAGTCGGCTCTGATGCACGGTTTCGCGCTGGTGCTGGTGCCACCGGTGGAGGCCGATCCGCCGCTCGACTCGCTCGACATCGACGGGGCGATCGTGGTCGAGCCCGACGCCGACGACAGCGCCACCAAGCGGCTGCGCGACCGCGGGCTACCGATCGTCGCGGTGGGCAGGCAGCCGGGCACCGACCTGCCGCACGTCGACCTGCACGCGGCCGCGGTGGTCCGGCTGCTGCTGGAGCACCTGCGAGAGCAGGGCGGGCGGCGAATCGCGCTACTGGTCGGCAGCGCCCGCCGCCACTCCTACGTGGACGCCGCGAAGGAGTACCGGAGCTTCGCCCGCGAGCACGGGATGCCGGAGCTGGTCGTGCTCGCCGAGGAGTCCGGCGGCGCGGAGGCCGGCTACGCGGCCTGCGCCGACCTCCTCGACCGCCACCCCGGCGTCGACGCCGTCTGCGCCACCGTCGACGCCTTCGCGGTCGGGGCCGTCCGCGCGCTGGCCGACCGGGGGCTGCGCGTCCCGGACGACGTCATGGTCGCCACCCGCTACGACGGCCTGCGCGCCCGCACGTGCGACCCGCCGCTGACCGCCGTCGACCTGCACCTCGGTCAGGCCGCGGAGGGTGCGGTGTCTGTGCTGCTGGCCGAGTTGCGACGCGGGCCGGCGCGCGGCGAGGCGGCACCGGAAGTCTCGGTGCCGCCTCCGGTGCTCGTACCGCGGGCCTCCTCCCTGCGGCGCTGAGGCGGTCCCGCTCAGGCGAAGAGCAGCACCACGCCGGAGACGATCGCGAAGACCTGCACGAGCAGGCGCATCAGCCTGCCGTCGAGCCGGTGGTGCACGAACCGGCTGAGCAGCGCGCCGAGCGCCACCGCGGGCAGGAGCAACAGCGCCAGCCACAGTTGCTCGGCCCGGATGCGCCCGGTGGCCAGCAGCACGGCGACCGAGATCAGCTCGCCCGCCAGGAAGCAGACCGCGACCGTCGAGCGCAGCACCGGCGCCGGGCTGTGCTGGTAGACCAGCGCGAGCGGCGGCCCGCCCACCCCGGTCGCGGTCTCGGTGACCCCGGTGACCGCCCCCGCCGTCAGGAACGCCGCACGCCCCGGGCTGAAGCTCGGCGCCAGCAGCGTGACCACGGCGGCCAGCACGGTCGAGGCGCCGACGAGCAGGTTGAGCTGCGCGAGCGGGATGGCCGCCAGCACCCACAGCCCGCCGAACGTGCCCGCGAAGCGCCCGGCGGTGATCCAGCCCGCGCCGGTGCGGTCCAGGCTGCCGCGCTCGCGCCCCGCGACGTAGAGGTTGAGCGGAATCATCAGCACCAGCAGCAGGACCGGCAGCAGCGACGGCTCGACCAGCCCGACGACCGGCGCGACGATCAGGGCGAACCCGACTCCGGTGGCACCCTGCACGAAAGCGGCCGCGGTGACGGCGACCGCGACGAGCACCAGGAAACCGATGCTCACGCGTCCTCCTCCCGGCACCCGGTGGAAAGCGGGTGGATCTTGCGCAACGGGGCTCGCGCCACGACCTCCCGGCCGGTCTTCGCGGCCTCCTCGATCAGTTCGCGGCCGTCCCAGTCAACCGGCCAGCCCCGCCACAGCCGTAGCCGCCCCGCGACCACCACGGCGGTGATCTGGTCGCGGTTGGCCAGCCGGACCAGCTCCCACGGCAGGTCCCACGACGGGCACAGCTCCGGCACCCGCAGGTCGACCAGCAGGAAGTCGGCGGCCCGGCCCGCCTCGACGGTGCCGGTCACCGACCCGAGCCCGACCGCGTCGGCGCCACCGGCGGTCGCGTGCCGCAACCATGTCAGCCCGCCACCGCACGACGAGTCCCCGTTGTGCAGGCCGAAGGCGAACCGCTGCGCGAGCTCGGCGGCGTCGGTGAGGCGGAAGCCGTCGCCGCGGGTGCCGTCGGTGCCCAGCCCGAAGCGGACGCCCGACTCCGCCATCAGCGCGGCCGGGGCGACCGCGTTGCCCTTCCAGCCGCTGGCCACCGGGTTGTAGCTGACGGCGGCGCCGCTGTCGGCGAGCAGCCGCAGCTCGCCGGGGGTCAGCATGGTCGCGTGCGCGGCGAGCGTCTGCGGACCGAGCGCCCGGACGTCGTACAGGTGCTCCAGCGGACGCCTGCCGTGCCGCTCCAGGGACCGCTCGACGGAGGCCAGGTGCTCGTTGACGTGGATCTGGAACACCGCACCGGCCTCGGCGCACAACCGGGAGACCGCGTGCAGCACCTCGTCCTCGGCGGCCTCCGCGATCGGGATCGCCAGCGACGGGTGGACCAGGTCGGCGGACTCCCAGCGGGAGAGGTGGCGTTCACCGTCGGCGGGTTCGAAGCACACCTCCCCCAGCACGCAGCGGATTCCCGCGTCGGCCGCGGCGTCGGCCACCACGCCGACGTCCACGCGCGCCCTCGTGCCCGCCTCTGCGACGGTGGTGAAGCCGCCGCGCAGGGCTTCGAGGGCCGCCAGCTTGGCCGCGACGTAGGCGGACTCCGGGTCGAGCTCCTGCTCCAGCGGCACCCAGATCCGCCGGAAGATCTCCGACGGCTCGCCGAACGCCAGGGCCTTGCCGAAGCTCTGCGTCAAGTGGTGGTGGGCGTCCACGAAACCCGGCATGAGCAGGTGGCCGTCGAGGCGCACCGGGTCGAGCTCCGCGTACGCCTCGACCAGCTCGGCGGCCGGGCCGACCGCGCGGAACACGCCGTCGGCGACGACCACCGCGTGGTCGCGCACCGGGCCGTCAGGCAGCAGCACCACCTCGGGCAGCAGCAGGAGGTCGCGTGCTTGCAGCAGATCACGTTGCGGCGCGGTCATTTTCCCGTTTCTCGGTAGCGGCCCCGAAGCGGGGCAGGTGGTGGAACAACAGGTTGAGCCCGGCGGCGACGAACGCGCCGACCGCGACCCCGCTCTCCAGCAGCATCGCGAGGTTCGACGGAAGTGCCTGGTAGAGGCCGGAAAGGAGGCTCGGCAGCAGCCCGGCCGACAGCGCCACGGCGACGATCACCACGTTGGCGTGGTCGGCGAAGTCGGCCTTGGCCAGCATCTGCACTCCGAGCACGGCGATGATGGCGAACACGACGATCGCGGTCCCGCCGACCACGGCCGGGGGCACGGCGTTGACCAGGTGCGCGATCGGCGTGAACACGCCGATGAGCACCAGCAGCACGCCCGCGATGACGGTGACGAACCGGCTGCGGACCCCGGTCACCCGCACGATGCCGACGTTCTCGCCGCTGGTGACCATCAGCGAGGTGCCGAACAGGCCGCCGAGCAGCGAGACCAGCGCGTCGCCCCGGATCGTCCTCGGCACGTCGCGGCGGACGTCGATCTCCTTGCCGACGATCTCGCCGTTGAGCACGGTCTGGCCGGTCGCCTCGGCCATCGAGGCCAGCGCGAAGATCATCAGCGGCAGCGCGGCGACCAGGTCGAACTCCGGCGGGCCGAAGGGCAGCGGGCTCGGCAGGCTCACCACGGCGGTCCGGTCGAGCCCTTCGACGTGCACGGCGCCGAGCAAGGCGGCCAGCGCGGTGCCTGCCAGCAGGCCGAACACGACAGCGAGCTGGCGCAGCACCCCGCCGAGGAAGCGGAAGCACAGGACGGTGAACGCGACGGTGGCGAACCCGAGCAGGAGGTTGCGCGGGTCGCCGAAGCCCGGAGTTCCCGGCTTGCCGACGACCAGCACGCCACCGGCCTTCACCAGCGTCACGCCGATGATCACGATCATCGTGCCGATCACGATCGACGGGAAGAAGCGCAGCAGGCGGGCGAACAGCGGCAGCGCGACGAAGTAGCACAGGCCGGTCAGGATCACCGCGCCGGACGCCGTGGGCAGGCCGTGCTCCTCGGCGATCGCGATGAACAGCACGACCGGCGCGCCGCCGGGCAGCATCACGAACGGCAGCCGGGCGCCGAACTTCCACGGTCCCAGCGACTGCACCAGGGTGCCGACGCCGGAGAGCACGAACGTCGCCGACAGGAGCCGGACCGTGAGGTCGGGGTCGAGCCCGAGGGTCTTGCTGACCAGGAAGACGCTGGAGATGGGGCTCGCGGCCATCACCAGGACGTGCTGCAGGCCGAACGGGATCAGCCTGGACAGCGGGCGGAACTCATCGACGGGGTGTGTTGCGGGCACAGGGGCCTCCCTGCGGGAAGGGCTGACGGAGCAACGCAGCGCGGACCGCGGGTGTCGGCCCCCGTGAGGTCATCACCAGGGCCAAATCGATTTGGCCATCGATGCAGCGGAAGTATTGTGAGTCGTCCCGGCCCTGTCAAGGGGTCGGGCTTTGCCGGGCCGGTGGCGGGTGATTGTCGGACGGGTCCGTGGACGCCAGTGGTGGGGGTTGCGCGGGCATCGGGGCGGGCGCCGCGAGAGCGCGGTGGCGGCCCGGCAGCGGTGGGACGGCGCGCCGGGAGCGCGAACGGCACGGACCCGGCACGCCGGGCGCGGGTCAAGCCCGACGACGAGTGCGGCGGGGCCGGTCAGGCCGGTTCGCGGCCCGGGATCAGCTTGCCCGGGTTGAGGATTCCGGTCGGGTCGATCGCCCGCTTGGCCGCCGCGAGCACGTCCACCCCGATGGTGCCGATCTCCCCGCCGAGCCAGGGCATGTGGTCGGCGCCGACGGCGTGGTGGTGGGTGATGGTGCCGCGCTCGGCGATCACCTCGCTGGCGGCCACCTTCGCCCGCTGCCACTGGGCGATCGGGTCGTCGGAGTCCCTGGCCGCGAGCACGGTGAAGTACAGCGACGCCCCGGTTTCGTAGGCGTGGGAGATGTGGCACATGACGATCGGCGCCTTGCGGTCGACTCCGATCGCGCGCACCACGGCCGAGCGCACGGCGCTGCGCAGGTCCGAGACCGCCGACCAGCGCGTCGCGGTCTCCAGGGTCTCCACGCACACGCCGAGGTCGAGCAGCGCGTCGCGCTGGCGCGGTCCCGCGAAGCGGTTCGCCCGCCACGCCTCGCCCGCCTTGCGCCCCAGCCGCACCGAGCGGAATCCGCGCAACGCCTGCAACGTCGCCGCGCGGCGCTGCTTCAGCTCCGCGCGGGACGCGGCCTCCCAGCCCAGCACGAGCATGCACGGCTCGACGACGCCCCTGCCCCGCAGCATGGTGTGCAGCGCGCGGGCCTTGATGCCGCCCGCCAGCTCGAGCTGCACCTCGGTCTCGTCCACATCGGACAGCCGGGTCACGTCGGCCAGCGCGTGCGCCTGCGCCAGCGCGCGGACCGCGTCCGCGCCCGCCTGCCAGCCGTCGAGCACCCACGCCTCGTACTGGCGCTCGGTGGCGGCCGGGCGCACGCGCAGCGCGACCTCGGTGATCACGCCGAGCGCGCCCTCGCTGCCGACCGCGAGCTGACGCAGGTCGGGTCCGGCGGCCGACGCGGGCGCCGCGCCGAGGCGCCAGTCACCCACCGGGGTGGCCAGCCGGACACCCTCGACCATGCTCTCGAAGCGCCCGTAGCCCGCCGAAGCCTGCCCGGCGGAACGGGTCGCGGCGAAACCGCCGATGGTCGCGCGCTCGTAGGACTGCGGGAAGTGCCCCAGCGTGAAGCCGTGGGAAGCCAGCACCGCCTCGGCCTCGGGCGCGCGGACACCCGCCTGGAACACGGCGATCCGCGACACCGGGTCGACCGAGACGAGCTGGTCGAGTCTGGTCACGTCGAGCGCGATCACCGCCGACTTCCCGCCGCGCAGCGCGCTGACCCCGCCGACGACCGACGTGCCGCCGCCGAAGGGCACCACCGCCACGTCGTGGCGGACGCAGACGTCGACGACCCGCTGCACCTGCTCGGGATCGGCGGGCAGCACCACGCCGTCGGGCACCGCGAGCTCCGAACCGGTCCGGCGGCGCATGAGGTCGGTGTAGGACATGCCGCCCGCGCGACCGAGACGCGGTGCGACTTCGGTGAGCACGTGCTGCTCGCCGACCACATCGGCCAGCTCCGCGCGGACCGCCTCGCCGAGCGCGCTCTCCGGCACGTCGAGCAGCGACGCCGGTACGGCCGGGGTGCTCTCCTCGACGAGGCCGATGCGGTCGCGCAACCAGCGCAGCGCGTGTGCCGACAACGGCGCGGCGGCGGCACCCGAAGAGGTCCAGCTCCCTCGCAGGGTGTGGTCGATCAACTCGCTCACCAGTACAGTGTTACATATGGCGTCCGAGCGTCACAGGTCAACATCGGCTCGCCGGGCGGACCTCGTCCGGTCCGCGCCGATCGCGTCGACGCGGGTTCCCGAGGCGGACGAGCCCGGCGCCGACCGGCAGCGCGCCCGGAGCGCCGAGCACCTGCGCCGCGCGCCGAACCGCGTCGGGGACGCCGAGCTGCTGACCGCCGCCCGCGAGTGCGTGCTCGACCTCGGGGTGCGGCGCAGCACGCTCGCCGAGATCGCCCGCCGGGCCCGGGTCAGCCGGATGACCCTCTACCGCCGCTTCCCCGACGTCGACAGCCTGGTGACGGCGTTGATGACCACCGAGTTCGCCGAGATCCTGCACCACGCCCGGGCCGCGGAGGGCACCGGCAGCGCGCGAAACCGGCTGGTCAACGCGATGCTCCGCTGCGTGCGGCTGCTGCGTTCGGCGCCGCTGCTGCGCAGGGTCCTGGAGACCGACGCCGAGCTGCTGCTGCCCTACCTCGTCGAGCAGCTGGGGAGCACCCAGCTCGCCGCGGAGCGCTTCCTGCGGGACTACCTCGTGCAGGGCCACCTCGACGGCTCGATCCGGCGCGCGGACCCCGCCGCCCAGAGCCGGGCGCTGCTGATGACGTTGCAGTCGTTCGTCGTCTCGACCGGACCGGCGGAGGCGGGGGTCGACCCGGGCGCCCTGGTCGACGAGCTGGCGCACCTGCTCGACGCCGCGCTGCGGCCCGAAGCTCCGGAAGCGCCGTGACTGTCCGGGGCGGGGTGGCGGGGCGCAGCGCGGACGGCGGGGCGCTGAGGCACGTCGCGGACGGCAGAGCTTCGGGGCACGTCGCGGACGTCGGGCCGGCGGAGCGGGTCGCGCACGTCGGAACTCCGGGTACTCCGCCAAGCACTCACCGCCGACCAGAGGAGGCGTTTTGATCACCACGCCGCTGCCCGCCGGATCGTTGCGCGCCACCTCCCTCAACGCCTCGCGGCGCGCCGAGGAGCTGTCGGCGGTGGCTGACGACGAACTGGACGTTCTGGTGGTCGGCGGCGGCGTCACCGGCACCGGTGTCGCGCTCGACGCCGCGGCGCGCGGGCTGTCGGTGGCGCTGGTGGAGGCCGAGGACCTGGCCTGGGGGAACTCGCGCTGGTCCAGCAAGCTGGTCGACGGCGACCTGACGAGCCTGACCGCCGGCGACGTGCTGACCGCGCGGGAGAGCGCGGTCGAGCGCGGCGTGCTGATGACCCGCACCGCCCCGCACCTGGTCCGGACGATGCCGCAGCTGATCCCCCTGCACGAGTCGGCGTCCCGGCGGGCTGAGCTGCTGCTGACCGCCGGTCTGCGCGCCGGTGACGCATTGCGCCGCGCGGCGCGGACACCGTCGTCCGCGCTGCCTGCCCCTCGCCGCATCTCGGCCCCAGAGGCGCTGGCGCTCGTACCCGGGCTGCGCGCGGCCGGCCTTCGGGGCGGCCTGCTCGGTTTCGACGGCCAGCTCGTCGACGATGCCAGGCTGGTGATCGCGCTGGCCCGCACCGCCGCCGGGTTCGGCGCCCGCGTGCTCACCCGGGTCCGGGTGACCGCCTTGCACCGCGACGGCGCGGACGCGGTCGACGAGCGCTCCGGCGAGTCGCTGCGCATCCGGGCCCGTTCGGTGGTCAACGCGACCGGGGTATGGGCAGGCGTGCTCGCGCCGGAGGTGCAGTTGCGCGCCGAGCGCAGCGCGCACCTGGTGGTGGACGCCGACGCGGCCGGACTGGCCGGGACGTCGCTGATCGCGCCCTTGCCGAACGGCGGCTTCCTGCGGTTCCTGCCGCAGCCCGACGGCCGGGCCTACCTGGGCACCACCGGGGGCGAGACGCTCGATGTGCCTGCGGACCTGAGCGTGCCGGGGGCACACGAGTCCGATGTGGACATGCTGCTCTCCGCTGTCCGCGACCTCCTCGGCACACCGCTGGAACGCACGCACGTCATCGGCTCGTTCGCCGCGTTGCGCGCCGTGGCGGAGGGCTCCGGCGGATCGCGGCTGCGGCGGCGTATGGAACCGCTCGCTCGCAGGCACAGCGTGCTGACCTCGCCGGATGGAGTGGTGACCGTCGCAGGGGGCAGGCTCACGACCTACCGCAGAGCCGCCGCCGACGCCGTGGACACCGCCATCGAGGCCGCCGGCATGCCCGCCGGGCCCTCGCGGACCACGGCGGTGGCGTTGGTCGGGGCGGCCGGACGCCACCAGCTCTGCGACATCGAGGCCGACGCGCGGCTGGTCGGCAAGTACGGAACGGAAGCGGTCCGGGTGGCGGCGCTGTCGGAACTCGACCCCGACCTCGCCGACACCGTCGCACCCGGCCTGACCGCGGCGGAAGTGCTCTGGGCGGTCCGCCACGAAGGCGCCCTGGACGTCGACGACGTCCTCGACCGGCGAACCCGCATCGGCCTGGACCCGCAAGCACGCGCAGCCGCCCGGCCGTCGGTGGCGGAACTGGTCAACCGCGCGTTGGAAGGGGTTTGGGCGTAGGGGCTTGACGGCGGTGCGCCTTTGGGGCGGGGGCGCGGGCTTCGGGGTGGTCGCCTTGACATCGCGTCTCACTTTGAGAGCGGGGGCGCGGGAGTTTTCGACGCATCCAGCAGGGCTGGCGGGTCACCTTCAGAGGGGTTTCTGGGGCGCTCGCCGCCCCCAGGCCCCGGCAGGTCTCCGGGATGAGTGGGTTTTCGGGGGATGCTGCACCGCCGCTGTGTTGGAAGGCGGGATGCGAGGGGTACGACGCCCTATAGGGTGAGGTCCGCCGGTACGTGTGCGACAGGGGAGCGAAGGTGCTGGAGGTCGACAGCGTCTCCAAGCGCTACGGGGACGTCGTGGCGCTGGAGGGGATGACGTTCTCCGTGCACGCGGGCGAGATGTTCGGGTTCGTCGGCAGCAACGGGGCGGGCAAGACGACCACCATGCGGATCGCGCTCGGGGTGCTGGCCGCCGACTCCGGTGAGGTGCGGTGGAACGGGATGCCGCTGGACCTGGATGCGCGCCGCCGGATCGGCTACATGCCCGAGGAGCGGGGTCTTTACCCGAAGATGCGTGTCGCCGACCAGCTCGCCTATCTCGGTGAGCTGCACGGCATGTCCCGCGCGCGTGCCGCCGAGGCTGCCGAGTTGTGGACCGGGCGTCTCGGTCTGTCCGAGCGCCGCGACGAAGAGGTGCAGAAGCTCAGCCTCGGCAACCAGCAGCGGGTGCAGCTCGCGGCGGCGCTGGTGCACGACCCCGAGGTCCTGGTCCTCGACGAGCCGTTCTCCGGGCTCGACCCGGTGGCCGTGGAGGTGATGAGCGAGGTGCTGCGGGAGCGCTGCGCGGCCGGTGTGCCGGTGGTCTTCTCCAGTCACCAGCTCGACCTGGTCCAGCGGTTGTGCGACCGCGTCGGGATCGTCCGCGACGGCCGGATGGTCGCCTGCGGCACCGTCGCCGAGCTGCGCGATGCGGGTCCGCCGCGGCTGGTCGTCGACGGCCCGGACGGTGGTGGCGCGTGGGCGCGGGACCTGCTGGGCGTGCGGGTCGTGGGCGTCGACCACGACCGCACGACCCTGGAGCTGACCGACGGCACCGACGACCAGGACGTGCTCCGCGCCGCGGTGGCGTCCGGGCCGGTGCGGGAGTTCCGGCGGCTGCGGCCCACGCTGACCGAGCTGTTCCACAACGTCGTCACCGAGGAGACCCGATGAGCGCGGTGTGGCTGGTCGCCCGGCGCGAGGTCGTCACGCGGGTCCGGACGCGCTCCTTCGTCGTGGGCACGCTGGTCACGATCGCCATCCTCGGCCTCTACGTCGCGGTGACGATGTTCGTCGGCGCCAACCAGACGACCAAGGTCGGCGTGGCCGGGCAGGCCACCGCCGTCGCCGAGCAGCTGCGGGTGGTCTCCGACGAGCGCGGCAGGGCCGTGGAGGTCCTCGACGTCGACGACGAGTCCGCCGGCCTGGAGCGGCTGCGTGACGGTGAGCTGGACGCGCTGGTCACCGGTGCCCCCGACGCGCTGCGGCTGGTCGTCGAACAGCAGGCCGACCCGGAGCTGGCGGGCGCGCTGGACACCATCGCCAAGCAGCAGGCGCTGGATGCCGAGCTCGCCAAGTCCGGACTCGACCCGGCAGCGGTGCGCTCCACCATGGACAGTGCGCAGGTGCTGGTCACCAGCCTCGAACAGCCCGACCCGCAGCGGGGTGAGCGCCTCGGCGTCGCCGTGGCGGCCGGGCTGATGCTCTACATGTTCCTGATCATGGCCGGGCAGACGGTCGCGCAGGGCGTGGTCGAGGAGAAGTCCAGCCGGGTCGTGGAGATCCTGCTGTCCACCATCCGCCCTGGGCAGTTGCTGACCGGCAAGGTGATCGGCATCGGGCTGGTCGGCCTCCTGCAGTTCGGCATCATCTCCGGCACCGGCCTGGCCGCGGCGGCGGGCGCCGGGGCGGTCACGCTGCCGAGCGGCGCGCTGGCCGGTTCGCTGGCGCTGACGCTGGCGTGGTTCGTGCTCGGGTACTTCTTCTTCGCCACGATCCTGGCCGCGGCCGCATCGCTGGTGTCGCGCCAGGAGGAGTTGCAGAGCGTCGTGAGCCCGGTGAGCGTGCTGCTCGTGCTGCCGTTCGTCGTCGCGGTCTCGGTGCTGCCGGGCGACCCCGACAGCACCACAGGCGCTGTGCTGTCGCTGGTTCCCGGCTTCTCCCCGGTGCTCATGCCGATGCGCGCGGCGCTGGGCGTCGCCGCGCCGTGGGAGCTCGTCGTGTCGGTCGTGCTGACGCTGGTCACGACGGCCGCGCTGCTGCGGCTCGGCGGCCGGGTGTACGCCGGCGCCGTGCTGCGGACCGGCGCCCGGGTCCGCCTCGGAGACGCACTCCGGCGTTCCTGACGACCGCGGCGAACCGGTCGAAATTCGGCAATCGCGGCGATCACCCGTTCGCATCGCCACACCCGTGCGCAGAATAACTAGTTTGTGTGAAGAACGCGGGCAGACCTGGGCTGCCCGCGCCGATCATGCTCCAATCCTGCGGGTGATCTGGCGGCCCGACGCGGGGAATGATTGCAGTGGCGCACCTGTTCCGGTCCAGCCGAAATGGCACTTCTCCCGCGCACGACCAGGTCGGTGAACACATCCGAATTCGGGAGTCAGACTTGCACGACCAGGACCACACGGATATCGCCGAGCACATCATTCTCGCCACCCGCGGACGGGAGCGGGAACTCCGCCGCACCACGGCCGAAATCGGTTTCCACGAGGTGTGCCGGGTACTTCTGGACGAAGTGCTTTTCCGGTGCGACGTCTCCAATTCCGAGCCCGTGGTGGTGGAGCTGGAAATCACCGACGGAGCCACGCTGGTGCGGTATCCGATCGCGCTGGTGCGGGGTCGCCGCCCGACGGTGGCCGACGACCCCGACCACCAGCCCGACGCGCGGTTCAGCTTCGACGTCGTCGACCTGGCGAACGAACTGTTCGGCCCGCGGCGCCCGCGCGGTGCAGCGGCCCGCCGCAGCGAGCTCACCTACTCCTCCCCGTTCTCCGACGGCAGGCTCGACATCGACTCGGCACGCCGGATGGCTTCGGTGCACCGCGCCATCAGCGCACTCGCCGAAGCCTGCTCCGGCGGCTCGACGAGCCTCAACTCGCTCGCGATCCGCTACGGCACCGACAAGTGGGGCGGCCTGCACTGGTACACCCCGCATTACGAACGGCACTTCGCAGACCTGCGCGACGAACCGGTGCGACTGCTGGAGATCGGGATCGGCGGTTACGACGTCGACGGCTTCGGCGGCGGATCGCTGAAGATGTGGAAGCGCTACTTCCGGCGGGGCCTGGTGCACGGGCTCGACATCTACGACAAGTCCTTTCTCGACAGCGCCCGCATCCGCACCCTGTGCGGCGACCAGAACGACCCCGCGTACCTGACCGGCATCGCCGAGGAACTGGGGCCGTTCGACATCGTCGTGGACGACGGCAGCCACGTCGGCGAGCACCAGCTCACCTCCTTCCACGCGCTGTTCCCGCACATCCGCCCCGGCGGCTTCTACGTCATAGAAGACCTCTACACCTCGTACTGGCCCGAATACGGCGGAACCGACGCGCCGGTGCGCGGTTCCGGAACCGCGCTCGGTCTGCTGACCCAGTTGCTCGACGGACTGCACTACGAGGAAAGAGGCGATTCCGGCGGGGTGCCGCTGCCCGGTGTGGACGACCGGACGGTGGCGCTGCACATCTACCGGAATCTCGCTTTCATCGAGAAGGGCGTGAACGCCGAAGGCGGGATCCCGCTCTGGACGAAGACGCCGAGCCAGTCCCTCGCCGCCGCCACGACCCGTTGAGCCAGGGAGCTTTCGAATGCGCGTGCTGCTGAGCAGCCTGCCCGCCGCGGGTCACCTGTACCCGCTCGTCCCGTTCGCGTGGGCGCTGCGCTGCGCCGGTCACGACGTGCTCGTCGCCGCACCGAGCGACCTCGTGCCGGAGGCGACCGCCACGGGTCTGCCGGTGGCGGCGGTGTCCGACGGGCCCATCGGCCTGGCGGACCTCCTGGAGCGGATGAAGCGGGTGCCGTGGTTCGGCGGCGACCACGCCATCCTCGGCTCGTTGCACGACTTCGCCACCGGCGCCGACGAGCGGTCCCCGCTCACCGACCTCGTCGAGCGGACCCTGCCCGGCACCGAGGCTCTGGTCCGCGACTGGCGCCCGGACGTGGTCCTGCGCGACATGGCCGACCTCACCGGCGTGCTCGCCTGCGCCCGCACCGGTGTGCCGTTCGCCGAGCACTGGTGGGGCCTGGCCGCGCCCGCCTCGGCGAGGCACGAGCTGCGCAGGATCTTCGGCGACCTCTTCGCCCGCTTCGAAGCCCGCGCGCGCCCCAGTCGCGTGCTCACGATCGACCCGGTACCGCCCAGCTTCCAGAACGCGGACGCGCCGCCCGTCCACCGCTCCCGCTACGTGCCCTACAACGGCCGCGCGGAGCGGCCCGCGCTGCCGCCGAGGTCGGGGGTTCCGCGGCTCTGCATCACCTTCGGCACGTTGCTGGCCGGGGAGGGCGTGTCCGGGCTGGCCGAGCGGGTCTTGGACGCGGCGCACCGGCTGGGCGCCGAGGTCGTGCTGGCCGCGAACGAACCGCCGGTCGACGCGCACCCGGCGTTGCTGGCCGCCGGGCGGCTGCCGCTCGACCAGGTGCTGGCGAGCTGCGACGCGCTGGTCCACCACGGCGGCTCCGGCACGATGCTCACCGCTCTGTGCCACGGGCTCCCGCAGCTCGTCTTCCCGCACCAGAGCGACCACTTCGTAAACGCCGACCGCCTGCGGTCGCTGCACCTGGCGGCGGTGCTCAACGCCCGGGACGACGCGACCCGCATCGAACGCACGCTGCACGCGGTGCTGACCGACGACGGCATGCGCGCCGGCACCTGCAAGATCGCCGACGAGATCGCCGCGCAGCCCGCTCCGGCCGACCTGGTGCCGCTGTTCGAGGCGACCGTCGAGGACGCGGCGGCATGACCAGCCCCGGCGGAGGACGAGCCGACACCACCAGAAAGGACCCCGCAGTGCAGCCCGACCAGTCCCGGACCACCCCGCCCGAGTCCCGCCACGGCCCCGCGGCTGCCTGCCCGCACGTCGCGGTGCACCGCGACGAACGCCCCGGCGGCCTGGTGACCTGGCAGATCAGCGCGTTCCCCGAGGCGCGGGCCGCACTCGGGGACAGCAGGCTGAGCAAGGACTCCCGGCGGCTGGGCGAGGCGCTGCGCGCGGGCGGCAGGTCGATGTTCGCCGAGTACGGCGACAACCTGCTCGACAACCTCCTCAACTGCGACCCGCCTGACCACACCAGGCTGCGCGGGCTGGTGGGCAAGGCGTTCTCGCCGGCCACCATCGACCGGCTGCGCCCCGCCACCCAGCGGCTCGCCGACGAGCTGGTCGCCTCGATGCTGCCCGCGGGCCAAGCCGACCTGCTCCCGCAGTTCGCCTACCCCTTCACGTTCGGTGTGATCGCGCGCGTCCTCGGCCTCCCGCCCGACTCCTACCGGATCTTCCAGCGCTGGACCGAGTCGATGACCGCGCCGCGCGAGCAGGGCACCGACCGCATGGTCGCCGCGCAGCACCTGGGCGAGCACGTGACCGAGCTGGTGCGGCGCAGCCGGGAGTGGCTGGCCAGCGCACCGGCCGAGACGCTGCTCGACGAGCTGGTCAGCGTCCGCGACGACGGCGACCGGCTGTCGGAGAACGAGCTCGTCGCCACCGTGCTGCTGCTGATCATCGCCGGCCACGAGACCACGGTGAACCTGATCGGCAACGGCGTGCACGCGCTGCTCCAGCACCCCGACCAGCTCGCCCTGCTCCGCGACCGCCCGGAGCTGATCGACGGCGCGGTGGAGGAACTGCTGCGGTTCCAACCGCCGATCAGCAAGACGACGCTGCGCGTCACGACGACCGACATCGAGGTGACGGGCACCGAGATCCCGGCGGGCAGCATCGTCAACGTGCTGGTCCCGGCCGCCAACCGCGACCAGCGGCAGTTCCCCGATGCCGACCGGCTCGACATCACACGGCCCCCGTCGGCGCACCTGTCCTTCGGCCACGGCATCCACTACTGCCTCGGCGCGCCGCTGGCCCGGATGGAGGGCCGCATCGCCATCCGCGCGCTGCTGCGCGGGCTGCCCGGGCTGCGGCTCGCCGAACCCGCGGCGGAGATCCCCTGGCGCGCCAGCAACATCCTGCGCGGACTGCAACGCCTCCCGGTCCGCTTCGACCCGGCGGGCGAAGAGGTGTGCGACCGCAGCCGCGCCGGTGCCGCGCGGGTGCACGCATGAGCGCCGCCGGGCTCTCGCGGCCGGACGCGCGGGAGCGGGCGGGGTCGCCGGACGCCAACGGCGCGCGGTACCTGGAGCTGATGAAGAGGGTCCTCACCAACGTCATCTACGAGGACGTCACCCACCGGCTCGACCACGCCAACGCGGGCGGCAACCCCCGCTTCGACGCGGAACGCCGCCGCAACGGCCTGGACTGGCCGTCGGTCGCCCACACCATGATCGGGCGCAAGCGGCTGGACAACCTGCACGAATGCCTGGAGCGGGTGGTCGCCGACGACGTGCCCGGCGACCTCGCCGAGACCGGGGTTTGGCGGGGCGGCTCGTGCATCTTCATGCGGGCCTTCCTCGCCGCGCACGGCATCACCGGCCGCCAGGTGTGGGTGGCCGACTCCTTCGAGGGGATGCCCGACACCGACGGCAGCGCCAACGAGCTCGACCGGGAGCTCGCGCTGCACCGGATGAACGAGGTGCTCGGAATCCCGCTGGAGGTGGTGCGGGACAACTTCCGGCGCTACGGACTGCTCGACGAGCAGGTGCGGTTCCTGCCCGGCTGGTTCGCCGACACCCTGCCGGACGCCCCGGTCTCCGAGCTCGCGGTCCTCCGGCTCGACGGCGACCTCTACGAGTCGACGATGGACGCCCTGGTGCACCTCTACCCCAGGCTCTCCCGGGGCGGCTTCGTCATCGTCGACGACTACGCCCTGCCGCCGTGCCGCGCCGCGGTGCGCGAGTTCCGCCGGGTCAACGGCATCCACGAACCCGTCGAGTGGATCGACTACATGGGCGTCTACTGGCGTCGCGAGTGCTGAGGGCCCGCCTCCGATCCACAAAAACGGCGAATCCCCCCGGACGCGAAGCGGCCCCGGGTTCCAGGCTGGTAGGCCTGGGCACCGGGGCCGTGATGCGTGGGGGCGGCGGGTGCGCCGCCCCGGAGCGCGAACGGTTACGAGAAGGATTCAGACCGGGTCAGCGCCGGTCGTCACCTCAGCGCTGAGCGATCGGCGTGTAGGCCCGCTCCGCCTCGCCGGTGTAGACCTGGCGCGGCCGGCTGATCTTGCGGGCCGGGTCCTCGAGCATCTCCCGCCAGTGCGCGATCCAGCCGGGCAGGCGGCCGAGCGCGAACAGCACGGTGAAGAACTTCGTCGGGAAGCCCATCGCCTTGTAGATCAGGCCGGTGTAGAAGTCGACGTTCGGGTAGAGCTTGCGCTCGACGAAGTAGTCGTCGGCCAGCGCCTTCTCCTCCAGCTTGAGCGCGATGTCCAGCAGCGGGTCGTTCGCGCTGAGCTTGCCGAGCACCTCGTCGGCGGTCTTCTTGATGATCGCCGCGCGCGGGTCGTAGTTCTTGTAGACCCGATGCCCGAAGCCCATCAGCTTGACGCCGGGCTCCTTGTTCTTGACGCGGTTGACGAACGAGTCGACGTCACCGCCGTTGCGGTGGATGCCCTCCAGCATCTCCAGCACCGCGCTGTTGGCGCCGCCGTGCAGCGGGCCGAACAGGGCGTTGATGCCCGCCGAGATGCTGGCGAACAGGTTGGCCTCCGAGGAGCCGACCATCCGCACGGTCGAGGTCGAGCAGTTCTGCTCGTGGTCGGCGTGCAGGATGAACAGCAGGTCGAGGGCGCGGGTCAGCGTCGGGTCGACCTCGTAGGGCTCGGCCGGGAAGCCGAAGGTCATCCGCAGGAAGTTCTCCACCAGCCCGAGCGAGTTGTCCGGGTAGAGGAACGGCTGGCCCACGGACTTCTTGTAGGCGTAGGCCGCGATGGTCGGCAGCTTGGCCAGCAGCCGGACCGTGGACAGCTCGACCTGGTTGGCGTCGAACGGGTTGAGGCTGTCCTGGTAGAAGGTGGACAGCGCCGAGACCGCCGAGGACAGCACGGGCATCGGGTGCGCGTCGCGCGGGAAGCCGTCGAAGAACTGCTTGAGGTCCTCGTGCAGCAGGGTGTGCCTGCGGATGCGCTCGGCGAAGTCCTCGTACTGCTGCTGGGTCGGCAGCTCGCCGTAGATCAGCAGGTAGGAAACCTCGATGAAGTTCGACTTCGCCGCGAGCTCCTCGATCGGGTAACCGCGGTAGCGCAGGATGCCGGCGTCACCGTCGATGTAGGTGATGTCGGAGGTGCAGGCCGCCGTATTGACGAATCCCGGATCCAACGTCACCAAACCGGTCTGGGCCAGCAGCTTGCCGAGATCCACACCAGGCGCGCCCTCGGTTGGCTGCGTCACCTGCATTTCATGCTCGCCGCCGTCGTAGCGCAGCGCGACGGTACGTTTGGTGGTCGCGTCGTCGGGCATTCGGGAACCTCTCGCGCTCGTCAGGGGCGGCTTGCGTCGCCGACGACCCGCGCCCCGGGCGGCCGTGCTGTCCGGGGGCTGCGTTGTCGATCGCGCACATGCGCCGGCCGGGGTGTCCGAGCCGCCGCAGCACCACCCCGTTGGGGTCCTGTCGGTAGTCACGCTAGACCGCAGGAGGGGCCTCGCGCAGCAATCGGGTTTGCCCTTTTGGGCAGGTGGGACCACGATCACATCGATCGCACGCGTTCGGCATGCCCCGATTTCAACCCTCCGAAACCGGTTCAGACCACCGCTGTGACCAGTGCGCGCCTCCGATAGCGGGTACCCGCACTCGTCCAGGCGCCGGAGCGTGCCCGACACCATAACGGTGGCATCACACACGCACGTACGCCCGAAAGTGTCGTGGTGCGTTCAGCTCAGCCGTGCCTCCGGCGGTCGCAGCGCGCCCGCGGCGAGGGCGGTCGGGTGTGGTCGCTCACCGTGACGTCGTCGGCCCGCAGCGACGGTCACGCCGGGTACCGCTCCGGTCACATCGGACGGCCATCGAGGACCGACGGCACGCAGCGGGCGTCGAACCGCCCGCGGGACGCCGGTCACCGCGGCGCCGCATGGCACCGCGCGGAACGGCCGTCCGTGCGGTGCCGTGCCCTCGTGCGGGGTAAGGGCGGATGGGGCGGGCGCAAACGTGCGGGGACGAGCGCACTCGCCCCGCCGCACGTACGCCCTGAGCTGCGCCCGCCGGGGCCGCGCTCAGTCCACCTCGGAGGCGAACGGCGGCTCCGCGCCCGGTCGCGACACGGTGACGGCGGCGGCGGACGCCGCGAACCGCAGAGCCCGCTCCCAGTCCTCGCGGCCGAGGGCGCGGACGGCGTCGACCGAAAGGGCGTCGTTGCGGTGCAGCCAGCCCAGCAGCGCCGCCTGCACGGTGTCGCCCGCGCCGATCGTGTCGGCGACCTCGGCCCGCACGCCGGGCACCTCGAACACCTCGCCGGAGGCGGTGAGCACCGTCAGCCCCTCCGCGCCCCTGGTCATGACCACGGCCGCCGGACCGGCCTGCTGCCAGCGGCGAAGCGCCGTCGCCAGGTCCTCGTCACCGGCCAGCCACTCGGCGTCCTCCTCGGACACCTTCAGCAGGCTCACGGCGGGCAGCCAGCTCGCGAAGCGCTCCCGGTAGGCGGCGGGGTCCTCGATCAGGTCCGCCCGGATGTTGGGGTCCAGGGCGACGAAGCGGCCGCGCTCGGCCTCGCGGAACAGCACCTTCTCGTACACCGACGCGGCGGGCTCCAGCACCATGGCCAGCGTGCCGAAGGCGACCGCCGACGTCTCGGCGGGCAGCTCCTGATCCTCGACGAACCGCACGGCGGTGTCGGCGGTGTGGAAGCTGTAGCGGGCCGAACCGTCCTCCGCCAGCCCCACCACGGCCAGCGTCGTCGGCTGCGGGCCGCGCTGCACCAGCGAGGTGTCCACATTGGAGTCGTGCAGCCGCTCGACAAGCTTGTCGCCGAACTGGTCGGTGGAGACCCGCGCGAAGAAGCCCACCGGCACACCGAGCCTGCCCAGCGCGATCGCGACGTTGTACGGGCCTCCGCCCAGCCGCGGGTGCAGCGGTCCGAGCTCGCCCTCCGCGGTGGACTGATCAGGGACGAGGTCGACGAGGGCCTCTCCGCCGATGACGATCACTTTTCCTCCGTACTGTGGTCGCGCCCGTTGTCGCCCTGCTCCGCCGACAGCCCGCCGAGCAGGAACTGCGAAAGCGCCGCGAACGCCTCCGCGTCCGACAGCCCGGTGCGCTCACCGATCTCGCCACTCTGGATGCCGCTGATCGTCCGGCCGACCATCTCGGCGACCAGCGCGGCGTGCACCTCGCGGAAGACGCCCTCGCGGACGCCGTCCCGGATGTAGCGGCGGACGCGGTCCGCCGCGGCGTGCGCGTTGGCCTCGTAGGTGGCCCTGGTCGCGGAGTTGGCCGCCATGTCCTCGATGAACTCGCGGGATGCCGGCCGCAGCGCCTCTGCTGCGGCATCAAGGTACACGCGCATGCGGTCGCGGACGTCGGTCACCGTCTCGACGCGGCCCTCGACGAAGGCGGTCGCGGTCTTGAAGTAGTGGCCCACCACGCGCACGGCGAGCTGTTCCTTGCTGCCGGCCAGCGTGTAGAGCGTCGACTTCGAGCAGTGCAGGCGGCCTGCGAGGTCGTCGAGCGTCAGGTGCGCGAAGCCCTCGGCCAGGAACAGGTCGCGCAACCGGTCGAGCAGCTCCGCCCGCCGGGGGCTGACCTGCCGCGACCCCGCCTGCCTGCGGCGGGGCCCGCCTACGAGCGAGCGGTCGGAGGTGGTCATCGCCCGAGACTGCCACAGCCCGGTACCACCACGGTGCGATTCCCCTCCGGGCCGAGTATCAGTACTCTGGAGAGTCCCACAGTACAGTTTCCGGTATCGATGTTGATGCGCCTCCCGGTGTCGACGTCGTTGCCGCACCGGCACCAGGAGCGCGAACCGTGATGCCTGCCGACCGCCTGCTTCCCACCCCCGAAGCAACCGACCTGCTCGCCCTGACCAGGGAGATCGCCCGCGACGAGCTCGCAGGGGCCGCCGCCGGGCACGAGGCCGCGGGTACCTTCCCGCGGGAGGTCTTCGAGCTGCTCGGCAAGTCCGGCCTGCTCGGCCTGCCCTACCCGGAGCAGTACGGCGGCGGCGAGCAGCCGTACGAGGTCTACCTGCAGGCACTGGAGGAGATCAGCAGCGCCTGGATGACGGTGGGCGTCGGCCTGTCGGTGCACACCATGGCGTGCTTCCCGCTGGCCCACTTCGGCACCGATGAACAGCGGGAGAAATGGCTGCCCGACATGATCGGCGGCCGGACGCTCGGCGGGTACGCGCTGTCGGAGTCGCACGCGGGCTCCGACGCGGCGGCGCTGAGCACGCGCGCGGTGCGCGCGGACGACGCGTACGAGGTGACCGGCACCAAGTCGTGGATCACCCACGGCGGCGTCGCCGACTTCTACACCCTGATGGCGCGGACCTCCGACGACGGTCCGCGGGGCATCAGCTGCCTGCTGGTCGACGGCACGACGCCCGGCCTGTCGGCGGGCACGCCCGAGCACAAGATGGGGCTCACCGGTTCACCCACGACCGAGCTGCGCTTCGACGGCGCGCGGGTGCCCGCCGAGCGGCTCGTCGGAGCCGAGGGCGACGGGCTCAAGATCGCGCTCGCCGCGCTCGACTCGGGCCGGCTCGGCATCGCCGCCTGCGCCGTCGGCCTCGCCCAGGCCGCGCTGGACCTCGCCGTCGACTACGCCAGGCAGCGCGAGCAGTTCGGGCGGCCGATCATCGAGTTCCAGGGCCTGGAGTTCCTGCTCGCCGACATGGCCGCGGCCGTCCACTCGGCCCGCGCCACCTACCTCGACGGCGCCCGGCGCCGCGACGCCGGCCTGCCGTTCGGCATGCAGGCGTCGGTGGCCAAGCTGGTCGCCACCGACGCGGCGATGAAGGTGACCACCGACGCGGTGCAGGTCCTCGGCGGTGTCGGCTACACCCGCGACTTCCCCGCCGAGCGCTACATGCGCGAAGCCAAGGTGCTGCAGATCTTCGAAGGCACCAACCAGATCCAGCGCATGCTCATCGGCCGCCACCTGGCGAAGGGCTGAGGGGCGGCGGGGGCGCCCGCCTCACTACCCGCCAGCGCTCGAGCACAACAGGGATCAGGTTCCGTAGCGGTCAGCCTTGAGCGCGTCGACGAACCGCGCCCAGGCGGCCGCGCTCAAGGCAATAGTCCCGCCCTGGCGGTCCTTCGTGTCGCGGACCCCGACAACCCCTGGAGCGAACCCGATCTCGACGCATGCGGTGCTGTCACCGCTACGGCTGCTCTTGCGCCAGCCGGCCAATGCGTGGGTCATGTCTCTCGCCCCTCGAACCGAGCCGCGCATGCGGCGATGAGCTTGGCTGATTCGTCCGGTGGCAGCGCCACCTCTTCGATCCTAGCGATCGTGCGACGGAAAGGTGACTCCTCTTCAGGATCAGTGAGGACCAAGCCCGCGTTCTGCGCTTCCACGTAGATGGCCGTGCCACCTCGCTCGGTTTCAAGCAGCATGAAACCTCCGTCGAGACCCTTGTGCGCCCCGAGCCTCATCGGAACAACTCGCACGACGATGTTCGGGCGTTCGGCCGCCTTGAGAACGTGGCTGAACTGTTCCGCAGCGACGGCGGGACCTCCTACCGGACGATGCAGCACAGCTTCGTCCATGAACACCACCAGGTCAGCCGGGCTGGTCTTGTACAGAACGCCTTGGCGGACCTGCCTGATGTTGACCGCCTCGTCGATCTCCGGGCCCGTCTTGTAGCCGGACTCGAAGATAGCCCGTGAGTAGTCCCGGGTTTGCAGCAAGCCGGGCACGTACGAAGACGTCACCTCCGTGATGCGAGCAGCCCGTTGTTCCGCGTCGATCAGGCCCGTGATCTGGGCGGCCAGACCCTTGTGCAGCTCCCACCACGCCGGTTGGTCCAGCTCCCGCGCCATCTTCAGCAGTTGCTCGCGTTCGTCGCCCTTGATCCGAAGCCCGGCCAACAGGGTTGCTACATCGGCTTCGGTGATGCCTTGCTTCGCGTTCTCGATGCGGCTGACCTTCGCACGCGACAGTCCGACCTCCGCCGCGAGCTGTTCGAGGGTCAGCCCGAGCGCCTTGCGTGCGACGCGAAGCTCCTTCGCCAAGGCATGAGCACGGGGTGTGTTGACCATGCGTGCAGCGTAAGGGTGCGATCACGCGCCGCGATGATCGCCCGATCGCGTAATTGAGAGTTCTCATCTCTACTGAGAATCTTCAGGGCAGCAGAGAGTGAGCAGGACCGAAGCACCGGGGGTAGTGCCGTGTGGCCATTCGAGCGCGATCCGGCGGCGTTGCTGGCGCTGCGGGACGACGTCGTCTACTGGATCGTCCCGGCGCTGTGCCGGGTGCGGCACGGCATCACCGACAAGCCCGGCCGCTGGCCTGCGGGCACCGCCGTCACGGCCCTGTGCGGCCTCGCGGTGAAGATACCGTGTCCGACTCCGCTGAACTCCGAGCCGCGGACGCGCGGGATCACCGAGCAGTGCCCGGAATGCGCTGCCGAGTACGAGCGCAAGGGCTTCCACTCGACCGTTTGGGACTTCTAGAACCCGTGAGTCTTTGGGGGTCGCTATATATAGCGACCCCCAAAGACTCACGGGTCATGACAGGCGAGTTCAGGTCAGAGAGGCCGGAGGCCCCAGGAGGCGATCCAGGTTTCGCCGGGCTGGAGGACGAGCAGGTCCTCGCCGGAGTTGAGGGCGGCCGGGGGGCAGGTCATCGGCTCGATGGCGACCGCCCGTCCCCGCCCGGGGAAGTCGTCGGCGGTGTAGACCTGCACCCACTTGAACACCGGGTCCGCCCACAGCTCCACGCCGTGGCCGGTGGGGTCGGTGAGGGTGTGGCGGATGCGCTCCCGCGGGTCGTCCGGGGCGGGCGCGGCGCCGCCGAAGGCGGTGTCGAGCAGGACGCCCGCGAGCCTGCGCCCGGTGCGGAACTCGATCTCGTCGCCCTGCAGCGCTCTGGGCGGCCGGGTGGGCAGCAGCCGCTCCGGGTCGACCGGCAGCACGCTGGAGGCCGCCAGCCGCAGGACGCAGTCGTCGGTCTCGGCGTGCCCCGCCCGCGGGTAGGGGTGCACGCCGACGCCGAAGGGCGTGGCGCGGGCGCCGAGGTTCTCCACGGTGTGGGTGACGGTGAGCCCGTCGTCGTCGAGGGTGTAGCCGATGGAGGTCAGCAGCGGCACCGGCCAGCCCGGCTGCGACACCACCATCGCGTGCAGCACGACCGTGGACTCGGCGTGCTCGACCAGCCGCCACGGCGCGTGCCGCAGCAGGCCGTGGATGGCGTTGTGCCGCGCAGGCTCGGAGAGCGCGAGCTGCTGCGGCTCGCCGTCCAGCGTCCAGTGCCCGTCGGCGACCCGGTTGGGCCACGGCACCAGCACCGCTCCCGCCGCCGAAGGCGGCTGCTCGTCGGGCCCGTAGGTCTCCGAGTACGGCACCCCGCCGACCTCGAACGCGCGAAGCGCCGCGCCGACCTCGGTGACGACGGCCCGCGCGGCGCCATGGGCGATCTCGAACTGCCGGCCGGTGGCGGGAACTGGATCATTCACGTGACCACTGTATTCCGGCCACCGGCCCGGCGGCCTACTTGCTGAGCTTGGCGGCGTCGAATCGTGTCTTGCCGGTGACGAAGTAGTTAATCACCCAGAAGATCACGCCGATTCCCAGCAGCGCACCCGCGATGAGGTACTCGTCGACCGGCCGCCCCGACAGCGGGCTGGCGAAGAAGGCGCAGCTCAGCGCGCCGAGCACGGGCACCCAGGTGGGGGCCTTGAAGTGATCGTGCTCGACCTTGTCCTTGCGCAGCACCAGGACCGCGACGTTGACGACGGCGAAAACCGCGAGCAGCAGCAGCGAGGTGGTGCTGCCGAGGTCGGAGATGTCCAGCGAGCTGACCAGGACCATCGCGATGATGCTGGTGAACAGGATCGACACCCACGGCGTCTGACGGGTGCGGTGCACCGCGCCGAACTGCTTCGGGATGATCTTCTCCTGGGCCATGCCGTAGACCAGCCTGCTGGCCATCAGCATGTTGATCAGCGCGGTGTTGGTGACCGCGAACAGCGCGATCGCCGAGAACAGGATCGGCGGGAACCACGGCGCGGCGGCCTGCACGACCAGCAGCAGCGGGCCGTCGGACTCGGCGAGCTCGTCGGTGGGCACCAGCGTCGAGGTGATCAGCGCGATGATCAGGTAGATGGCCGCGGTGATGCTCAGACCCATCAGCAGCGCGCGCGGGAAGTTCTTCGCCGGGTCCTTGGTCTCCTCGGCCATGTTGACCGAGTCCTCGAAGCCGACCATCGCGAAGAACGCCAGCGCGGTCGCCGAGGTGACCGCCAGCAGCGGCGAGGTGTCGGCGTTGAACTGGGTGAGCCTGCTCGGGTCGGGCACCAGATCCGGGTTGCTGCTGCCGCCGAAGATCGCAAAGGCGCCGAAGACGATGACGATCAGCAGACCGGTGAGCTCGACGCAGGTGAGCACCACGTTCATCTTCACCGACTCGCCGACGCCGCGGAGGTTGATGCCGGCCAGGATCAGCAGGAAGCCGATCGCCACCGGCCACGCCGGGACGCCCGGGACGATGGCCTCCAGGTAGTCACCGCTGAACGCCTGCGCGGCCGACGACGCCGAGGTGATGCCGGAGCACATCACCGCGAAGGCGATCAGGAACGTCACGAAGTGCACGCCGAAGGCGCGGTGCACGTACAGCGGGGCGCCGCCCGCCTTCGGGTACTTGCCGACCAGTTCCAGGTAGCTGAAGGCGGTCAGGAAGGCCACCAGGAACGCGACCAGGAACGGGATCCACAACGCGCCGCCGACCTTGCCGGCGACCTTGCCGGTCAGGGAGTAGATCGTGGTCCCGAGGATGTCCCCGACCACGAAGAACAGCAGCAGTTTCGGACCCATGACCTTCTTGAGGCCAGGGTTCTGCGCACCGCCGGGCGCGTCGTCGTTCACGGTCGTTTCGTTGGCCATAGCTGAGCAGTGTGCAGGTTGGGGCGGGCGCTTGTCTGCCCACCCCTGAACAAAGTGCACTGGTTGCTGCCGCCCGGCCTCAGCAACACGCCCATCGCCACCGTGACGTATGCCTCCGGTTACTCAGCGTTGGCCTTCTCCGCCGGTTCGTCGTTCTCCTGGGGAGCGCGATAACGCCAGAAGGCGGGTAGGCACAACACCGCCAGGATGGCGAAGAACACGACCAGCGCACCGCCGCCCGCGACCGCCGCGCCGGTGCCGACGACCGCCCCGCCCGCGCCGTGCAGCACGTCGGCCAGCCGCGGGCCGCCCGCGACGACGACGGTGAACACGCCCTGCATCCGGCCGCGCATCTCGTCGGTGGCGGCCGCCTGGAGCATCGCGCTGCGGTAGACCATGCTGACCAGGTCCGCGCCGCCTCCGATGGCGAGGAACAGCACCGCCAGCCACAGGGCGTCGGACATCCCGAAGCCGATCACGGCGACCCCCCAGCCGACGACGCCGAGCGTGACGCCCACGCCGTGGCGCTGCACGCGGTGCAGCCAGCCGGACAGGACGCCGAAGACGAACGAGCCCAGCGGGATCGCCGCGAACAGCAGTCCCAGCGCCACGCCCCCGCCCGGCGGGTCGCCGAAGGTCCGCTCGGCCATCTCCGGGAACAGCGCGCGCGGCATCCCGAACACCATCGCGATGATGTCCATCAGGAACGACGCCAGCAGCACCTTGTGCAGCGTCAGGTAGCGGAAGCCGTCGAGGATCGAGCGCAGGCCGGCGCGGGCAGGCGCGCCCTCGTTGGGCGGCAGCGGCGGCAGGCGCAGCACCGCCCACAGCGCCGCGCACAGGGCGATCGCGTCGACCAGGTACAGCACCGGCAGCCCCAGCAGCGGCAGCAGCATCCCCGCCAGCAGGGGCCCGGTGATCGCGCCGAGCTGGAAGACCGTGGCGCCCAGCGCCTGCGCCGACGGCAGCAGGTGCAGCGGCAGCAGCCGCGCGATGGCGGCACCGCGCGTGGGCATGTTCACGGCGAAGAAGGTCTGCTGCGCGGCGAACAGCACCAGCACCAGCCACACCGACCGGACGCCTCCGGCGGCGACGAGCCACAGCAGCACGGCCGTGACCGCGAGACCGCCGTTGGTGACCAGCAGCAGGCGGCGCCGGTCGACGGTGTCGGCGATCGCGCCGCCCCACAGGCCGAACACCAGCAGCGGCACCAGCCCGAACAGGCCCGCCAGGCCGACGTAGGCCGAGGAACTTGTCAGGTCGTAGACCTGCTTGGGCACCGCGACGGAGCTGACCTGGGCGCCCACCGAGGTGACGATGTTGGAGATCCACAGCCTGCGGTAGGCCGGGTACCGGAGCGGCCGGGTGTCGAGGAAGACCTTTCCGAGCCGGGACCGGAGGGTCCGCCGTTCCGCCACCGCCTCGCCGCTGCGCTCCTGCACAAGTGCAAGACCCTAGCCGTTAGTGCGGCTAACAGCATCGGGGTTTCCGGGGACGTGTGACCGAACTCGCCGCCGAGCACGACCGTCCGGGTGATGGGAGAGCCCCGCGACGGCGGTCGCGGGGCTCTGCCGAGCGAACCAGCGGCTCAGGGGGCGAGGCGCTCCACGACCCAGGCGCCGTCGTTGTTGCGGAAGCGCAGCCGGTCGTGCAGCCGGTCGGGGCGGCCCTGCCAGAACTCGACCGACTCCGGCACGATCCGCCATCCGCCCCAGTGCGGCGGGACCGGGACCTTCTCGGCGTCGGCGAACCGGCGTTCGATGCCGTTGAGCGTCGACTGCAGCGCCGGGCGGCCCGAGACCACCCGCGACTGCGGCGAGGCCCACGCGCCGAGCTGCGAGCCCCGCGGGCGCTCCGCCCAGTACTCGGCGGTCTCCTCCTGGCTCACCTTCTCCACGGTGCCCCGCACGTTGACCTGGCGCTGCATCGCCAGCCACGGGAAGGTGGCCGCCGCGAACCGGGTCACCTTCAGGTCGTGGCTCTTGGCCGAGGTGTAGTTGGTGAAGAACACCACTCCCCGCGCGTCGAAGCCCTTGCACAGCACCGTCCGCGAGGACGGCAGGCCGTCGGCGTCGGCGGTGGCCAGCACCATGGCGTTGGCCTCGTGGATCGAAGGCTCGTGCACGGCCTGCTCGAACCAGAGCCCGAACTGCTCGTGCCAGGTCCCGGCGAGCGAACCTTCGTCCAGCGAACCCGCCTCGTAGGACACTCGCATGGACGGCAACGTGGCCGTGGGGGTGGAGTTCGCCTCCGACATCCGCTCTTCCTCCCTGACTCGTCCGGCATGTCCTGCGGCACGACTCGACTGCGACCGGCGGTTGCCCGCCGGACGGTACGGGTTGAACTGGCGGGCGCGCGTGGTGGGCGCGCCGGACACCGGTACGACGGTAAACGGGATGGGAACTGTTGCCGAATCGCCGATGGTTCACGATCGATTCCGCAAACGATGCAGTGAGGCGACCCACACCCGTTCGGCCGCGGACGAAACGGACGAGTCGGACGCGCTGCGCGGCGCCCCGCCCGGACGGATGCTGAGCACTCCGGGCGGCGGGTCCGACATCTGGGGGTTGCCGATGGACGAGGAGTCGGGCGGCCGGGTCCTGGCGCTCTCCGACGGCGTGTTCGCGATCGCCGCGACGTTGCTCGCGCTCGATCTGCGGGTGCCCGAGGGGCTGCCGTCCGGCGAGTTGCACGCCGCCCTCCACCGGATGGTGTCCCCGTTGGAGGGCTATGCCATCGCCTTCCTGGTGATCGGCGTGCTGTGGCTGGGACACCACCAGCTCTTCGCGCTGATGCGCCGGATCGGCCCGCGCGTCGCCGCCCTGAACGTGCTGCTGCTCCTGTTGGTCGCGCTGCTGCCGTTCCCGTCGTCGGTGGTCAACGACTACGACGACGAGCCCGTCGTGGTGATCTCCTACGCGCTGAACGTGTGTTTGATCGCGCTGGTCCAGGTGGCGATCGTGGCCGTGGCACTGCACGAGGACGACTTCGTGCCGGGGGTCACCAGGGCACGTGCGTACGTGCCCTCGGCGATCACCGCCGGGGTGTTTCTGCTCTCGATGCCGATCGCGCTGGTCAGCACGCGGTGGGCGATGCTGAGCTGGTTGCTGCTGATACCGGGCCAATTCGTCGAAGCCCGCGTCAACCGCGCACCGGGTAGCGGCGGTTGAGCAGGCACGGCGTCCGATTCCCGCCGGACACGGCCGTTCGCGATGCCCACACTGCCTACTGTGGACTTCCTCGAAGATGTGATCGATCTTTTCACCGTGGCCTGCGCAGGGTTCGAGCGGATGCTGCGCGAAGTGCGGCCGGACCAGTGGACTTCGCCGACGCCCTGCGCGGAGTGGGACGTGCGCCAACTCGTCAACCACGTGGCCAGGGGCAACCTCAACTACGTGGCGCTGCTGGACGGCTGCACCGCGGCGGGTTTCCTGCGGATGCGCGACGCCGACGCGTTGGGCGCGGATCCGGTCGGCGCCTACACGCGGTCCGCGCGGGAGTGCACCGCCGCGTTCACGCGCCCCGGCGCGCTGCGGCAGGTCCTCGACTACCCCTTGGGACCGATCCAGGGTCGGCAGGCGCTCGCCGTGAGGACGGTGGACACCGCTGTCCACACATGGGACCTCGCACGTGCCATCGGGGCATCCGAAGAGCTCGACACCGGCCTGATCGCGTGGATCGACGGCCACCTGGACGGGATCTACGCGGGCCTGGCCGAAACCCCCACCTCGGCAAGCACGACCCACCGTTTCTTCGCAGCTCCCGGCGGAGCGCCCGAACCCGGCGCGTCGCAGCAGGACCGGTTGCTGCACCGGATGGGCAGACGTCCCGTTCGCGTCGATGAAGTCCAAGTGCCCGACCACACCTGACCACCGCGCCCGGAATCCCGCTGATACCGGGCGGGCGGCACTCACCACACCTCGCGGGTGAGCACCTCGGCGTCCGGGTGGTGGCCGAGCGCCTCGGCGAGCCCGCGCTGGGCGGTGACCGCGTCGGCGGCCACCGACGTCGCCAGCGCTCCCCCGCGGGCCAACGGTGCCAGCGACCACCACTCGCCCCCGGCCGGGGCCGCCGGGTCGTGGTCCCACACCACCGTCTCGGTCGCCAGCACCCGCGCGCCCGCGAGGTAGCCAGCGCTGCCCGCCAGCCGGTGCTCGCCGATGTCCAGCCGCTGCCGGAGCAGCGGCGTGCCCGCGCGCACGACGTGCGTGCTGGTGGTCAGCACCCCCGGATTCTCCCCGTACCTGCCCAGCACCAGGACCTCGCGGCAGCGGGCGCGGGCGTGCTCGGCCAGCTCGACGCGCATGTCCGCCCGGTGGTCGGCGCGGGCGCTGACCACCGTCGCCTCCGGCAGGTACTCGACGGTCTCGCCCGCCTCGACCTCGATGCGGACGGTCGCGTGGCTGTGCCCGGCGCGCTGGCCGGGCAGGGCGACCGTCGCCGCCGTGCCGCTCAGCCGCAGCGCGGCCCCGGCACCGACGTGGACGCGCAGGTCGACGCGGTCACCGCCCATCGGGGAGGTGGCCGACCCGACCAGGTGCACCACGGCGGGACCTCCCGCGGCCGACACGACGCCACGGCGCGGGATGAGCGTGATCGGCGGCTGAGACCGCAGTTCGCGGACGACGTTGCGGCCGTCGGCGGCCAGCTCGACGCGCAGCGCCGCGGTGGCCCTCACGACTCACGCACCGACGACGACCCCGGCGGCGAGCTGCTGCCGCACCCACGCCGAGACGTCGGGGGCGTTGGGCGTGCGGGTCAGCGACTGCGTGACCACCGGCAGATCGCCGCGCATCCGGTGCGCGTCGGAGACCATGACCGCCATGTCCGCGCCGACCTGCTCGGCGAGGTCCACCTTGTTGATGACCAGCAGGTCGGCGGTGGTGACGCCCGGGCCGCCCTTGCGCGGCACCTTGTCGCCGCCCGCCACGTCGACGACGAAGATCTGGCTGTCGGCCAGGCCCCGGCTGAACACCGCCGTGAGGTTGTCCCCACCGCTCTCCACGATGACCAGCTCCAGCCCGGGGTGGCGCTCCTCCAGCTTCTCGACGGCGTCGAGGTTGGCGGTGATGTCGTCGCGGATCGCGGTGTGCGGGCAGGCGCCGGTCTGCACGGCCTCGATGCGGTCGGTGTCGAGCACACCCGCCCTGCGCAGGAAGTCGGCGTCCTCGGTGGTGTAGATGTCGTTGGTCACCACCGCGAGATTGGTCTCCGAGCCCAGCGCCCGGCAGAGCGCGGCGGTCAGCGCGGTCTTGCCGCTGCCGACGGGACCGCCGATGCCCAGCCGGAAGGCCCGGCCGCCGCGCGGCTCGGCGCCGTAGGGGTCGGGCTCGGCGGCCGTCGGGTCGAAGCTGACCTGGTGCCGGTGGCCGTGGCCGTGCCCGTTGCCGACGTGCTCGTGGCCGTGGTCGTGGTGTTCAGGAAGCAAAGAGACGCACCTCTTCCCGGTGATGTCGATCGTGCGACTCGGCGAGCAGGTCCAGGGCCGGGGCGCCGGGCGCGGGCAGGTCCGCCGGGTCCAGCCCGGCGGCCGACGCGGCGGCGTCGGCGATGCCGTCGAGGTCGCGGGCCAGCTCGGCCACCACCGCGTTGACCGCGAAGGGGTCGAGCCCGAGCAGCCGGACTCCCGCCGACGACGGTCCGCTGACGGCGAGGTAGCCCGCGGTCAGCGCCGCCTCCCTGGGACCGGAACCGGCCGTCGCGGCCAGCACCCCGAGCACGATCGGGTGGTGTGGCCGCGGGGTCGCGGCCACCAGTTCGGAGAGCACCGGCGAGGGCCACGCGGCCCGGCCGGCGCGGATCGTTCCCCTGCCCTGCGCGCGGGACGCCTCCCGCTGCGCGGGCGAGGGGGTGCGGGCGTCCAGCTCGGCGTCCAGCCGCAGCCAATGCCCCTGCCGGACGCCGCGAGCTGCGGCATGCGCGGCGGCAGCGGCGAACACGGCCTGCAGCGCACCCGCCCCGTGCAACCGCCCGTAGAGGAACTCGCGCAGGTCGGCGATGCCGGTGACCAGACCGCGAGCGGCGGCCTCCTCCACACCGCCGGAGTGCACGTGGCCACCGCCGGGGAACCGTGAGTCGGCCAGCGCGAGCACCGCGAGGCCGGAGCGCGGGCCGGGCATCAGAACAGGAAGTAGCGCTGGGTCATCGGAAGCTCCGAGACCGGGTCCTGCTCGACCAGGTCGCCGTCGATGCGCACCGCGAAGCTGTCCGGGTCGACCTCGATGTCCGGAGTCGCCGAGTTGTGCGGCAGATCGTGCTTGGTGACCCCGCGAGTGCTGTCGATGGGCACCAGTTCCGTCGACAGACCGAGCTGGTCCGGCAGGCCCGCCTCCAGCGCGTCCGGTGCGACGAAGAACATGCTGCTCGCGGCGGCGGCGCGAGGTTGTGCACCGAACATCGGGCGGCCGACGTAGGGCTGCGGCGTCGGGATGGAGGCGTTGGCGTCACCCATCGCCGCCCATGCGGGGAAGCCGCCCTTGAGCACCACGTCGGGGCGCACGCCGAAGAACTTCGGCTCCCACAGCACCAGGTCGGCAACCTTTCCGGCCTCCACCGAACCGACGTGCCCGCTGATGCCGTGCGCGATGGCCGGGTTGATCGTGTACTTGGCGACGTAGCGCTGCGCCCGGGCATTGTCGGCCCGCCCGTCACCGGGCAGGGCACCGCGCTTGCGCTTCATCACGTGCGCGGTCTGCCAGGTGCGGATGATGACCTCGCCGATGCGCCCCATGGCCTGCGCGTCCGAGCTCATGATCGAGATCGCGCCCATGTCCTGCAGCACGTCCTCGGCCGCGATCGTCGACGGCCGGATGCGGCTCTCGGCGAAGGCGAGGTCCTCGGGCACCGACGGGTTGAGGTGGTGGCAGACCATCACCATGTCGAGGTGCTCGTCGATGGTGTTGACGGTGTGCGGGCGGGTCGGGTTGGTCGAGGACGGCAGCGCGTTGGGCTCCGAGGCGATCCGGATGATGTCGGGCGCGTGCCCGCCACCGGCGCCCTCGGCGTGGAAGACCGAGATCGAGCGGCCGTTGACCGCCGCCAGCGTCGACTCGTAGAAGCCCGCCTCGTTGAGCGTGTCGGCGTGCAGCGCGACCTGGACGCCGGACTCCTCGGCGACCCGCAGCGCGCTGTCGATCACCGCCGGGGTCGCGCCCCAGTCCTCGTGGATCTTGAAGCCGCCCGCGCCCGCGCGCAGCTGCTCGCGCAGCGCCTCGGCGCGCATCGTGCTGCCCTTGCCGAGCAGCAGCACGTTCACCGGCATGAAGTCCATCGAGCGCATGACGCGGCCGAGGTTCCACGCGCCCGGGGTGACGGTCGTGGCCTTGCTGCCCTCGGCCGGTCCGGTGCCGCCGCCGATGAGCGTGGTGAGCCCGGCCGACATCGCGACCTCCACCGCCTGCGGGCAGATGAAGTGCACGTGGCAGTCGATGCCCCCGGCCGTCAGGATCTTGCCGTTGCCCGCGATGACCTCGGTGGACGGGCCGATGACCAGCGCGTCGTCGACGTCGTCGCCCGCCTCGGGGTTGCCCGCCTTGCCGATGCCGGCGATGCGGCCGTTCCGGATGCCGACGTCGGCCTTGACCACGCCCCAGTGGTCGAGGACGACCGCCCCGGTGATGATCACGTCCGGGGTGCCCTCGGCGCGGGTGGCCGCCGACTGCCCCATCGACTCGCGGACGACCTTGCCGCCGCCGAAGACCACCTCGTCGCCGGAGCCGCGCGGGCCCTGGCTGCGGTCCTCGGTGACCTCGATGAACAGGTCGGTGTCGGCGAGGCGGATCCGGTCGCCGGTGGTCGGGCCGAACAGCTCGGCGTAGCGGTCCCGGTCGATCGACGGTGTGCTCACTCGAAGTGCCCCTGGCCTTTCTCCCCGTAGTTCGGCGCGGTGGGTTCGTGGCCGCGGCCGTCGAGCTCGCCCGCGTACTCGGGCCGCAGACCCGGCACCCGCCGCGATCCGCCGACCGGCACCAGGGAGACCTCCCGCTCCACCCCCGGCTCGAAGCGCACGGCGGTGCCCGCGGCGACGTCGAGGCGGTGGCCCCACGCCGCGGCGCGGTCGAACTCCAGGCCCTCGTTGACCGCGGCGAAGTGGTAGTGCGAACCGACCTGCACGGCGCGGTCGGCGCGGTTGACCACGGTGATCCGGACCCGCGGGCGGCCCGGGTTCAGCGGGACCGGCCCGTCACCGGTGATGATCTCTCCGGGGCGCATCGGCAACGCTCCTCCTCGCCGGGCGGCAGAACCGCGGTCGCGCGGTCAGTTGATCGGGTCGTGGACGGTGACGAGCTTGGTTCCGTCCGGGAAGGTCGCCTCGACCTGGACCTCGTGCACCATGTCGGCCACCCCGTCGAGCACCTGCTCGGCGGTCAGGACCTCGCGGCCGGACCTCATCAGCTCGGAGACGCTGCGCCCGTCCCGCGCGCCCTCCACGACGTGGTCGGTGATGAGCGCCACGGCCTCCGGGTGGTTCAGCCTCAGACCGCGGTCCATCCGCTCGCGGGCGAGCCGGGCCGCGACGTGGACGAGAAGCTTGTCGCGCTCGTGGGGAGCAAGGTGCATGTTGCTTCTTTAGCACATCGCCACCAGCGCCAAATCGACGTGACCTGGCGTTTTACCTCCACATGATTGTTCATTTACAACCTTTTTTCACGCGTTTGTGCTCGCAGGAGTTGATTCGGGGAGCACGCTGTGATCTTTGTCATCAGTTCGGTCAGGGCATTCGATCCGATTGCGTGAGCGCCACCCCGCGGTGCACTGTTGCACGACAACCACGGCCGCTTCCGCGTTCCGAACCCCCGCCACGTCGAACCGCGCGCGCCCGCGCGCGGCACCACCGAGCGTGAGAGACGAGGCATCATGAGCAACGCAGGCGAGTCCGGTTTCCGCCCCGGCCTGGAGGGCGTGGTCGCCTTCCAGACCGAGATCGCCGAGCCCGACCGCGACGGCGGCGCGCTGCGCTACCGCGGCGTGGACATCGAGGACCTGGTCGGCACGGTCTCCTTCGGGGACGTCTGGTCGCTGCTGGTGGACGGCCGCTTCGGCGACGGCCTGCCGACCACCCCCGACCTCACGCTCCCGGTGCGCACCGGTGACGTGCGGGTCGACGCGCAGGCCGGGCTGGCGATGCTGGCGCCGTCGCAGGGTTTCGCGCCGCTGCTGGACATCACCGACGAGCAAGCGCGCGAACAGCTCGCCCAGGCGTCGGTGCTCGGGCTCTCCTACGTGGCGCAGTCGGCGCGCGGCGACCTCCCGCCGGTATCGCAGCAGCGGGTCGAGGAGGCGGCGACCACGACCGAGCAGTTCCTCACCCTCTGGCGCGGCGAGCCCGACCCCCGCCACGTGCGGGCGCTGGACGCCTACTGGGTCTCGGCCGCCGAGCACGGGCTGAACGCCTCGACGTTCACCGCCCGCGTGATCGCCTCCACCGGGGCCGATGTCGCGGCGGCGCTCTCCGGCGCGGTCGGCGCGATGTCGGGACCGCTGCACGGCGGCGCCCCGGCCCGGGTGCTGCCGATGATCGCCGAGGCCGAGCGGACCGGTGACGCCCGCCGGGTCGTGGAGTCCATCCTGGACCGCGGCGAGCGGCTGATGGGCTTCGGCCACCGCGTCTACCGGGCGGAGGACCCGCGTGCGCGGGTGCTGCGCACCACCTGCGAGCAGCTCTCGGCGCCGCGCTTCGAGGTGGCCGCGGAGCTGGAGCGGGCGGCGCTGTCGGTGCTGCGGGAACGCCGTCCGGACCGGCAGATCGAGACCAACGTGGAGTTCTGGGCCGCGGTGGTCCTGGACTTCGCCGAGGTGCCGACCGCGATGATGCCCGCGATGTTCACGTGCGCCCGCACCGCGGGCTGGTGCGCGCACGTGCTGGAGCAGAAGCGCACCGGTCGGCTGGTCCGCCCGTCGGCGCAGTACGTCGGCCCGGCTCCCCGCGCGCCCCAGGACGTCGAGGGCTGGGGCTCGATCAACCCGCTGGTCGCCGCCGCGGGCTGACCGCACCGCCGGTCTCCACGGGCACGTGACGGCCGCCGCACGTCAGGACGTGCGGCGGCGCGGCCGTCGGAGGCCGGCGCGTGCCGGTGCTCAAGGCGGCGCGCGGCCGGTGCCGGAAGTGCGTGTGAGGGCGGCGTGCCCGCCTCCGGCGGCGGTAACCTGGAGTGGTGGCGGTCACACCACTGCCGAATGCCCGGCGGCGGCTGATCGACATCTCGTTCGCCGAAGCGCTGGAGGACGACGCCGAGTCCGGCGGCCAGCGCAGCGACGAACTCGTCGAAGCCGCGACGTACTGGCGACGGGCGGGCGACCACGAGCGCGCCCGTCGCGCACTGCTGGGCGCCGTGGACGCCGACGACGGCACCGGCTTCTTCGACGCGAAGGCCGCCTACGCCGCCTACCTGATGCTGCGCGGTCTGCGCGAGCACGCCGACGAACTCTTCGCGGGGCTGCTGCACTCCCACTCCACCCGCGAGGAGACCTACCTGTCGGCCGCCTGCGCCTACGCCCACGACGGACGCCCGCGCATGGCGATGCGCTGGGCCAACGTCGGGCTCCAGCGGCTCGTGCCCCACGGTTTCCCCCGCGACTTCGCCGGCGGCGACCCCGGCTACGAGCTGCTGCGCTTCCGCCGGTCCCTGCGGCAGCGCCTCGGCGAGCCGGCCGACGCCCTCGACGAGGTCTTCGACCAGGCCCTGCACCGCGGACACGAGCTGAGCGAGCACATCCGCGCCGTCCGGCGGCAGGCCGGTGCACCCGCCGCGGACACCCCGGACACCGCATGAGCTGGGCGGCGTTGGCCAAAGCGAGGGCAGAGCAGTAAGTTGCGGTGCGGCGACTGCGGCGGCGGTGCCGGCCGAGCACCCGCCGAGCCGCGGCCAAGCGCGAGGAGCCGGCAACGGCGCCGGTCATCCGGCCACGCATGAATGGACAAACTCACAACGCCCGGAGGCGCCGGCATGACGCAGGCCGAGACCAAGACCGACCCGACGACCCTGCAACTGCCCAGCGAGCTCAAGCCCGCCGACGGCCGCTTCGGCTGCGGACCGTCCAAGGTCCGCCCCGAGCAGCTGTCCCGGCTCGCCGACGAGGGTGCCGCGGTCATGGGCACCTCGCACCGCCAGAAGCCGGTGAAGTCGCTCGTCGGCCGGGTCCGGGAGGGCCTGCGGGAGCTGTTCTCGCTGCCCGAGGGCTACGAGGTCGTCCTCGGCGTCGGAGGCACCACCGCGTTCTGGGACGCCGCCTCGTTCGGCCTGGTACGCGAGCGCGCACTGCACCTGACCTACGGCGAGTTCTCCTCGAAGTTCGCCAAGGCCACCAAGGGCGCCCCGTTCCTGGCCGACCCGGTGGTCGTCTCCGCAGAGCCCGGTGACGCGCCGGACCCGGTGTCGGACCCGAGCGTCGACCTGATCGGCTGGGCCCACAACGAGACCTCCACCGGCGTGATGCTCGCGCCGTCCCGGCCCGAGGGCTCGGAGAACGCGCTGATCGCCGTGGACGCCACCTCCGGCGCGGGCGGGCTGGCCTTCGACGCCCGCGACGTCGACGTCTACTACTTCGCCCCGCAGAAGTGCTTCGCCGCCGACGGCGGGCTGTGGCTGGCCGCGATGAGCCCGGCCGCGATCGAGCGGATCGGCGAGATCGGCTCCACCGACCGCTGGGTGCCGGAATTCCTGTCGCTGCCGACCGCGCTGGACAACTCGCGCAAGGACCAGACCTACAACACCCCGGCGGTCGCGACGCTGTTCATGCTGGCCGACCAGATCGAGTGGATGAACGGCCAGGGCGGGCTGGACTGGTGCGTCTCGCGCACCCGCGAGTCCTCGCAGCGGCTCTACCAGTGGGCCGAGGCCTCGGACTACGCGACGCCGTTCGTCACCGACCCGGCCAAGCGCTCGCAGGTCGTCGGCACGGTCGACTTCGCCGACTCGGTCGACGCCGCGGCGGTGGCCAAGGCGCTGCGCGCCAACGGCGTCGTCGACACCGAGCCCTACCGCAAGCTGGGCCGCAACCAGCTGCGCATCGGCATGTTCCCGGCGATCGACCCGGACGACGTCTCGGCGCTGTGCAAGTCCATCGACTGGGTGGTTTCCCAGCTGCACTGAGCCGGTCCGGCGGCATCGCCGGCCCGAGCGGGTCCGGACCGCGGTTCGCTGACTCGCACAACTGATCTTCACTCGATGTGCGGCATCCGGCCACTAAGGGTGATCACCGAGTGAAGATAAGTGGTTCTACCTGTTCGCATGGTGACCACCGATCGGGCAAGATCGGATGCTGAGAGGGTGGTCATCGAGACGACGAACCCGGCGTGCCTCCTGCGTCAAGGGGGCGCGCCGGGTTACTGTCACAGCTTGGTGACATGTAGTCGGCGGGAGGCTGGCGTTATGCGAGCGCTGCGGGTGGTCGGGCTGGACGAGGACGGTGAGACCGTCATCTGCGAGGACCCCGAGAACGGGGACCGCTTTACCGTGCCCGCCGACGAACGCCTGCGCGCGGCGGCCCGCGGGGATCTGACCAGGCTTGGCCAGGCGCAGATCGAGATGGAGGCGCAGATGCGGCCGCGCGAGATCCAGGCGCGGATCCGCGGCGGCGCGTCCGTCGAGCAGGTCGCCGAGGCCGCGGGCATCCCCGAGCAGCGCGTCGAGCGCTACGCCTATCCGGTGTTGCTCGAACGCGCCCAGGTCGCCGAGATGGCCCAGCGCGCTCACCCGGTCCGCGAGGACGGGCCGGACGTGCAGACGCTCGGTGAGGTCGTCGCGCACACCTTCGGCATGCGCGGCCACGACTACAACGAGACCTCCTGGGACGCCTGGCGCGGCGAGGACGGCAAGTGGGTCGTCGAGCTCCAGTGGAACGCAGGTCGTTCCGAGAACGCCGCGCACTGGGTCTTCCACCCCGGGGCGCACGGCGGCACGGTCGCCGCGCTCGACGACCACGCGGCGGATCTGCTCGACCCGTCGCCGAACCGCCCGCTGCGCACCGTCCGGCCGGTGACCGAGCTGGCCAGGGAGGCCCTGGAGCTCGACCAGCAGTCCGGCGCCGAACGCGCCGAGCCCGTGCCCCCGCAACGCGCGGAGCCTTCCGCTTCGGTGCCGCCGCTCGACCTCGACGGCGGCGCGCCCGCGGCGAAGGCGCCGGAGGCGCCGGCCGCGGAGCCCGAAGAGGAGCCGGAGGCTCCGGCCGACGACGCCGAGCCGGGCGCAGCCCCGGCGGAGGCGGCGACCGCGGAGGACGAGGACGGGCAGCGCAAGGCGGAGCCGCAGCGGCGCGGCCGCAAGAACCACCCGATCGTCCCGTCGTGGGAGGACGTCCTGCTGGGAGTCCGTTCGCACCGCTGAGCGGCCAGGCACAGCTGAACCGGAGGGCCGGTGATCCGCGGATCACCGGCCCTCCGGTTTTCCGGCGCGATTCGGGTGTCGCACGACACCGTGCTGGGCGTGGCTTCGGCGCGCGATGCCCTCACAGCCTTTCTTGGATCTTTGAAGCGGCGAGCCGCTTGGCCCACCCCCGCAACCGGCACCGCCGCGGGGTTCTCAGGCGTCCTCTGGCGAGGACAGCTTTTTCGCCGCGTATGGGCGATACGTCAGAAAAAGATCCCGGAGGGCGCCTGAGGTTCCGCCACCGGAACCGCAAAGCAAGGTGAGTCCGAAGACAGCCGCTTACAGCTCCGCCAGGTGCACCGCCGACGAGGCGGTCGTGCGCAGCGCCTCGGCCATGCGCTTGCGGTGGCGGTCGACGGCCTCCGCGCTGACGCCTTCGGCGGTGGCCCAGGCGAAGTCGTCGGCCGTCACGCGCAGCGCCGCGTTCAGGGTCGCGGCGCGGACGCGGATCTCGGGGGCGTCGGCGGGAAGTCCCGTGTGCAGGCTCAGCACCTCGGCGAAGGTGGGTTCGGCGCGCTCCTGGAGCACGAGCCAGGCCGCGCGCAGAGCGGGTTCGTCCCGGGTCATGCGGATCACGGCAAGCACCGCGTCCGTGTCCGCGCGGGACGACTCCGGCATGAACGTGTACTCACCGCGAAGGTGCTCGGCCAGGTCGACCTCCGGCGGCCAGCTCCGCAGGATGGCCTGGAGGCCCTCGACGGCCTTGGTCAGCAGCGGTTCCACGCAGCTCTCCTTGGCCCGGAACAGCCGCCACAGCGTCCGCTCGGAGACCCCGGCGGCGCGGGCGATCTGCTGGCCGGAGGTCGCTGCCACGCCCTGCTCCCCGAACAGCCGCACGGCCTGGCGGGAGATGTCGAGCCGCTGCTGCCTGCGCGCCTGGTCGCTCACCGGCGGTCGTCCGCGGCGGCTGCCGCCGTCCTGCTCGTGCGCCACGGCCACCTCCGCTCGAGTCGTGCTTCGCGAACCGGACACACCCTATACCAGCGCACATTTTATTGGCACTGACTGCCAGAAAAGAGTACGGTCGGCAGCGGCTCCAGACACCAGGGAGGAGAGCCATGACCGTCGCTCCCGAACACCACCAGTTGCCGTTCACCAGGCCGAACCTGCTCGATCTCGCGCCGCTGTACGAGGTGTTGCGCCGCGAGGCCCCGATCACCGCCGTGACCACTCCCGCGGGCGACCCGGCCTGGCTGGCGACCCGCTACGACGAGGTGCGGGAGCTGCTCGCCGACTCCAGGTTCGGCCGCTCCCATCCCGAACCCGAGCGCGCCGCGCGGATCTCGACCGCCGCGGTGCAGGACGGCCCGTCCGGGAACTACGAGACCGAAGAGGCCGACCACACCCGGATGCGGCGGCTGCTGACCCCGGCGTTCTCGGCCAAGCGGATGCGGGCGCTCTCCGACCACGTGCAGACCCTCGTCGACGGCTACCTCGACGACCTGGCCGCCGAGCACGAGGCGTCGGCCGACGGCGTCGTCGACCTGCACGCCGGGCTGGCCTTCCCGTTGCCGGTCACGGTCATCTGCCGGCTGCTGGGGGTGCCGGAGAGCGACCGCGAGCACTTCCGGTCACTGTCGGACCGGATGGCCAGCTACTCCGCCGACGGCGACGCCCACCGGGCGCGCGCGGAGTTCAGCCGCTACATGGCCGGGCTCGCCGAAGCCAAACGCGCCGAGCCGGGGGAAGACGTCATCTCCGACCTAGTCCGGGCCCAGGACGCCGACGAGGAGTTCGACTACGCCGAGATGGTCCGCCTCGCCGTCGGGCTGCTGTTCGCCGGGCACGAGACCACCGTCAACCGCATCGGGCTGGGCACGCTGTTCCTGCTCACCCGGCCCGAGCAGTGGGCCGCACTGGTCGCCGACCCGGACGGCCGGGTCGACGCCACCGTCGAGGAGATCATGCGCCTGGGCGCCCCTGGCGACCTGGGACTGCTGCGCTACGCCCACACCGACGTCGACATCGCCGGGGTCACCATCCAGCGCGGCGACGCCGTCATCCTCTCGATCAACGCCGCCAACCGCGACCCCTCCACCTACGCCGACGCGGAGACCTTCAACCCCGACCGCGAGGAGCGCACCCACCTCGGCTTCGGGCACGGCAGGCACTTCTGCATCGGCGCCAGCCTCGCCCGCATCGAGCTGCGGATCGTCTTCGCCACCCTCGCCCGCCGCCTGCCCGGCCTGCGGCTGACCGTCGGGCTCGACGATCTCGACGTGCGCACCGACCACATCACCGGCGGCGTCCGGAGCCTGCCCGTCACCTGGTGAGCACCAGTACACGGCTGGCGAGGACGGCCACGACCGCGTCCTCGCCGGCCCGCTGGGCGAATATCACAACGTCGGCGATCGGCAGCAAAGGCTTCTGAGGTTCCGCCACCCGCGCCGCCACGCAAACCCCGTCCGAAGCTCCTAATGCACGCCGGGGGTGCTCGGTCCGAGGGCACTCAGCAGCAGTGCGATCCAGGCCAGCGCGACGCCCGCCGCGGTCCCGAAGGCGACCCACCGCCACACCGGGATGCGCCTGCCGAGCCAGATCGACGGCGCGAAGCCCGCCGCCACGACGACGTTGACGCCGATCGCGAGCGCGGGGCTGACCTCGGCGAGGCCCTGGGTCACCACTACCAACGTGACCACCACGATCGCCGCGATGATCGCGGTGATGGTGAGCCCGGTGGCCCACGGCGTCGGCGGCACCGGGCCGTTGTGCGCTCCCCTGGCGTACCGGCCGGCGTAGCCGCCTCCCGCCTGCCGGGAGGTGCGCCTGCGACCGACGCGGTCGACCTCGCCGGTCACCGGGTCGGCGTAGCCGATCTCGCCGCCGGTCTCCACCGCCAGCCGCAGGGCGAGCTGACGTCCGCGCCGGGAGACCTGGGTGGCCACCTCGCCGGACACCGCACCGGGCTCGTCCGCCTGCTCACCGGCCGGCGCCTCGCTTATGGCGTCCACCACGTGCGCCCACTCGTGCAGGGCGTCGACCAGCCCCTCCGGCAGCGGCAGGCGCGCCGGGTCGACCTCGCGCTCGGCGCCGTTGACCAGCACCGCCCGTCCGGAGCGGGCGCGCAGTTCCCACGTCGTCGACTTCATCGGCTCAGATCCCGCTCATCGCGTGGAAGGCGATCGCGCCCGCGGTGGCCACGTTCAGCGAGTCGACCCCGCCCGCCATCGGGATGCGGACCGCGACGTCGGCCGCGGCGATGGCCTGCTCGGTCAGGCCCGGCCCTTCCGAACCCAGCACGACCGCTACCGGTCCGCTGTCCAGCGCCGCCTCGCGCAGCGACACCGCGTCCGGGCGCGGCGTCAGCGCCGCCACCCGGAAACCGCCGTCGCGCAACAGGTCCAGGTCGTCGGGCCAGGACTTCAGCCGGGCGAAAGGCACCCGCAGCACGTGCCCCATCGAGACCCGGACGCTGCGCCGGTACAGCGGGTCGGAGCAGCCTTCGCCGAGCAGCACGCCGTCGACGCCGAGCGCCGCGGCGTTGCGGAACAGCGCGCCGAGGTTCTCGTGGTCGCCGACGCCTTCGAGCACCGCGAGCCTGCGGGAGCTCGCGACCAGGTGCTCGGTCGTCACCTCGGGTGCGCGGTCGGCGACCGCCAGCACGCCCCGGTTCAGGTGGAAGCCGACGACGGAGGCCATCACGTCGGCCTCGGCGACGTAGGCGGGCACGTCCAGCGGCGCCAGCAGGTCGGCGAGGGCCTCGATGCGGCGCCGGACGCCGAGCAGCGCCCGCACCGGGTACGGCGAGGCGACCAGCCGCTCGACGACGACCACGCCCTCCGCGATCACCAGGCCGCGGCCGCCGGGGCGGTCCGGACGCCGGTCCGCGGTCGACAGGTCGCGGAAGTCGTCGACCCTGGGGTCCTCGACATCGGTCACCTCGACGATCTGCGCCACGTACCGCATTTTCGCATTGCCCGGAATCCGCTGTCCGGGGCCGATGATGATCCAGCTCACAGGGATCAATTCGGGCTTCGGCGGCATAACTCGGGCGATCTCGGCGTTGTTGCTTGCCGAAAGCAACGATTTCGAGGGAGCGAGGAGCACCCATGCCCCGGGCCGAGGAGGAAGCAGTCGAGGCCGAGAACTCCAGCTCATCCAGAAAAGCCCGTTTTGCCCTGATCCTGGGCGGGTTGACGGCGTTCGGGCCGCTGTCGATCGACATGTACCTGCCCGCCCTGCCCGACCTCACCCGCGAGCTGGGCGCCACCGAGGCGCAGGCGCAGCTCACGCTCACCGCCGTTCTGCTCGGCCTGGCCTTCGGCCAGCTCTTCGCCGGGCCGATCAGCGACGCCGTCGGCAGGCGCAAGCCACTGCTGGCCGGCCTGGCCGTCTACATCGCCGCGACCGTCCTCTGTGCACTGACCGAGTCGGTGCACACCCTGGCGCTGCTGCGCGCGCTGCAGGGGTTCGGCGCGGCGGCGGGCATGGTGATCGCCCGCGCGTCGGTGCGCGACCTGTACTCGGGCGCCGAGGCGGCGAGGTTCTTCTCCTCGCTGATGCTCGTGGTCGGCCTGGCGCCGATCCTGGCGCCGGTGATCGGCGGGCAGGTGCTCGCCCACACCACCTGGCGCGGGGTCTTCGTCGTGCTGACCGCCTTCGGCGTGGTGCTGATGGCCGTCGCGGCGTTCGCGCTGCCCGAGACCAAGCCGAAGCAGTGGCGCCAGCCGGCGCGGATCGGCCCGACGTTCCGGACCTTCGGCATGCTGCTGGCCAAGCCGTCGTTCCTGGGCTGCGCTCTCGCGGCGGGACTGGCGATGGCCGCGATGTTCGCCTACGTCTCCGGTTCGTCGTTCGTGATGCAGAACGTCTACGGCATGTCGCCGCAGACCTACGCGATCGTCTTCGGCGCGAACGCGATCGGACTGGTGGCCGCGGGCCAGGTCAACGCCAGGCTCGTCGGCCGGGTGGCCACCGAGGCGCAGCTGCTGACCACCGCGCTGCTCACGGCCTCGGTGGCCGGTGCCGTGCTGGTGACCGCGGCGCTGCTCGGCCTGCCGCTGCCGGTGCTGCTGGGCGCGCTGTTCGTGATGATCGCCTCACTGGGCTTCGTGATGCCCAACACCACGACGCTGGCGCTGGCCGAGCACCGCGAGGTCTCCGGCAGCGCCTCGGCGCTGCTGGGCGTCAGCCAGTTCGTCGTGGGCGCGCTGGCGGCTCCACTGGTGGGAATGGGCGGCGTGGGATCGGCGTTGCCGATGGTGTCGGTGATGTTCGGTGTGGTCCTCGCGTCGGCGGTGGTGTTCCTCACGCTGGGGCGCCGCGGCGGGCCGGCCCAGCGGATCGTGGCCACGCGGACCAGCGGCTCGGCGCGGGTCGAGGTCTCGGCCACCGAACGCTGACAAGCCCCGGGCTGGGGCCCGCGGGCCCCAGCCCCTGCCACGCGGAGAGGAAGTTTCTTTCACCATGGCCCGACTCGGCGACAGCGACCTCGACGTCTTCCCCATCTGCCTCGGCGGCAACGTGTTCGGCTGGACCGCCGACCGCGACCAGTCCTTCGACGTCCTCGACGCCTACGCGGCGGCGGGGGGCAACTTCGTCGACACCGCCGACGTCTACTCCGCCTTCGCCGAGGGCAACGCGGGCGGCGAGTCCGAGGCGGTGCTGGGCGAATGGCTGCGCGCCCGCGGCAACCGCGACCGGATCGTGATCGCCACGAAGGTCGGGGCGTGGGGCCGGCGGCCGGGCCTGGGGGCCGAGAACATCCGCGCGGCGGCGGAGGATTCGCTGCGCAGGCTGGGCACCGACCACATCGACCTCTACTACGCGCACCGCGACGACGAGCGGACGCCGCTGGAGGAGACGCTGGCAGCCTTCGACGAGCTGGTGCGCGCGGGCAAGGTCCGCCACATCGCCGCGTCGAACTACACCGCGCCGCGCCTCGCCGAGGCGCTCGAGGTGTCCAGGCGTGAAGGATTCGCGTGTTTCACGGCGCTGCAGCCGCACTACAACCTCGTCGAGCGCGCGGAGTTCGAGGGCGAGCTGGCCGGGCTGGCCGAGCGTGAGAACCTGGCGGTCCTGCCGTACTTCGCGCTCGCCAAGGGCTTCCTCACCGGCAAGTACCGTCCGGGGGACGCCAGCTCCGAGAGCCCCCGCGCCGACCGCGCTCGCGCCTACCTCGACGAGCGAGGGGTGAAGGTGCTCGCCGCACTGGACGAAATCGCGACTCTGCGTGACATCCCGGTTGCCTCGGTCGCGTTGGCGTGGCTGCTCGGAAAGCGGAACGTGACTGCACCGATCGCCAGTGCCCGCAACACCGAACAGCTCTCGGCCCTGCTCCCGGCAGCCGAGAGCGCGCTCACCGACGCCGAGGTGCAGCGGCTCGACGAGGCGTCCGCCTGACCCCCTGCCGCACCCCGCCCGGGTGAGGGTGTCGTCCACCGTTTTGGCCGCTGTACCAGTGGGTATCGATGTGTCACGGTGGGTCTCCCATTGATGGAGCGCTGGCGTGCGCGCACACGGCGCTGACGTGCTTGGCCGACCGAGCGGGGAGACGGCATGGGAAGGCACGTGGACAACCGGGTGTTCAGGCCGGTGGATCGGCAACGCTATCGGGAAAAGATGCAACGGGGGCTCGACGCGCTCGCCCGGATGCTCGCCGAGGGCAACTTCTCCTTCCCGCACCAGCAGATGGGGCTGGAGATGGAGCTGCACCTCGTCGACGAGCACATGGAGCCGTCGATGTCCAACACCATCGTGTTGGAGAAGATCAGCGATCCGGCGTTCACCACCGAGCTCGGGCAGAACAACGTCGAGTTCAACGTGGAGCCCCGGGTGCTGGCGGGCGACGGCGCGCTGCGCCTGGAGGAGGAGCTGCGCACGGCGCTGGCGCGCGCCGACGGCAAGGCGCACGACGCGGGCGCCAAGCTGGTGATGATCGGGACGCTGCCCACCGTGCGCAGGGCGCACGTCGAGCCGCACTGGCTGACCAAGCTGCCGCGCTACCAGCTGCTCAACGAGCAGATCTTCAGCGCGCGGGGCGAGGAGACGCTGCTGGACATGGAGGGCGTGCCGCTCCCCGACGGCAGCAGCGACAAGCTGCGCTCCTACGCCGACTCCATCCAGCCGGAGTCGGCCTCCACCTCGGTGCAGCTGCACCTCCAGGTCGCGCCCGAGGACTTCGCCGCGCACTGGAACGCCGCCCAGTGCCTGGCGGGAATCCAGCTCGCGATCGGCTCGAACTCGCCGTTCCTGCTCGGCAAGGCGCTGTGGCACGAGACGCGGATACCGCTGTTCCAGCAGGCCACCGACACCCGCTCGCAGGAGCTGAAGAACCAGGGCGTGCGGCCGAGGGTGTGGTTCGGGGAGCGCTGGATCACCTCGATCTTCGACCTGTTCGAGGAGAACGTGCGCTACTTCCCCGCACTGCTGCCGGAACCGGAGGACGAGGATCCGGTCGCGGCCCTGGACGCGGGGCGGGCGCCGGTGCTGGCCGAGCTGCGGCTGCACAACGGCACGATCTGGCGGTGGAACCGCCCGGTCTACGACCTCGTCGACGGGGTGCCGCACCTGCGGGTGGAGAACCGGGTGCTGCCGTCGGGGCCGACGGTGGCCGACGTGCTGGCCAACGCGGCGTTCTTCTACGGAGCGCAGCGCGCGCTCACTGAACAAGATCGTCCTTTGTGGACGAGGATGTCGTTCGAGGCGGCGGAGGAGAACTTCTTCGCCGGCGCCCGCAACGGCCCCGACGCGCACCTGTACTGGCCCGGCGCGGGCTGGGTGGCTCCGGACGAGCTGGTGCTGCGCAGGCTGCTGCCGATGGCCCACGACGGGCTGCGCGCGTGCGGTGTCTCCGACGCCGCACGGGAGCGCTACCTCGGGATCATCGAGCAGCGCTGCCTGAAGCGGCAGACCGGTGCCGCCTGGCAGCGGGACACCGTGGTGGCGTTGGAGCGGCGCGGCATGGACCGGCAGGAGGCGCTGGCGGCGATGCTGCGCCGCTACATCGAACTGGCCGAGAACGGCGACCCGGTCCACTCCTGGCCCGTCCCGCCGCGGTGACGAGAACGCTACTGCGCTGCCCGAGAACCTGTCTTGGGTCTTTGAAACGGCGCAGCCGCTTGGCCCACTCCCGCCACCGGCACCGGCACCGCCACGCAGGGTGAGTCCGAAGACCGCCTCCAATGCGGGTGACGACTATGGCGCGGTCGGTCCGGTCGCGACCGCGCCGTAGATCTCCAGCACCGGACGGCCCTCGACCACGTGCGCACGGCCCCGCACGCCGAAGACGCCGGCGAGCAGGTCCGCGGTGAGCACTTCGGCTGGTGCTCCGGTGGCCACGACGCGGCCCTCGTCGAGCACGGCGACGCGGTGGCAGTACTCGACCGCCTGCCGCAGGTCGTGCAGCGTCAGCAACACCGCCAGCCCGTCCGATGCCAGCCCGGCGAGCAGGTCGAGCACGCCGAACTGGTGCCGCAGGTCGAGGTGGTTTGTCGGCTCGTCGAGCACGAGCACGCGCGGCCGCTGCGCCAGCGCGCGGGCGATCGCGACCCGCTGCCGCTCGCCGCCGGAGAGGGTGCGCACGTCGCGGTCGGCGGCGCCGGCCAGCGCCGTCGCGGCCAGCGCCTCCCCGACGATGCGCCGGTCCTCGGCCCGCATCGGCTCCAGCAGCCCCAGATGCGGCACACGGCCCTGCGCCACGACCTCGCCGACGGTCAGCGCCGCCCGGTGCTCGGCCTCCTGCGTGGTCGCCGCCAGCGTCCGCGCCAGCCGCCTGCGCCCGGTGGCCGCGACCGGCAGCCCGGCCACCTCCACCGCCCCGGCCTCCGGGCGGACCGCGCGGTAGAGCGTGCGCAGGAAGGTCGTCTTGCCGCTGCCGTTCGGGCCGACGAGGCCGAACACCTCGCCCTCCCGCACCGACACGTCCACATCGGACAGCACGGCCGTGCCGTCCAGGACCACGCGGACACCACGCGCACCGATCACGCCGTCCGCCTCCGCCGCCGCAACATCACCAGGAACAGCGGTCCGCCGACGATCGCGGTGAGCACCCCGACGGGCAGCTCCGATGGCGCGACCACCAGCCGCGCGGCCAGGTCGGCCAGCACCAGGAACAGTGCGCCGAGCACCGCCGAGACCGACAGCATCCGCCGCGCCTCCGCGCCCACCAGGAACGCGGCGGCGTGCGGCACCAGCAGGCCGACGAACACGATCCCGCCCGCGACCGCCACCGCGGTGCCCGCCAGCAGCGACACCGCGACCAGCGACAGCAGCCGGAAGCGGCGCGCGTGCAGGCCCATCGCCGCGGCCGCGTCGTCCCCGGCGTGCAGCAGGTTCATCCACCGGCCGGCCGCGACCGCGGCGACGATCCCGGCGCCCAGCACCGCCGCGGGCACCGGCAGCAGCTCCCAGCGCGCCCCGCCGAGCCCGCCGGTGATCCAGAACAGCACCTGCTTGGCCTGGTCGCCGGTGGCGAAGGCGTGCAGCACCAGCGACGTCAGCGCGTAGGCGACCTCCCCGACGGCCAGCCCGCCGAGCACGAGCGTGGTCACCGACCCCGACCTTCCCGCCACGGCCAGCACGAACAGCAGCGCGAGCAGCCCGCCGGCGAACGCCGCGACCGGCAGCGTCGCCATGCCGACCACCCCCGCGCCGAAGCCGAGCACGGTCACCAGCGAGACGGCCAGCCCCGCACCCTGCGAGACGCCGAGCAGGTAGGGGTCGGCCATCGGGTTCGAGGTGACGATCTGGGCGATCCCGCCCGCCAGCGCGAGCGCGGCGCCGACGACGACCGCGGTGGCCACCCGGGGCAACCGCGAGTCCCACACGATCGAGGCCCGCACCGGCGTCCAGTCCTGCTCCACCGGCAGCAGCGGGGCGGCGAGGATCCGCCAGACCTGGCCGGGCGGCAGGTGCACCGAGCCCAGCGACACCGCGACCAGCCCCGCCAGGACGAGCGCTACGAGCAGGACGACTTGGACGGCCGCGACCTTCATGCGCCGTGCAGGTCCCGCGCCAGCCGCTCGACGGCGTCCGGGAACCGGATGCCCTCGGTCAGCTCGACCAGCGGGACCGTGCTGTAGCGCCCGGCCCGCACCGCCGGGGTGCCCGAAGCCAGCGGGTGGGCTTCGAGGTAGGCGCGCTTGTCGTGGACCGGCTTGGCCAGGTAGTCCACCAGCACGATCGCCCGCGGGGCGCGGGCGGCGACCTGCTCCCAGCTCACGTCGGCGAAGCCCTCCGGGACGTCGGCGAAGACGTTGCGGGCCCCGGCCCGGGTGAGGGCGTCGTTGCCGACGCCGTGGCCGCCGAGGGTGAAGGCCGCCTGCTCACCGGAGTCGTAGACGAAGACGTCCACCGGCGGCACGCCCGCCAGCCGCCGCTCGACCGCGCGGACGCGGCCCTCGATGTCGGCGGCCAGCGCCGACGCCCGCTCCCGCAGGCCCAGCACGCGGCCGAACATGTCGATGTCGGCCAGCAGCGCGGGCATTCCGGTCGGCCCGGTGGCGCACGACTCCGAGAGCAGCAGCGTCGCGATGCCCTTGCTCTCCAGCGCCTCCCGGCCGCGACCTTCGCCCTCGTCGAAGGCGCTGCTGTACCCGCCGACCACTAGGTCGGGCTCGGCTTCGAGGATGCGCTCGGCCGACGGGTACTCCTCGGCCAGCAACGGCACACGCGCGTAGTCGGCGGCCACCGACGCCGGAGGTGTGCGGTCGTCCGGGTAGGCGGCGCCGACGAGGCGGTCGCCGAGGCCGAGCGCCAGCAGGATCTCGGTCGCGTGCTGGTTCAGGCTGACCACGCGCCGCGGCGGCTCGGCGATGACCTGAGTCCGCCCGCAGTTCTCGACGCGCATCCCCTCCCGGGCGGGCCCGTTCGAGGCCGCGGTACCGCAACCGGCCAGCAGGAAGGTGGTGGCCAGCACCACGAGCAGGCGTCGCATCGGGCCTTCCGGGGGTCAGGGCCCGCGGCACGCCCCGGACCCGCGCTCCGGCGACGTCCTGAGCCCCCACCGCGGACCTCGGCGGTCGTCGGAGCATCCGCCGCGAGCGGGTGATCGGGCTCGCCGCGCGCGTCGCGCGGCCTACCGTTGCGGGTCAGCGCCGGACTTCGACCGGACTTCCCCCGCTCACGCGGTGTCGTGGTGGATGTTGCCCGAACCGCCCGAAGCGGTCAACTGAGCCAGGATCGCCACTACCGCGCGTCATCGCAGGCCATCGGGCGAGGACCGTCCATCCACTGAGATCAACACCTCCCCGAACTGCGAACACGGAAGTGTTGCCAGTATCTTGCAATTGCTAGAGACTGCCCTTAGCCACAGACGCAGTAGGGAGAACGCTCAATGGCTCAGTACGTGCTGCCCGAGTTGGATTACGACTACGCGGCGCTGGAGCCCGCGATCTCGGGGGAGATCAACGAGCTGCACCACAGCAAGCACCACGCGACCTACGTCAAGGGCGCCAACGACACGATCGACAAGATCGCCGAGGCCCGGGACAAGGGCGACTTCGGCTCGATCGTCGGGCTGGAGACCACGCTGGCGTTCAACCTGGCGGGCCACTCGCTGCACCTGGTGTGGTGGAAGATCCTCAGCCCCAACGGCGGGGACAAGCCCACCGGGGAGCTGGCGGCGGCCATCGACCAGGACTTCGGGTCGTTCGACAAGTTCCGCGCCCAGATGGAGGCGGTGTCGACCACGATCCAGGGCAACGGCTGGGGCGTGCTGGCCTGGGACCCGGTCGGTCAGCGGCTGATCACCCAGCAGCTGCGCGACCACCACTCCAACCTGTCGATCGCCACCACGCCGCTGCTGGTGTTCGACATCTGGGAGCACGCCTACTACCTGCAGTACCGCAACGTGAAGGCCGACTACGTCAAGCAGCTGTGGAACGTGGTCAACTGGGACGAGGTCGCCAAGCGGTTCCAGGACGCCCGCGCCGGCTACAACGGACTCCGCCTGCCCGCCGCGTGAGACCGCCCCGCGTCCTCGCGCCGACGACTGGAGGACGCGCGGGCAAGACTCGGCGGTGAATGCTCCGACAAGCTGAGCTGCCGAAGCCTTCGGGGCCCTCCACTTCCCGCCGGAGGGCCCCGAAGTGCTGTTCAGGGGCTATTCGCGGTCAGCGGACTCCCGGCCGGCCTTGCGCTTGACGTGCCGGATGCGCCAGAGGACGGCCGCGAGCGCGACGACCGCCAGCACGAGCAGGACCTGGGCGTCGGTGACCCCGGCGATGGCACGGCGCAGCCACACCTGCACCGCGAACTGACCGTCCACATCGGCCAGGCCACCGAGGTTGGCGGTCCCGTCGGTCACCACGAACAGCACGCCGACGGCGACGAAGACCAAGCCGGAAACCAGGTTCGCGGTGTGCACCCGGAAGCGGCCGACGCCGACCTCCCGCCCGCGCAGCCACTTCCGGTTGCGGATGTCGAAGCGGTCCCACAGCACGGCGAGCACGAACAGCGGAAAAGCCATGCCCAGCGCGAAAACCGCGAGAAGCACGGCACCGTAGAGCGGGTCGCCACCGGTCGCCGACACCGTGAGCACGCTGCCCAGCAGTGGCCCGGCGCAGAATCCCGCCAGGCCGTAGACGGCGCCGAGCGCGAAGACCGACAGGTTCGACGAAACCCTGATCCGGCCGGTGAGCTGTTGCGCCGCGCTGATTCCGAAGCCCCGTCCCGAGATCTGGAGCAGTCCGAGTCCTATGAGGACCAGACCGCCGGCCAGCGTGACGGTGTCGCGGTAGGACGTCAGCAGCGCGCCGAAGAGTCCTGCCGCCGCGCCCAGCGGCACCAGCGTCACGCAAAGACCGGCGTAGAAGACCGACGTGCGGGCGACCAGCCTGCCGATGCCGTTGAAAGCGTAGGCGAAGAACGAGGGCAGCAGCAGCGCCGAGCACGGGCTGAGCAGCGACAGCAGACCGCCGAGGAACGCGCCGAGGATGCCGATCTCGGTCATCGCGCCCGCGCCTGCTCGATGACCTCGGTGAACACCTCCAGCGGCTGGGCGCCGAACACCGGCTGCCCGTTGATCACGAAGGTGGGCGTGCTGGACACCCCGAGCTGCGCCCCCTCCATGGCGTCGGCCTGGACGCCCGCGTAGACCCCGGGGTCGCCCATGTCGGCCTCGAACCGCTGGATGTCGGGCACGCCGGCCTGGCGGGCCAGTTCCACCAGCCGCTCCCGCGGCATCGGCGGGTGGCCGGTGGGCGGCGCCTGGGCGAAGACGGTGTCGTGGAACTCCCAGAACCTGCCCTGCCGGGCCGCCGCGCGCCCGGCCTGGGACGCCGACAGCGACTCCTCGCCGAAGATCGGGAAGTCGCGCCACTCGATGCGCAGGACGCCGGTGTCGACGTAGCGGCGCTGGAGCTCCGGTTCGATGTCGCGGCCGAACTTGGCGCAGAACGGGCACCGGAAGTCGGTGTAGTTGACCAGCACCACCGGTGCGTCCGGACGTCCCTTGGCCAGCGGGTCGCCGGGGTCGCGCCGGGCAAGCGACTCCAGCGGGTTCTGCCGCGTCGGCGGCGCAGGTGCAGCAGGCGCAGGCGGCGTCTCGCCGCGGTTCTGCGTCGCGAGCACGTAGCCGACCAGGAACACCACCGCCACGGCCAGCACACCCGCCAGCACGTTGAGCCGACGGACCTTCGCCTTGCCCACCAGAGCCTCCGTTCGTCAACTACTACGGAGGATAGTAGATGCTCAGAGCCGGCCGTCGGACAGGCAGTAGAGCAGCACCAGACCGGCGACGACGCCGACCGCGGCCATCGCGGGTGCGGCCGCGGCGAACACCGCCGCGAGGTAGCCGGTGCGCCCGCGCAGGGAACCACGCTCGGCGCCCAGCCAGCGCAGCCGCAGCTCCACCGCCTCCCGCGACATCGCCAGCGAACCGGCGGGCACCCCCGTCCCGCTCACGGCGCGCAGGGCGGCCCGCACCGGACCCGGCCCGCAGCGCGTCGCGGCGGCGGCATCGGCGGCGAGCTCCACCAGCACCCGCACCACCGGCGGCGCGGCCCGGAACAGCGGGACGAACGGCAACGCCCGCGCGAGGACGTCGGCCATCAGCACGAGGCGGTGGTGGTTGCCGGACAGGTGCGCGCGCTCGTGCGCGAGGATCGCGTCGCGCTCGGCGGCGCCGAGCCGGGAGACGCCGGTGGTCGCCACGATCGCGCCGCGCCGGCCGCCGAGGCTGTAGGCGACCGGGGCCGCCTGCTCCAGCCACATCACGGCCGAATCCGGTTCGGTGGTCGACAGGACCCGCAGCAACCGGAGGTGGCGCCGACGCCTTCCGGCTTCACGCCTGGTCAGGCGGTACGCGACGAACAGCGTCCGGACCGCCGCCGCGAACACCGGCAGCGCCGCGCCCAGGCGCAGGACGTGCTCCCACACCGGTTCCCCACCGGCGTGGACGGCGTTGGCGCAGCTCCAGGCCATGCCGATCAGGTGGTCGGCCGCGCCGCGGTGCGGCAGCACCAGCAGGACCGCACCGGCCACCGCTCCGGCGACGACGACCGCCGCGGAGGCCACCCAGACCGTCAGCGCGACGCCAGGTCGCACCCGCGGGCTCACCACGGCGCGCAGGTAGAGCGGTCCGGACAGGGCGATGAACACCGCGCCCGCGAGCAGCCCGATGGCCAGTGTCACGACTCGCGCCCCCTGTCCAGAGCGCGGCGCAGCACCTCGGACTCGCGGTCGGACACCGAACGCGCGAAGTGCAGCAGCACCGACTCGGCGTCACCGGAGGAGTCGAGCACCTCGCGCAGCAGGTTCGCGCCCGCCTCCTCGCGGGTGCGGGCCGGGCGGTAGCTGTAGGCGCGGCCGGTCATGGTCCGGTGCACCCAGCCCTTGCCGTGCAGGTGGTCGAGCACGGTCATCACGGTGGTGTAGGCGAGCCTGCGTTCGCCGGCGAGACGATCGAGCACGTCGCGGACCCGCATCGGCTCACCGGACGACCACAGGACGTCCATCACCTTCAGCTCCAGCTCACCCAGACCGAGCATGGCACCTCCCGCGCCGAGTCTATGCAGGCGCGCTGCGGCGCAGCAGATGCGCCGCGAGTGCGGCAACCCACGCCCAGCCCACGACGATCGTGAGCCGTTGCAGCAGCCCGGCGAACGGCATCAGCGCGGCGTTCTGGGCGAAGCCCACGCCGGCGAGTACGAACCCGGCCAGGAAAACCACCGCGGTCGCGGCCGAGTACCAGGCCCAGCCGGTGCGGCCGGACTTGAAGCAGCGGTGGGCGAGGACCCCGCACGCCAGCGGCAGCGCGGCGAAGACGAGCGCGGAGAAGGTGTCGTGCAGCGAGCCGGTGAGCGTGCTCTGCCCCAGCATCGGGGTGCCTGCCGGGTATCCGCTGATCGGGTCGGTCCGGAAGAACCCCGCTCCGATCAGGCCGATCGCGTAGACGCCGAGCAGCCGCGACAGCCAGAGGCCGCCTGCGGTGCGCCGCACCCCGACCGCGAACGCGAACATCAGCACGCCGGTGACCACGAAGCTGGTGCTCTGCACCCAGCCGGACTCCCCGAGCGCGAGCGAACTCACCGGGTGGCGCAGCGCGCTGTAGCCGGGCCGCAGCGCACCGGCGACGAGGAACACGACGACGAACAGCACGGCGCCGGCCAACCCGCACGCGAAGTACGCGCGCGGCGCGCGCGAGGCGTTTCCCATGCGCCGCACCCTACTTCGGCGATCGGGACCCGATGGCCGCTTCGCCTGCACCTGGTCCACGCTGCGGGGTGGTTGAGGTGCCCGCCGCCCGGCGTCGGATCCGCGGGGACGCCGTATCTCAACGCGGTGCCCACGCGAACGGGCCCCGGCTTCCGGAGAAGCCGGGGCCCGATCTGTTCCCGAACTGACTGCCGCTCCCACCACGAAGCGGACGGGTATTAGGTTAGCCTAACCTGCCAGCACGGGCAACCCTTCGATCCACAACGAATCCCGCGCGCCGGAAATCAACGGTCAGACGCCCGGACCGGCCTGAAGACGCAGCCCGACGAGGGCGCTGTCACTGGCGCCAGCGGTTGCGACGGTGACAAGCTGGGCCGCCGCCTCCGAGGACGGAGAACGCCATGCCGCACACGCAGCCCCGCCGGGAGGCCGGTTCATCCGGGTTCCTCCTGCGGGCAGCCACCCCGGCCGATCTGCCCGCCGTGGCCCCGCTCTGGGAGACGGCCTGGCTCGACGGCCACCGCGACCGGGTGCCCGACGAGCTGATGGCTTTGCGCGACTCCGCCCACTTCGCGCACTACGCGGCCAGGTAGGTGTCGGCGACCACGGTCGCGACGGAGAACGCCGGGCATCTCATCGGCCTCGTCATCGTCGGGCCCGACGACGGAGAAGTCGTGCAGCTCGCGGTCGACCGCGACGCCCGGGGACGCGGTGTCGGCACCGCTCTGCTGCAGGCCGCGGAAACCCGGCTCTCCTCGGGACACCGCGAGGCGTGGCTGGCCGTGGTCCCCGGCAACACCACCGCCCGCCGCTTCTACGAGCTGCACGGGTGGCAGGACACCGGGCGGATCGTGCACCACGCGCCGACCCGCACCGGAACGGTCGCCGTCCCGGTCCACCGGTACGTCAAACCCCTCAGCGCCTCGTAGCGCTGACATGTTTCGGATGTGGCTTGCGTAGTGGGTCGCCTGGCGGAACCTCAGCCGCCTTCTCGCTCCGGGATCTCCGACTGACGTATGTCCGATACGCGGCGTCGAAGCTGTCCTCGCGAGAAGACAGCTGAGAACCCGCGGGTGGTCCAGCTGAGTCCCACACCGCAAGCGGCTCCGCCGCTTGTGGCACAGAGCTAGGAATCGCCTTCCAGGCGGCTTCCGACACGTCCACCGCGCGCTCTGCGGCGGGCGAGCACACCCGCCGCGACGAGTGCGGCCGCCAGCGACAGCAGGCCGCCGATCATCAGCGGCGACCGCGGGCCGAGCACCGCAGCCAGCCAGCCCGACGCGAGCCCGCCCAGCGGCTTGCCGCCCAGGAAGACCAGCATGTACAGCCCCATGACCCGGCCGCGCACGGTGGGCTCGACCGAGAGCTGCACCGTCGCGTTCGCGCTGGTGGTGAAGGTCATCACCGCGATGCCGACCGGGATCAGCGCCACCGCGAACGTCCAGTAGCCCGGCATCATCGACGCCACGACCTCCAGCGCGCCGAACGCCGCCGCACCGATCAGCACCAGCCGCATGCGCGGCCCTCCGCGGGCGCTGCGGCGGGCGGCCAGCGACGCGCCGGACAGCGTCCCGACGGCGAGCATCGTGATCAGCAGGCCGTAGCCGTCGGCCTCCCGCTCGAAGGTGTTGCGCGCCAGCACCGCCAGCGTGTTCTCGAAGTTCATCCCGAAGGTGCCGATGCAGAGCACCAGGGCCATGAGCGTGATCAGGTCGGGGCGCCCGCGCACGTAGCGCAGGCCCGCCACGAGCTGCCCGCGCTTCTCCCGCGGCGGCGCGGACCGGTGCAGCCTGGCCGGGTCCATGAGCGCCAGCCCGGTGACCACCGCGACCGAGCTGAGGCCGTTGGCCAGGAACACCCAGCCGGTGCCGGCCGCGGTGATCATCAGGCCGGCCACCGCTGGTCCGACGATGCGGGCCAGGTTGAACGTCATCGAGTTCAGCGCCACCGCGTTGGTGACCTGCGCGGGCCCGACCATCTCGGTGACGAACGACTGGCGCACCGGCGCGTCGACCGCGGCGAAGCAGCCCAGCACCAGGCACAGCGCGTATACGTGCCACAGCACCACCACGCCGGTGACGTCGAGCAGCCCCAGCACGAACCCGCACGCCCCGAGCGCGCTCTGCACGCCGATGAGCAGCCTGCGCTTGTCGAAGCGGTCGGCGGCCACCCCGGCCCACAGCGTCAGCAGCAGGGTGGGCATGAACTGCAGCGCGACCGCGACACCCAGCGCCGCCGCGTTGCCGCCGGAGAGCTCCAGGACGAGCCAGTCCTGCGCCGCCCGCTGCATCCAGGTGCCGGTGAGCGACACGACCTGCCCGGACGCGTAGTAGCGGTAGTTGCGCTCGCGCAGCGAGCGGAACATGCCACCGCCACCGGATGCGTCCGATGTGGACGACCGCGTGAGGTTGTCCGGGACCTCGCCGGGTGCCTTCGCTCCCGGCCGGAACGAGGTCTCTTCGGACACTGTTACGCGGTCAGCTCCTCGGGGTCAGCGGCTCGCCAGCCGGTCGATGATCTCCGCGGCGCGGCACAGGGTGGTGCGCTCCTCCTCGGTGAGGTCGGCGAGCTGGAGGTCCAGCCAGCGCTCGCGCGCCGACACCTCCTCGTCGATGCGGGCCTTGCCCGCGTCGGTCAGCTCGACGATGGCCTGCCTGCCGTCGGTGGGGTGGGCCCGCCGGACCACCAGCCCGGAGTCCTCCAGGGCGGCGATCACCCTGGTCATCGACGGCGGCTGCACGCCCTCCTTGGCCGCGAGCTCGCCCGGTGTCATCGGGCCGACCTTGTTGAGGCAGAACAGCGCCGACAGCTGGGAGAGCGTGATCGCAGAACCGGTGCTCTGCGCCCGGAGCCTGCGGTTCAGGCGGACGACCGCGACCCGCAGCCTGCTGGCCAGGGTGCGCTCGCGCTCGGCAATCTCGGACACGTCGTTAGTCTACCAAACTATCTAGGCGATTCGGACAGAAACCGTGCAGAACGGTCACGATTTCGCAAGAGCCTAGCGGCAGCGGGCCTCCAGGTCAGGCACCGAACGCATCACTGACCGGCCCGGCGACGAAATACAGCACGAACGCCGCGGACACGACCCACATCAGCGGGTGCACCTTCCGCCCCCGCCCGGTGGCGAGCTGCATCACCACGTAGCTGATGAAGCCCGCGCCGATGCCGTTGGCGATCGAGTAGGTGAACGGCATGACCACGATCGTCAGGAACGCGGGCAGCGCGATCGTGAAGTCCGACAGGTCGATCTGGCGGATCTGGCTCATCATCATCGCGCCGACCACCACCAGCGCCGGGGCGGCCGCCTCGACCGGGATCACCTGGTACAGCGGGGTGAAGAACATCGCGGCGAGGAACAGCAGCCCGGTGACCACGTTGGCCAGGCCGGTCCGCGCCCCCTCGGCGATGCCGGAGGCCGACTCCACGAACACCGTGTTCGAGCTGGCCGAGCCCAGGCCGCCGGCGACCGCGCCCGCGCCCTCGACCGCCAGCGCCTTGCCGATGCCGGGCAGGTTGCCCTGCGAGTCGGCGAGGTTGCCCTCCTTGCCCAGGCCGGTCATGGTGCCCATCGCGTCGAAGAAGTTCGCCAGCACCAGCGTGAACACCAGCATCGCCACGGCCAGCGCGGGCAGCCGCGTCAGGGCGCCGAAGGAGACGTCGCCGACCAGCGACAGGTCGGGCAGGTCGATCACCTTCTCCGGCAGCGCCGGGTAGCCGAGGTTCCAGCCGTGGAGGTTGACGCCCTTGGACGGTCCGGCCTGCACGATCGTCTCGATCACGATGGACAGCACGGTGCTGACCGCGACGCTGATCATGATCGCGCCGCGCACCTTGCGCGCCACCAGCACCGCGGTGAGCACGAGCCCGAACACGAACACCGCCGTCGGCCACGACGCGATGGAGCCGTTGATGCCGAGACCGACCGGCACCGTGGTGTTGGCCTCGTCCGGCAGCCGCCGCACGAAACCGGCGTCGACCAGGCCGACGAAGCTGATGAACACGCCGATGCCGACCGCGATGGCCGCCTTCAGCTCCGGCGGCACCGCGTTGAACACCGCCGTGCGGAACCCGGTGGCGACCAGGACCAGGATGATGATGCCGTCGATCACCACCAGGCCCATCGCCTCCGGCCAGGTGACCTGCGGGGCGATGGTGACCGCCAGCAGGGTGTTGATGCCCAGCCCGGCGGCGATGGCGAACGGGTAGTTCGCGATGAGGCCGAACAGGACGGTCATCACACCCGCGACCAGCGCGGTCACCGCGGCGACCTGCGGCACCGGCAGGATGTTGCCGAGCACGTCGCGCTTGGCGGTGGCGTCCTCGGCCGAGTAGCTGCCGAGGATCAGCGGGTTCAGGACGATGATGTAGGCGACCGTCACGAACGTGACCACTCCGCCGCGCACCTCGCGGGCGATGCTGGAACCACGCTCGGTGATCTTGAAGTAACGGTCCAGTACCGGCTGTCTGGTGGTGCTGCTCATCTACCCGCTTCCCCGGCGTTCTTGCTGGTGACCCAGGTAGCCTGCCTGACGTGGTAGACGACAGCGAATCCGCCCCCACCGCGTTCGGGCACCGGCACGTGCCCGCCCTGCCGCCCAGGCTCGCCGAGCCGACGCCGGTGGTGCTGGCAGGCACCGTGCTCTGGTGCGCGGGAGCGGTCGTGTTCGCCGTCATGGCCCCCGGCGGCATCCAGTTCTGGACCAGCGCCGTCGGCTGCGGGCTGGGCGTCGTCGGCTACGGGGTCTTCCGATGGCAGCGCTCGGCGTCCCGCCGCGGGGCACGCGGGGCGTGGAAGGGGCTGTCGGGACTCGACGGCTGAGCGGCGGCCCGCCCCGGCCCCGTCCGCGTCTCAGAGCAGCCGGTACCGGTAGGAGTGCCGGTTCAGGTGCATCACCATGCACGAGAGCAGCGCCCCGCTCTTGTGGTACTCGCTCAGGTTGACCAGCGCGATCTCGAAGCCCAGCCGGGTGGCGACGTCCTCCAGCTCGCGGTTCTTCGCGATCTCCTGCCGGTACTCCTCGCTGCCCGCCGACAGCTCGTGGACGTGCGAGGCGTTGAGGATCAGGTTGTTGAGCCGGACCGAGTTGCACAGCCCGGTGTAGGCCGCGTCCACCGAGACGTCGACGACCTCGGTGTGCTTCTCCAGCAGGCGCAGCTCCTCCTGCTCCAGCACGCCGGTGCACACCAGCGTCTGCTCGCGCGTGATCGGGAATACCGCGCAGTCCAGGTGGTAGAGGTGGGGGTCGCGCTGCGCCAGCGGCACCACGGTCATGTCGAAGGTGCGTTCCATCCACTCGTAGGTCTCGCGCTGCGAGCGGATCCCGTACCCGCCGACGTAGACGTCGTCGTGGAGGTGCTTGAGCTCGGCCTCCCCCTCGAACTTCGTCTCGGGTACCACGACGCGGTAACCCATGGACTCGAAGAAGCGCACCCCCACCCCGGTCTCACCGGCGCGCGGCGGCGAGGTGAAGTTGGAGACGACCACGGTGTCGCGCGCGGGCAGGTGCTCCAGCACGATGCCGAGGTTCGCGGTGAACACGAGGTCCTGGAGGCCGTCCGGCCGCGGCGTGGGCAGCAGGTAGACCATGCCCTCGGCCGCCAGGAACCGGTACAGCGTGAGGAACTGCGCCATCGCCCTGCGGTAGTCGGGCCGGCGCTCCTCCTCGTCGATCTCCTCCATCCAGATGTTGTTGGCGACCTCGGTGGAGAACGAGAAGGGCGCGTTCAGCAGGAACGCGGGCCCCTCGAACTGCGTCGGGTTGCGCGGGCGCTGCACGGCGGTGCTCATGGTCATCGCGACTGTTCCTTTCCGGGTTGCTTCGGGGCGATCCGCACGAGCGCGTCGACTCCTGCCTCGACGTGCCCGCCCGGCAGGCACAGCGGGACGAGGTCGTGCGTGCCGGAGAGCGGGATGATCAGGTCGACCTGCGAGCCGAACCGGATCTGGGAGAACCGGGTGCCCTGCTGCACCGCCTGCTGCTGGCCGAGCACGAACGGGGTGATGCGGTTGACGTCGTAGTCGGCGATCTGCAGGACGTAGTACGACAGGTGCAGCGCACCGACGTCGATGCGGTTCACCACGCGCTGGTTGTGCCGCAGGTACTCCGAACCGCCCGCCGGGATACGCAGCTCGTCGAGCAGCTCGTGCTCCACGTCGAGCATCGGCAGGTTGAAGGTGTCGATGGGGGCCAGCTCGCGGTAGGACAGGCGGCCGGAGTAGGGCACCCGGTTGACGTGCACGTCGTAGAAGGACATGAAGATGCCGATCACCAGGCTGCGCTCGGCGTAGGAGTCGTCGCGCAGGGCTTCGCGGATCGTGTGCGGGCAGCCCTTGATGTCGACGACCGGCTCGTCCGGGTCGAGGACGTCCTGGTAGAGGATCACCCCGTCGGCGGGTGAGAGGAACAGGTCCGGGTCGGCGTGGACCGGGCGCAGCGGGTCGCGGAAGAAGTACTGCTCCGACAGCCACCTGACCGGTTCGTCGCGGAACGGTTTGACGTCCTCGTCGATCCAGCGGCGCAGGGACTTCACCATGTCGGTCGTCCAATCGGGTCGGTTCGGGTGGGTTCGGCGTCCGCCGGTGGTCAGCCCGGGGTGTCGCGACGCCGGGCGAGGACGACGGTGCTGTTGTTGCTCCCGAAGCCGAAGCTGGTCACGGCCGCGGTGGCCGGCTCGTCGACCGGGATGCGGCCGGGCGCGAGCCGCAGCCGCTTGGTGGGTTCGGGGTCGGTCAGCCCCGCGGTGGGGGGCGTCTCCCCGGTGCGCAACGCCTTGACGGCCGCGACGACGGCAGGCAGGCACGAGACGTGCAGCAGGTGGCCGATCGCGCCCTTGTGCGAGCTGACCGGCAGGTCGTCGCGGCCGAGCGCGGCGGCGACGGCTTCCAGCGCGGCCAGCTCGGCCTGGTCGCCCTGCGGTGTCCCGGTCGCGTGCGCGTGCACGTGGTCGAGCCGGTCCATCCCGGCGTCGGCGAGGGCCTCGCGGACGCACTCCTCGATCAGGCCGGTGTCCGAGGCCGCCGACTTGCCCGCACCGACCCGCCGGCACGCTCCGGCGACCAGCACGTCCGTCGCGGCTCCCCGCGACGCCGCGCGGCTCGCGTCCTCGAGAACGACGGCTCCGCCGCCTTCGCCGATGCTGATGCCCGACCGCTCGCGGTCGAACGGGCGCGCGGCCGACCGGCTGATCGCGCGGACCGCCTGCAGGCTGGCGTACTCGTAGCGGTTGAGCGCGGAGCCGCCCGCGACGACGGCGGTTCCGGTGAGTCCCGCCCGGATGGCGTCCCGGGCGAAGGCGATGCCGAACGCGGCTGAAGCGCACGCGTGCGTCAAGTACGCCGTGCGCGTCGCGCGCGGTTGCGCCGGACCCACGAACTCGTGCCAGTCCGGGTCATCGCCCGGCTCCCACGGGGCCTGGCCGACCAGCACGAGCAGCGCGTCGTCGGGCAGCCCCGCCAATCCCGCCGACTCAAGCGCCTCCGACAGCGCGGCGGTGAGGTACGCCTGCTTGCGCGGCACGCCGGTGACCGCGTCCGGCGGTACTTCGCCGACCGGTTCGCCGTGCTCGGACGGCGGGTCGAAGCGCGCGGGCGGAGCGAGTGCGCAGCGGCCGGCGCGCAGGGCGTCCCAGAACGCGTCCGCGCCCGGGCCGAACGGCGTGACCAGGCCGAGCCCGGTGATCACCGCGTCCGTCATCCCCGACCACCCACCGAGCCGGCGGCGGCCAGGAGTGCGCCGGGTGGCGCGTGCGGGATGTCGGGCACCGAGTCCGCATCGGTCAGCACCATCGCGGTGACCGTGCAACCCGGGTCGTCGAGGGCGTCGGTGTCCAGCGGCGCCACTTCGCACAGCACCACCGGACCGGTCGCGGCGAACGCGCGGCCCGTTTCCAGGACCTCCGCCGCGTCCGAACCCGCCAGCAGGTAGCAGGGACCGCGCCAGCCGCTGGCGATGGCGAACTTCCTGAGCAACTCGGAGGTTTCCAGGCCCGTCGAGTCCGACGGGCGCAACCGCCGCGCGGGGTCGGCGCAGCGGCGGGCGAAGCGCCGGGCAGCCCACCGGCTGTAGGTGTCGGCAAGCACCAGCACCGGAACGGACGCGCCGACGTCGTCGGGCAGCGTGCCGATCGCGGCCTCCAGCGTCGCGGTGACCGCCGCCGTGGTCGACTCCCAACCGCCGACGACCCGCGCGTCCGCGCTTCGCACCGGTGCGGTCGTGCCGACCAGGACCGTGTCAGATCTCGTTGGCATGGCCGGGGAAATCTCCGTCGAGTCCGGTGATGCCGGGCGGGGTGTCGGTGAGCTGGACGTCGATGTGGACGATCGCCGGCCCGCCGCCGTGCTCGCAGGTCGCCAGTGCGTCCCGCAGCGCGTCCTCGAGCTGCGACTTCTCCCGGACGACCGCGCCTTCCGGCTGCTCCTCCTCGTCGGCGGCGAAGGGGTGCAGCCGGTGGTCCAGGCCCCGGCTGGTGACCTGCGCGTGCAGCCAGCCGTAGCCGCCGTTGCGCAACACCACGTAGACCACGCCGACGCCCTCGCGGCGCAGGGCTGACAGCTCGGAGCGGACGGTGGCGAACGCGCCGTCGCCGACGAAGGCGATGACCGGGCGGTCCGGCGCGGCGAGCCTGGCTCCCGCGGCGGCGGCCGCGCCGAAGCCGAGCGTCGTCTGCTCCGAGGGGACCAGGCTGCCGCCACGCGTGCGGCACACGTGGTACGGGTAGAAGTACGACCACATGTCCTGGAGGCCGTTCTCCTGCACCAGGATCCGGGACGGCGGCGCCACCGCGTCGATAGCCGCCAGCACCTCGGCCACGTGCAGGCCGTCGCCCGCCGTCATCCGCGCCAGCCGGTCCTCGGCCTGCGCCCGCACGTCGGCGCGGCACCGCTCGATAGCGGCCGGCCACGACTCGTCCCGCGGCTTCGAAGCGAGCGCACGGGTCCATGCGCGCAGCACGTCGGCGCCGTCGCCCACCACTCGGAGGCCGCCGTACTCGGTGGACAGGCCGCCCGGGTCGGAGTTCACCTGCACGACAGGGGTTTCGGCGCCGATGGCCCCGTCCCAGCCGTAGGTGGCGGTCTCCTCCAGCGCGGTGCCCACCGCGACCACCAGGTCCGTGGTGCGCCACAGCTCGGCGGCGGCCTCCGGGCAGTAGAGCCCGGCGAGCCCGCAGAACAGCGGGTGGTCCTCCGACGCGGTGCCGCGACCGGACGCGGTGCTGAACACGGCCGCACCGGCGGTGTCGGCGAAGGACTCCAGCACCCCGTCTCCGTTGCGGTGCCGCATTCCGCCGCCCACCAGCAGGATCGGACGCCGGCTCGCCTCCAGCGCGGCGACGGCCGGCCCGGTGCCGGACACCGCGGTCGCTCCGACCAGAGCAGGCGGCGACCAAGCCCGGAACCGGCTGACCGGCACGTGTGCCAGGTGGTCCGGGATCTCCAGGTACACCGGGCCCGGGGCACCGGACCCCGCGAGCAGGAACGCCTTCTCCACCGCGGGCACCACCCGGTCGGCGTGGTCGATCCGGTGCGCCCACTTCACGACCGGCGTCACCAGCGGGATCTGCTCCAGCTCCTGGAACGCTCCGCTACCCCGGCGGTCGGCCGCCGTGCCTCCGGCCAGCACCACCACCGGCGCGCCGGCGCTGCGCGCCTCGAGCAGTCCGCCGACCGCGTTCGCCGTCGCCGGTCCCTTGCCCACCACGCACACCCCGGGCCGCCCGGACTGGATCGCGTAGCCGGCGGCCATGCACACCGCGTTGCGCTGGTCCCGGCACAGCACCATGCGCATGCCTGCCTTCTCCAGCGCGCAAAGCGCTTCGAGGTCGTCGCCGGGCAGTCCGAACAGGACGGAGACACCGGCGTCGCGCAGGTGGTCCACGACGGCGTGCCAGGCGTTGGGGAAGCTCTCCACGGTCACCGGCCACCGATCACGTCGGAGGGGGCGGACAGGTGATCGGCGACGGCCTTGGAGACCAGCAGCGGTTCGGCGACCCGCCTTCCGCCGTGGGCCGCGTAGTTCGCCACGATCCCGTGCCCGCCGAACGGGCGGTTGCCGTTCTCGGCGTCGAGGATGGTGCGGCCGAGGCAGACCTGGTGCCGCCTGGCCAGCAGCTCGACCGTCTCCGGGTCGTCGCCGTAGACCATCGCCGCCATCGCACGATCGGTGACGAACGGCGTGCGCAGCACCGCCCGCAGCTGCTCGCGGTCGTGGTGCACGACGACGTTGAAGATCGGCGAGAACAGCTCCTCGACCACCAGCTCGTCGCCGGCCGGACGCACGAGCACGGTCGGGTGCAGGTGCCGGTCGCGCAGGTCCACCCGGCCGCCGAACACGATCCGCTCGTGGTCGCGCCGCAGGTACTCGGTGGCCTTCTGCAGCGCGCTGTCGTAGAACAGCGGCCCGTAGTCGGCGTCGGGGTCGCGGTAGTCGCCGTAGCGCAGCTCGCCCAGCCGCTTCACCAGCAGCTCGACGAAGCGGTCCGCCTCCGCCGCGTCGACCAGGAACACGTCCGGCCCGAAGCAGTCCTGCCCGGAGTTGAGCATCCGGATGCGGACCGCGTCGGCCACCGCGAGGTCGAGGTCCGCGCCGGCAGCGACGACGAACGGGTTGACGCCCTGTCCGAAGAACAGCATGAGCTGCTCGGGGCGCAGGCGGGACCGGATCTGCTCGGCGTTGTCGTAGGCGCCGGTGAACACCACGACGTCGGCCCGCGACACCGACTCGTCGACGAAGCGCCGCTGGCTCACCTGGTGCGAGTCGACCGGCAGGCCGTGCACCGGGGCGAGCAGCTCGTGCAGCCGCCGCGCGGGGGCCGCGACCTGCGCGGAGGCCCGGAAGTCGATCCGCTCCGCGTAGAGCGCGGGCACCAGCAGGTACAGCACGTAGGAGTAGCAGAGCACGTTGGAGGGCATGAAGACCGCGAGCCGGGACAGCCGCCGCGGCCCGTGGCCCTCGACCTCGGCGCGGGCACCGGCCAGGGTGGCCAGCGCGCTGGCCAGCTCGCTCTCGGCGGCCTTGTGCGGGGAGATCTCGGTGAGGACGTCGAGCACCGCGCCGCGCTCGTCGCGCAGGAAGTCCTCCACCGCCCGCAGCGCGTCCAGGCGCTCGGCGAACGGGATGCGAGCGGTGCGCGGGGCCGGGGCGCGACGGGTCTGGGCGGGGACCGACGGGCTGGAGGGCGCACCGGACGCGGTGTCGCGCACGAGCCTGTCGAGCTGTCCGCTGTCGGGCTTCCCATTGCTGTTCAACGGCATTTCCTCCACGACGACAACGCGGTTGGGATGCTCGTAGGAAGGCAGCACGTCCTGGATCCGCCTGCGCCAGTACCCGCCGGCGCGCAGCCTCGGGTCGGCGACGACGAAGACGAGCTGGCACCCGGTGCGCTCGTCCTCGGTGGCCAGCACGTGCACCGGCGCCCCGCACGCGGCGGCCTTGTGGGCGAGCACCTCCGGGTAGAGCGTGTGCCCCATCCGGTGGACCGCTCCGCGACGGCCGAGCACGAAGACGTGGCCGTCCTCGTCGACGAACCCGACGTCCCCGGTCCGGTGCGGCCCGGGCGGGAGCGGGCGGAGGCCACCGTCGGGCTCGAGGTATCCGCTGGTCAGGTCCGGCGAGCGCACGACGATCTCGCCCAGCGATCCGGGTGCCGCCGCGGCGCCCGCGGTGTCGAGCACCTCGACCTCGACCCCGTCCAGCGGGTGCCCGCACCCGGTCTCGTCGCCGGGCGCGGCCAGGGCGATGTTGCCGGTCTCGGTGCTGCCGTAGCCGTCCAGCAGCGGCCGTCCCGTCGCGGCGCGGAAGCGGTCGGCCAGCGCGGGGCTGAGCGGAGAACCGCCGACGCACCACATCCGCACGGTGCGCAGCGCTCCCAGCAGCCCAGGGCGACCGGCGCCGAGGTTGAGCACGCTGTGGTAGGTCATCGGCGTCGCGTCGAGCACCGTCGCCCCCCAGCGGCTGCCCAGCTCCAGCGCGTGGTCGAGCCGCCGGTAGGGCGCCACCAGCAGCGAGCACCGGACCTGCCACCACAGCAGCACCATCGACAACCCGTACTGGTGGGAGAACGGCAGCAACGGCATCAGCACGTCGTCGGGGCGGTATCCCATCCGCCGCCGCGACCGCTCGACGTTGTCCAGGAAGGACTTGCCGGAGCGCACGACACCCTTGGCCGGACCCCGGGTGCCCGAAGACCACGTGACGAGCCCGTCAGGACGGGAGTACCAGTCTCGGAGCGACAGCTCCCCGGCACCCGCGTCCGGCCGGTCCGCGACGAGCTCGGCGATCTCCAGCCGTCGGCCTACGGCGGTAGCGACACCGGCATCGGCGACGGTCCACCGAACCTGGGCCAGGTCCGCGGCGCGGCGCGCTTCCTGCGGCGTCTGCCGGTGGTCGGTCAGCACGATCGAGGCCCCGAGCCGCATCAGCGCCAGCAGGACGAGCACGTACTCCGCCGAGTTGTCACCGCAGAGCAGGACGCGGTCCGCCGTCCGGACCCCGCGCTCGCGCAGCCCCTCCGCGATTCCGCATGCGGCGCGCTCCACCTCGGACCAGGGACGGACCGAGTTCGCCGCCAGCAGGCCGCCGGTCATCGGGACTCCAGCGGCGGCTCGGTCATCCCCGGGGCGGTCGTGTCGCCGGGCAGTTCCCCGCTGTAGCAGACCCAGCGGTCGACCTCGTCGCGCTCCGGATCCCACAGGCCGATGTGCTCGAACCGGTCCAGGGCTTTCGTCGGGTTCGACTCGTCGGCGCTGAAACACAGTGCGGTGTAGCCGAGCTCCCGTGCTCGCCCGCGGTGTTCGGCGAGCAGGGCGCGGCAAAGGCCCCGCCCCCGCGTCTCGGGCGGAGTACCGATGTAGCCGAGGTAGCACGCCGGCTCGCCGTCACCGTCGTCGAGCGAGAAGGACAGCAGGTAGGACACCACTGCCTGCCGGTCGTCGAGCACGACGAACGAGAGCTCGGGCAGGAAGCCGGACTTGCCGGTGACCTCGCGACGCCACCGGTCCGCGTCGAAGCAGCCGTCCTCCTGGCCCGCGAAAGCCCGGTTGTGGACCTCGCGCACCTTCGCGTCGAACCCGGGCTCGAACACCCGCACACGGAATCCTTCCGGCAGTTCCGGCGCTTCGATGTGCGGCGCCTGGTCGAGCTGGGAGAAGACATCGAGATGCCATTGCGTCGGCCGCAGGCCGATCCGCTCGGCGAGCGACTTCTGGGCCGCGTTGTGCTCCGGGCACCACACGCGCAACTCGCCGGCTGTTCCCGCCGCGGCACAGCGCCGCGCGGCCCGGGTGCGTCCCCAGCCGAGCAGCCTGGTTCCGAGGCCGCGGCCCCGGTGCTCGCCGTGCACGCACCCCTGGATCTCGTACCACCCGCTGCCACGCCCCGACCGCACCAGCGAGTAGCCCACGAGCGCCTCGCCGCGGAAGACGCCGAGGCTGTCGCTCGCCAGGTCGATCTCGCCGAGGACTTCGGCGAACTCGGCGGCCGTGCTCTCCAGCGTCGGGCGGTCCCACGCGGCCACCCCGCGAATCATCGACTCCCAGCGCTGCGCGTCGTCGGCTCGCAGCGGTCGCCACGTGTAGTCCTCAGGCACCGGGCTCACCCCGCCCGTCCTCCCCCGACGCGGTCAGCTGCTCCGCCAGTTCGGGGGAACCGGCGGACGGCGACGCGATCAACTGCCGGTAGTGCGGGTCCGACAGCAGGTCGTCGTGCGTACCGCGGGCGTGGACCGAGCCGTGGCGCAGCATGATCACCTGGTCGGCCTGGTAGGCCATCGGCATCCGGTGCGTGACCGCGATGACGACCCGGTCGCGGAAGTCGCGCGTCAGCGACCGCACGAGGTTCTGCTCGTTGAGCGGGTCGAGCTGCGAGGTCGCCTCGTCGAGCAGCAGGACCTCGCTGTCGCGCGCCAGCGCCCGCGCCACGGCCAGCCGCTGGCGCTGGCCGCCGGAGATCTGCACGCCGCGCTCGCCGACCTCGGTGTCGAGCCCGAGCGGCAGTCCCTCGATCCACGTCTGGAGCCCGACCGACTCCAGGATTCGCCGCAACCGCTGCTCGTCGACGCCGTCGACGCCGTAGGTGGCGGCCTCCCTGATGGTCTCCCCGAGCAGCGGGGCTTCCTGCTGCACGTAGGCGACGCGGCCGCGCAGCTCCGCCAGCGGCAGTTCGCGGACGTCGGTCCCGTCGAGCAGGACCGCGCCCCGCTCGGGTTCCACGAACCGCTCCGCCAGGCTGAGCAGTGTGGTCTTCCCGGCGCCGGACGAACCGACCAGGACCGTCAGCCCCGGCACCGCCTCGATGGACACGTCGCGCAGCACCGGCTGGTCGCCGTAGCCGAACCACACCTGGTCGAACCGCACCGTCCGCCGGGGCGCCGGCGCCTTGGAACCGTTGGACACCGCCGGGACCTCGGTCCGGGCCGGAGTGGCCGCGGTGTCGGTCTCCTGCGGCGCGTCGAGGAGCTCGGTGATGCGCCGCAGGGCGGCCAGGCCCTCGGAGAGCTTGCCCGCCGAGTTCGTCAGCGCCTCCACCGGTTCCTGGATGTAGACGACGTAGAGCAGGATGGCCACCAGGTCGCCGACGCCGACGCTGCCGGTGCTCACGCGCACCACGCCGACCGCGAGCGTCACCAGGAAGGTGAAGTCGACGGCCGCGTAGGCCACCGTGTCGGCCAGCGCCCCCGTCCGGACGGCCTTCACGCTCGCCCGGTAGGCCGAGTCGGCGTTGTGGTCGAAGGACTCGGCCTCCCGCCCTTCGCTGCGCGACGCCTTGACCGTGCGGAACGCCAGCAGCACCCGCTGCACCACACCGGTCAGCGCTGCCACGTGCTCCTGAGCGCGTTCGGTGTCGACGACGACCCGCCGGAACACCCCGGCCTCGGCCAGCCCGGCCACCGAGAGCAGGACGATCACCACCACCGCGAGGAACACGTCGATGGTCAGCATCAGCACGATGCCCGCCACGACGGTGAGCGGCACGACCACCAGGTCCACCAACGCCTTGACGGTCGTCTGCTGGATCAGGGTGCTGTCGGCGCCGACGCGGGAGATCAGGTCCGCGGTGGACCGGGACTCGACGTAGGACACGGGGGCGCCGACGATCCGCCTGGCCATCGACTTGCGCAGGCCCAGGACGAAGCGCTCGCTCAGCTTTCCGCGCTGGTGGAAGCCCGCGTAGTTGAGGCAGAGGCCGACGATCGCGACCGCACCCAGCACCGCGATCGGCCACATCAGGTCGGCGCGCGCCGCGACGCCGTCCACGACGGCGCGCGCGGCCAGCGGCTGGACCAGCGCCGCGGCGCGGGTACCCAGTTCGAGGAGGAGGACCACGGTCAGCGCGCCCCGGAAGGGTGCGAGCCTGCTGATGAGGGTCGTCAGGGACGACGTCGGTCGCGACGCCGCGTCCGGCTCCATTTGTTCTCCTGTGATCTGCGCGAAAAGCGGTCGGGGTTCGCGGGAGGTGCCTGCCGTGTCGAACGCGTGCTCGGGATCCGGCGGATCACCGGACGCGTTGTCGTGACGGCACCGCCTTCCGGACGAGTCGGGGGGTTCGGGGAGCGCGCGGGAGCATGCGAACCCGCGCCGCCATTGCCCGAAATTACGGCAGTAGCGGTGTCCGCGCACTTCCCATTACTCAATCCGGTGATCCGGACCCGATTCGCTTACCGCCCTTTCCGGAAGGGAAATTCGCAATCGAAACGACTTCCCTCCGGACGCCGTGCGCGCTGGTCACCCGCTTGGCCGAGCGCGGATTTCGGCGTGACATCGGCCGATGAGTAGAGCGGCGATCACTCGAACGCCATTCGGCATCGCGATGCGCGGCGCGATTCGGCAGGGTCGCGGCATTCGCCCGAACGTTGCGGTCGAGCACCAGACGGAAATGCCGAGGTAGAAGCCGACGACGCACCCGAATCGGGCTTTTGGCAATAGCGCCACCACACCCGGCGGATGCGTTCGACACGACCGCCGGCCCAGCATTCACGAAATTCGGGCGAACGCGTCACGGTGAATTTGCGCGTGTTCCGCCCTCCGTGGGGTGAACTCGGTTCCCCGCACGGGAAAACCTGCGCAGTGCGAGAAGGCTCCGATCGCCGACCCCGCGGGCGGCGGTCAGACCTTGATGCCGAGCCAGGCGGTGAAGTGCGCGATGCTGTCGGACTTGCGGCGCTCGGCGAGGGCGATCAGCCGGGCCGTCTCGTGCACCTGCGGGTGGTAGCGCGTCTGCTGCGGCGCGATGGCCCGGGCCTTGTTCAACGCCCCGAGCGCCTTGCCGTGCTCGCCGGACAGCACCCAGGCGCGGGCGACGTCCTGCCAGTGGTGTCCCGCCCGCGTGGGCGTCACGTCGGCGGGGATGTCCAGCGCCGATCCGTCGCGCGCCGCCCGCCACGGGTCGCCGACCTCCAGGGAGACCGCGGTGTCGTGGATCTCCACGTTGCCGGGCCCGAAACTGGTGTCGTAGGCGCTGGACTGGCGCCCGATCCGCGCGCCGTACCGGCGGGCGTGGGCGATGTGCTCCCTGGCCCGGGTCTCGTCGTGCTTGCGGGCGCAGATGATCGCGCCCCGCAGGTGCGCCGAACCGCGCAACGCCAGGACGCCCTCGCTCTCCTCCTCGCGCTCCAGCAGCCCGAGCGAGCGCTCGACCAGCCGCTCGCCGACGTCGTAGGACGCGTGCGACATCAGCAGCAGCGCCCGCTGCTGGGTGGCGTGGGCGAGCAGGTGCGGCCCGCCCGAGCGCTCGGCGGCCAGCTCCATCCGGTCCAGCGCCTGGGTCGCCAGCGCCAGCCAGCCGAAGCGGTAGAGCATCTGCGCCGTGTTCGCATAACCCTGCGCCAGCAGCCGGTACGCGCGTTCGCGGTCCTCGTCGGCGGACGCCTCGCGCACCGCGCCGTAGATCTGGCGCAGCAGCACGGGCATCGTCTCGATCGCCTGCCGGGCGCGGTCGGTGTGGCGCATCTGGCGCAGCCGCCGCATCTCGGCGTCGAGCTCGTCGAGCGGAGCCGGGACCAGCGGCTCGACGTAGCAGCCCTCGGCGAACAGGGTCCGGAGCTCGAACAGCCCGTCCACTCCCCCGTCGTCGCCCAGCAGCTCGCGGTAGGGCTGCCCGTACAGCTCCTCGGCCTCGATGCCCAGTGCGCGGGCCGCCGCCGCGACGAACGCGGGGGACGCGGGCTCCCTGCCCTGCTCCACCGCCCGCACCATGCTCACGCTGTACGCGGCACGGGTGGCGAGGGCGTGCTGGCTGAGTCCCGCGACCTTGCGGGCCATCGCCAATCGCTCACCGATGGTCAGCCCGGAACCGGTGGACGGCATGTTGGCCTCCTACGCGAAGGTCGACGAGGGCACTCGACAGGCTACGTGCATACCGCGCCCCATGACACGATCCGTGACTTCCCAGGCGAGGACTGTCACTTCGCTGTCACTCCATGTGATGGCGCACTTCTAAATTCGTAGTTGTACCAGCACAGCCTGTAACAGAAGAGGGGATGTGATGGCCATGTGCCGGTGCCCGGGGAACGGACCACTCGCGAACGCGCCGTCCGGAGCAGTCCGCCGGCCCGCGTGCGACCGGCGGCGGCAGGTGGCCTCATGATCTTCGGTCCGACTCACACCACGTCCGACGGGATAGTGCACATCAGGCGGGAGAACGAGGACCAGACGGTGTGCGGGGTCCCGATAGCCGAACCGTCCTGCCGCCACCGGCGCAGCGGCTGCGACAAGTGCGTCCGGCTGGACGCATCCGCCTCCGTCTCGAGCAGGTGAGGCCGCGGCGGCGCCCGCGGGTCGGGCGCGCACCCCGGGCGCGGGGTGCGCGCCGACGACCGCTCACGGCCGCCGGACATACATCAGCCGGAGATCCCGGAGCGAGAAGGCGGCTGAGGTTCCGCCAGGCGACCCACTACGCAAGCCACATCCGAAACGCGTCCTAGGGCGTGTTTCAAAGTCGGAGCCATTCGTTGATGGCTGCGATCTGGACGGTGGCTTCGTAGCGGACGGCGAGCTTGTCGTATCTGGTGGCCACGGCGCGGTGGCGCTTGAGCCGGTTGATGGCGCATTCCACGGCGTGGCGCTGCTGGTAGACCTGTTCGTCGAAGGCCGGTGGTCGTCCACCCGCACGCCCTTTGGCTTTGCGGTGACGTTCCTGGTCGGCTTTCTGCGGGATCGTGCATCGAACACCGCGTCGGCGCAGGTAGGCCCGGTTGTCCCGGGAGCCGTAGGCCTTGTCGGCCAGCACCCGATCCGGGCGGGTCCGGGGCCGACCACGCCCCGGCCGGGCCACTCGAATACGGCCCAGCACGACCCGAAACTGCGGCGAATCACCCCGCTGCCCGGCGGTGATGACCAGCGACAGCGGTTTCTGCCCCTGCTCGGCGGCCAGATGCAGCTTGGTGGTCCACCCGCCCCGCGACCGCCCGAGCGCGTGATCATCGGGCTCCGGTTCGCCGACCCCGCCCGGAGGCTCGCGCTGATCAGCCCCCTTTTCCGCGCGCCGGCGGCGTGCTGGTGCGCGCGGGCGATGGTCGAGTCGACGCTGACATCCCAGGTGATCAACCCCGCGGCGTCGGCACGGGTCTGCAGCGCGGCCACGATCTGTGCCCAGACCCCGGCGCGCTGCCAGCGACGAAACAGCCCATAGACCGCCTGCCACGACCCATAAGCCGGGGGCACGTCCCGCCAGGGTGTCCCGGCCCGCACCCGCCAGCGAATCCCGTCGATGAGCTGGCGTCTGGTCCATGTCGGCGGGCGGCCCGGCTTCGTCCCGACAGGCAGCAGAGGTTCCAGCACACTCCACTGCGCGTCGGTCAGATCCGCCCGTCCCGTCACCGCTACGCTGGTCACGAGGTCTCCGGTATTCTTGATCTTCTTGGTCGATGATCGATCTACCGGAGACCTCACCTATTTGATCAACGACACGCCGACACAGACCCCACCCAGCCCACCACTTCGAGACACGCCCTAGCGCGGCAGCGCCCGTCCGCCGGCTACTAGCGCAGCAGCGTCGTCGCTTCCGGGTCGGCGAGCAGTGCCCCGAGGGCGAACCGCTCGCCCCAGCTCCCCGCCGCCCACGCCAGGGCGCGGCCGAGACCGTCCGGCGTGCGCTCGGCGTGCACAGCGCCGCCGGTGTCCACCCACCAGTGCACCCGGTGGCCGGCGGTCGCGGACTCGACGACCAGCGTGTCGTGCAGTGTGACCTCGCCGGTCGGCACCGCGATGCCCAGCAGCTCGCACGACGTGGCGACGCGCGCGACGTCGCACCACCGCTGGGCGCGTCCCGGCCCCTGGACCCGCATGGCGTTCTCCTCCGACGCCAGCGGCAGGTCGAACAGCTCCGCCAGCGCCTCGGCGTCGAACTGGTCCGGGCTGCCGCCGGAGACCAGCAGCGGCGCGTCGAGCACGCCCAGCATCCACGGCTCGTCGAGCACCGCCGCGCGCTCCGCGCTGACCACGGCGCCGGACAGCGAGCGCACCGAGTGCGGCGGCTCGACCTCCGAGGGGTCGATGACCCCGCACGCGACCGCGTCGGCCAGCGCCCGGTGCGCCCGCAGCGCGGTACCCGCCCGCAACGCGCGGTCCACGTCGCCGAGGCGCTCGATCAGGTCAGCGGCGTCGCCCGCGTCGTCGACACGCATCGCGTCGCGGACGCCTGCCAGGCGGAGCTGCTCGGTGTCCAGGCCGACGTCGGGAACCGGGTCGTAGAGCCCCGCGATCTCCTCGGCCGCCGCCAGCCGCCAGTGGCGCGGCGGATGCCCGGCCAGCGACGCGTGGCGGGCGATCCACCAGGCCGGGTAGCCGGCGGGGTCGCGCAGCGCGCGCAGGGTCTCGGGGTCCTCGGCCAGCAGCCGGATCGCGGCGGGCCAGGCGTCCTCTGCGACCAGGTCGAGGTCCCGGATGCCGACGAAGCGGTCGGGCGGCCACTGGTCGTGCTGCTCGGCCTCGTTGTCGAGCCACCACCGCTCGGCGCCGGCGAAACCGGTGTCGGGCTCGGCGGGCTCCTCCTCGACGTGCACGACGAACGAGTCGACGACGCCGATGGAGCGCAGCAGGCCGGCGGGCCAGCGCGCGGCGAACTCGGCGTCCACGACGCCGAGCGGGGCGTCCGGAGCCAGCACCTCGCGCAGGGCGGCCTCGGGCAGCAGCAGTTCGTCGGCGCGGCGGAAGCCGCCCTCGGAGTCGGGCAGCGCCAACGCGCCGAGCCAGTCGCGGGGACGGGACCGCTCGACCAGGCCGAGCACGGCGTCGGCCAGCGCCCTGGCGTCGACGCTGGTGTGGGCGTCGGTGACGCTGCCGCGCACCGCTTCGGTCAGCGACGGCGAGTCGAGCAGCTCGTCAGGGCCCGCCGGGCGCGCGCCGAGCTCCTCCAGCATCGGGTGCGCCGCTTCGGGGTGCACGATCCGCAGCCCCGAGATGTCCAGTGTGGACAGCACGCCCGCCGGGTCGGCGTCGGAGCCGAGCAGCACGTCGCGCACGCCGGTGACGGTGCGTCCGTCGGCCAGCGGGACCGGCAGCGCGGCGAACTCCTCGCGCGCCTGGCTGTCGGCGCTCGCGATCGGCCGCAGCGCCTCGTACAGGCGGTTCCACCACGCGGCAGGACGTTCCAGGCCGGTGACGGCCTGCACGATCTCGGCCGGGCCGAGCCGCCGGATCTCCAGCGCGCCCAGCGCCCTGCGGTGCCGCAGCTCGGACATCTCGGCGGTCAGCAGCCCCGGCACGGCGTCGCGCAGCAGCTCGACCAGTTCCGGCAGCGCCTGGTCCAGCACCCGCGCCTCCAGGGGCGCGACCAGCCCGCCGCCGGCGCGCGGCAGCCACTCGGCGACCCGCAGCCGGTCGGTCACCGCCTGCCGCAGCTTGTCGTCCACATCGGACATCGGGAAGCCCGGTAACGGCACCAGCGCGGGCCGGTGCTCGGGGGCGATTCCGGCGACCAGCTCCGGGTAGCGCTCGGCGGCGCGGACCAGCACCTGGTCGGTGGCGGGCGATGCCGCCGCGCGGCGCCGGTCGGCCTCCATCGGCACGCTCGCGAGCAGCCGCGCGGGCAGCGACAGCCGCTCGTCGGTCGGGGTCGGGGCGTGCAGCACGTCCTGCTCGAGCGGCACCGGCACGCCGTCGGCGTCGAGCGGAGCGGCCCAGCAGACCCACCACCCGGTCTCCCGCCTGGCCTCCACCCCGAGTCCGGCCAGCGCGGTCTCACCGACCTGCCCGGCGCCCCGGTGGACCTGCCAGCGCTCGGCGCCCCGCGGGCCGTGGACCACGACGCGGTCCCGGCCCTCGTCGGTGCGGTACCAGGTCTGCTCGCCGATGTGGATCTCGGTGAGCGCGGGCAGCGCGAGCAGCAGGCCGGACGCCTGCTCGGCGAAGGACGCCAGCAGCGCGTCCGCGTCGACGTCCGGACGCAGCGGCAGCCGGACCTCGGTGGCGAAACCCTCCGGCGGCGCCGCGTCCTCCAGCGGCCACACCAGCCGCAGCACCGGCACCTCGCCTGCGCGGGCGGACAGCTCCTCGGCCGGGCCGGGCAGCCGCGCGGCCTCCTGCCTGGTGCGTTCCGCGGAGAACGCCACCGAACCGGACGCCGACACCACGCGCGGTTCCTCCGACACAGCGAGCACCGCGGCGAAACCCACGCCGTAGCGGCCGACCGTCGAACCCTCGCGCTTGGCCGACGCGCGCAGCGAGGCCAGGCCCGCCACGCCCTCGGCCGTCAGCGGCTCACCGGTGTTGGCCACCCGCAGCTCGCCGTCGGCCAGCCGCACGCGCAGCACGCCCTTGGACCCGGCGGCGTCGGCGGCGTTCTGGGCCAGCTCGACCAGCAGCCGGTCGCGGTAACCGCCCAGCCGCAGGTCCTCTTCGGCGTTGGCGTCCTCGCGGAACCGCGTGGGCGAGGACTGCCAGGACTGGAGCACCGCCTGCCGCAGCTCGGCAGTGCCGAAGACGTCGGTGCCGTTCACCCTCGCGGCTCGAAGTCCAGGGTGGCGTCGTCGTAGACCACCTCGGCCACCGGCACCGTCGAGGACGTGTCGACCTCGGCCTCCGAGTGCGCGCCGCAGCCGAACTCGGCGTGCACGACGCGGCCGTCGGCAGGGGCGATCTCGTTGGCGCACACCCCGAAGGCCGCGCCCATCGAACCCGCGAGCTGCATGAAGAACCCGCAGGTCCCGCACGCGCCGGGGGCGAGCCTGGCGATCTCGGAGCGCGGGCCGAACTCGCCGTTGTGCCAGCGCTCGGCGGCCTCCAGCCGCCCTTCCCGGCTCATGACCCGCTTGCGGCCGAGCCCGACCTCCCTGGCCAGCGACTCCACCGCGGGATCGTCGTTGGCGAGGTAGCCCGGCGCGAGCCGGTGGTCCTCGGGGCCGCTGGGCAGCAGGTCGCCCGCGCCCAGGTCGCCCGGCCGGACGCGCCGGCTCCACGGCACCCACTCCGGCGCGGTCAGCGCACTCGGACCGGGCAGCAGCACGACCTCGCTGACGGTGACCGGCTCGCCCGGCACCGCCGCGACCGTGACCGCCCAGCGCCAGCCCACGTAGCCGGGGTAGTTCGACTCGAAGTAGTGGGTGAGCGCGTGCTCGCCCTCGGTCTCGAACCCGACGTGCTCGCCGACCGGGTCACCGCCCTCGGCGTCCACCGTCAGCACCGGCGAGCCGACCGGGTCGTCACCCGGCGCGGCCTCGTCCTCCGCCGCCTCGCGGGCGATGCCGACGGCCTCGACGAGCATCGGGTCCGGGCGCGCGGGCGCGCCGACGGGCTCCACAGGTTCGTCGAACGACGCGCCTGGGCTGGTCATCGGAGCAGGCAAAGGCGTCACGTGCTCGATTGTGCCGTACGGCATCGGGGACGCCTGCGGCCGTGTCAGGCTTTCGGGGTGCGCTTGTTCAACACGGGACGTGTGCTGGCCGGCGGGATGCTCGTCTGCTGCCTGGGGCTGGTGGCGTGCGCGCCGCCAGAACCAGCGGAGCGCGACGGCGAGCAGCACCGCGAGCAGTCCGATGAGGGCATTGGGCACGCGGGAAGCCTGCCACACCTTCGTGTCGAGGTGATCAACGTGCTCCCGCACGACCGCTCCTCATTCACCCAGGGCTTGGAACTGGCCGACGGCACCCTCTACGAAGGCACCGGCACCTACGGCGGCTCCCGGATGCGGGCCACCGACCCGGCCACCGGAGCCGTGCACCGGGAGGACCGGCTGCCACCGGAGCTCTTCGGCGAGGGCATCACCGTCGAGGGTGACCGTATATGGCAGTTGACGTGGCAGGAAGGGGTCGCGATCGAGCGCGACCGGGCGAGCCTGCGCGAGCTGCGCCGAGTGGGCTACTCCGGCGAGGGCTGGGGGCTGTGCCACGACGGCGCCCGGCTGGTCATGAGCGACGGCAGCTCCCGGCTGACCTTCCGCGACCCCGCCACCTTCGCCCCGGCGGGCGAGGTGGCGGTCCGTGCCGGCGGCGAGGAGGTCGGCGACCTCAACGAGCTGGAGTGCGCGGGCGGCCACGTCTGGGCGAACGTCTGGCACACCGACCAGATCCTGCGCATCGATCCGGCGACCGGGCAGGTCACCGCGGTCGTGGACGCGTCGGGCCTGCTGACCCCGCAGGAGCGCGCGAGCGCCGACGTCCTCAACGGCATCGCGGCCGTGCCCGGCACCGACGAGTTCCTGATCACCGGCAAGTACTGGCCGCACCTCTACCGCGTCCGCTTCGCCCCCGCGTGAGCGGGCGGGCGGATGCCGCGACGCGGCGAAGGTTCGGGCCGCCGGGCGTGTCGGGGTCTCGGCGTGTCGGCCGATATCGGTTACCGGCCCGGGGTGGGGCAGGATGGCGGTATGGGCGGGCGGCGTGATCAGCAGCCGCGCGGCCGCGCGGGTTGGGGCGCCGGCCAGCGCGGCAAGCGCGGTGACTACGACGGGCTGAGTGCGCGTGAAGGCGACGCGATCTCCGCCTCCTACGCGCGCGCACGCGGGGAAGAACCGCGCGACGGCCGCACTCGCGAAGACGATCCGCCCGGCAAGTCCACCCGCGAAACCGACTCCCACGGCAAGTCCACCCGCGAGACCGACCCCGACGGCAAGTCCACCCGCGGAAACGGCCAGCGCCGCAAGTGGACCCGCCGGCGCGAACAGCACGGCAGCGCCGACCAGGCGCAGCGCAGCGAGCAGCGCTTCGAGGCGCCGCCGCGCCGCTACCCCTGGGACGACGACGAGCACCGACCCCGCTACCGCACTTCCCGGCTGCCCCCGCTGCCCCGCGACCACCACTCGTTCCGCGACGAGCCCGGCGAGCGCGCGGACCCCGGCGACTTCGACGAGACGGATGGTGCGCGCGGAACCGCGCCGCCGCGCAAGCTGACCGTCACCCGCGTCGCCGCGTGGCGCAGCCGCGACCTCACCCAGCGCGCGATGCGCCTGTTCTTCTCCGCAGCGCACGCCGACGGCGCCGACCGCTCCGGGCTGGCGCGCTTCACCTACGCCGTCATGGGCAACTACGCCGTCGACGCGGCGATGGCCGTCGCCCTGGCCAACACCCTGTTCTTCTCCGCCGCGACCGGCGAGAGCAAGGACAAGGTCGCGCTGTACCTGCTGATCACGGTCGCGCCGTTCGCGGTGATCGCACCGGTCATCGGGCCCGCCCTCGACAGGTTGCAGAGGGGCAGGCGGCTGGCGCTCGCGGCGTCGTTCGGCATCCGGGTGCTGCTGGCGGCGGTGATGGCGCTGAACTTCAACAGCTGGCTGCTGTACCCGGCGGCGCTCGGCTGCATGGTGCTGTCGAAGTCCTTCGGTGTGCTCAAGGCGGCGATGACGCCCCGCGTACTGCCTCAGGCGATCACGCTGACCACCGCGAACTCCAGGCTCACCACCTTCGGCATGGCCGCGGGCGGCGTGTTCGGCGCGGTGGCGTCGGGTTTCGCGTGGCTGCTGGGGTCGGAGGGCGCGCTGTGGTTCATGGCCGCGATGGCGGCCTGCGGGGTGTGGCTCTGCCTGCGCATCCCCGCCTGGGTGGAGAGCACCGAGGGCGAGGTGCCCGCCTCGATCAGCTCGCACCCGCGCCGCGCGGAACGCACCCCGCTGACCGGTCACGTCGTGGTCGCGCTGTGGGGCAACGGCGGCATCCGGCTGCTCACCGGGTTCCTGACGCTGTTCGCCGCGTTCGTGATCAAGCAGGGCACCCAGACCGATCCGTTCATGCAGCTCGTGCTGCTGGGCATGGTCGGCTGCGCGGCGGGGCTGGGCAGCTTCCTCGGCAACGGTGTCGGCGCCCGGATGTCGTTCGGCAAGCCCGACCGGCTGATCGTGGCCTGCCTCGGCAGCGCGCTGGCCGTCACGGTGTGCGCGGCGGTGCTGGCGGGTCTGCCGATGGCGGTGGTCGTGGGCCTGGTCGGCGCGACCTGCAGCGCGCTGGCGAAGGTCTGCCTGGACGCGGTGGTCCAGCGGGACATGCCCGAGGCGTCTCGCGCCTCGGCCTTCGGCCGCTCGGAGACGGTGTTGCAGCTGAGCTGGGTCTTCGGCGGAGCGCTCGGGGTACTGCTGCCGCCGGTGTACTGGATCGGCTTCACGGTCGTGGCGGTGCTGCTCGCGCTCGTGCTGGCCCAGACCGTGCTGGCCGGGCGAGGCGGCTCGCTGCTGGCGAGGACGTTCTGGCGGCGGGGCTCCTCGGCGGCAACCCGCACCGCGACCTGATCGCGGTGACCTCCGCCACCTGAAACCGGGCCCACCGTGTGACGCAGGTCGCCCCTCGTGATCCGCGCCGACTTCTCGCGAGGACGCGTCGTAGGCTCGGCTCGTGTTCCGAGGACTGAAACCGCTACTGCTGGCAGGCACCGCCGTGGCGCTCGCGGGTTGCTCCGCACCCGCCGATCCGCAGGTCACCTTCTACTCGCACGGGCAGGCGGTGGAGGTCGCACCCGCGCAGTACTGCGACGCGCTGGGCGAGAAGTGTTCGCCGCCGCCCGCCGAACCGATCGGCAAGCTGCGGGTCCCCGGGCGCGAGCCGCTGCAGATCTCGGTGCCCAGCGACGTGGCCGAGGCCCCGTGGCAGGTGGCCTTCATCTACCGGACGACCTCCGGCGAGGAGGTCGGCGGCAAGACCGAGGTGTTCACCGGCGGCGACCGCCACGCCTACACCCTCCAGCTCCCCGGCGACGGCGTGCAGTTCGAGCACGTCGAGGTCCAGCGGTTCTCCGCACTGCTCAGCCCGGGCACCGAGGGCGGCGTGGACTTCGTGATCGGCGGTAGCTGGATCCTCGACGTCAACCCGTGATCCCGGCGGCTGCCGCAAGCGGCGGCGACGGGAACCCGTCGGCACGGGGAAAGCCGATGACGGCGGCACGGGGCAACCACGGCCCCGCGGCGACGGGAACCGGCCGGCACGGGGAACACGGCGGCGGCGCAGCGCAGCGCCGGAGCGCGGCCCTCGGGCTCAGGCGCCCGGGTCGAGCTCCCTGGCGACGGCGCGCACGACCTCGCCGATGCGCTTGGAGACCTTGCGGTCGGGGTAGCGCCCGCGGCGCAGGTCGGGCAGCACCTTGAGCTCGAGCAGCTTGATCATGTCGTCGACCATGCCGTGCAGCTCGTCGGCCGGCCTGCGGCGCGCTTCCACCACCGACGGCGGCGGGTCGAGCAGCTGCACCTTGAGCGCCTGCGGACCGCGGCGGCCCTGGGCCATGTCGAAGTCGACCCGCTGTCCGGTCTTGAGCGACTCGACGCCGGACGGCAGCGCGGAGGCCCGCACGTACACGTCCTCCCCACCGTCCTGGGTCACGAAGCCGAAGCCCTTCTCCGCGTCGAACCACTTGACCCTGCCGGTCGGCACTGTCCTCACCGTTCCCTGTCGTTTGCGATCATGTCGGCCCCTCCGGGCCGAACCACCGGCGGCCCCGGCCGCCGGCGCTGGAGTTTCGCCGATGCTCGTCTTCGCCGGCCGGGACCTGGGCCCAGCACGACGAAAGCGCCCCGCATACGCCACGCAGTCGAGCGTGCCCGGGGCGCGTCACTCTAGGGTACCCGTAACCTCGCGGTCATCGTCCAGCCTTCGCGACGCCGCCTTCCGGGTGGGAGCGGGTGCCGGAATACGCTTGCGGGCATGGCCAGTTCGAGTTCCAGGTCCGCCGTGATGCCCGTGGCGATGGGCATGTTCGGGCTCGGCCTGATCGCCGTCGTCGCCGTGTTCGCCCTCTACGCGGCCGGAAGCACCGACCTGCCGCTGTGGCTGAACCTGGCGACGCTGCTCGCCCCGGCCGGGCTGGTCACCGGTGTTGTCGCGATCGTCGTTCGTAGCCGGCGAGCCAGTCGGGGAACTCGGTGAGGTCGGCCAGCACGACGTCGGCGCCCGCCGCCGCGAGCGCGTCGGTGTCGTAGGGCCCGGTGGCCACCGCCACCGCGACCGCCCCGGCGGTCCGCGCGCCCGCGATGTCGGCCACGTGGTCGCCGACGTAGACCTGCGCGCCCTGCGCCAGCAGCACCTCGCCCTTGGCCTCGGCGAACACGTCGCCGCTGAGGTGGTCGACCTCCCACTCGAAGGCCGAGACGTGCAGCGCGGCGTTGGGCTCGAACTTGCCGGTGACGACCAGGCTTCGACCACCGTCCGAGCGGGCCGCGGCCAGCGCGTCGGACGCCCCGGGCATCGCCGCCGTGGCCGGGATGACGACGCTCGGATACAGCTCCCGGAACCGGGCGACGAGGCGTTCGACCAGCGGCTCGTCGAATCCGTAGCCGCGCAGGACCGACGGCAGCGGCGGCCCGAGGTTGGCCGCGATGTGCTCGCCGTCGAGGTCGAGGGCGAACTCCGCGCCGAGCGCGGCGAACACCTCGACCACCCCGGCGCGGGGGTCGATGAGGGTCAGGTCCAGGTCGAAGCCGACTGTGGTCACCCGCCCAGCCTAGGAGGGCGCTCACCCGGTCCGGTGAACGACCGAGCCTTGACGCGGAACTGCGCCGTATCGAAAATCAACCAGTAACTTTCCTCACATCCCGGCGAGCTGGAGCGGCCCGATGACGAGCACCGCGACCTTCCGCGAAGACTTCCACTCCCTGCGGGCAGGCGGCCTGAACTGGGACTCGCTGCCGCTGCGGCTGTTCACCAAGGGCAACGCGAAGTTCTGGAACCCGGCCGACATCGACTTCAGCCAGGACGCCGAGGACTGGCAGAACCTCTCCGAGGAGGAGCAGCGCAGCGTGGCGATGCTGTGCTCGCAGTTCATCGCCGGCGAGGAGGCGGTCACCGAGGACATCCAGCCGTTCATGGCGGCGATGGCGGCCGAGGGCCGCTTCGGCGACGAGATGTACCTGTCGCAGTTCTGCTTCGAGGAGGCCAAGCACACCCAGGTCTTCCGGCTGTGGATGGACGCGGTCGGACTCACCGAGGACCTGCACTCCCACGTCGCCGAGAACCCCGGCTACCGCGCGATCTTCTACCAGGAGCTGCCGAAGTCGCTCAACGCGCTGCACGACGATCCGAGTCCGGCCAACCAGGTACGCGCGTCGGTCACCTACAACCACGTCGTGGAGGGCACGCTCGCGCTGACCGGCTACTTCGCGTGGCAGAAGATCTGCCGCAGCCGGGGCATCCTGCCGGGCATGCAGGAGGTCGTGCGCCGCATCGGCGACGACGAACGGCGCCACATGGCGTGGGGCACCTTCACCTGCCGGCGGCACGTGGCGGCCGACGAGTCCAACTGGGACGTCGTGCAGGAGCAGATGCAGCACCTTCTCCCGCTGGCGGTGTCGCAGATCCAGTGGCGACCGGAGGACGCGCCGGAGGAGACGCCGTTCCGGCTGGACATCGACGAGCTCGCCGCCTACGCCTCGGACCGGGCCGGACGCCGGCTCGGCGCGATCTCGGCCGCGCGCGGGGTGCCCGTGGAGCAGATCGACGTGGACGCCTCACCGGAACATCTCGAGGACCAGTTCGGCGCCGAGGACGCCGCCGCGCTGGAGAAGGCTTAGCGACGGCGCACCCGCTCTCTCCGAAAAGGACCCGGCGGCCCGCGATCCGCACCCGCGAATCGCGGGCCGCGTCATATAACGGCGTTGTCATATACCGGCGTTCTCCCCAGCCACCCCGGTCATCCCCTGAGCACGCTCCCGACCCAGGCGATCCGCCTCCGCCGCTGATCAACATCCGCGGGCGGCTCCGCAGCTCCGTGATCAGCGCGATTCCGGGACGGCAGCGTCCATTTGGAACCGGTGTTGTCCGGAAGGTTGTCCGAGGCCACTTCCGCATTGATCGTGCGTCACCGGTTTGAGTAACCTGCTGCCGGTTGTTCCCGGGCCAGGGGGAATTCGATCTTGAATGGGGCCGGATTCACCGGGAACCGAACTGGGGTGTGCCGCGTCCGATCTGGTCGAGGGGCATTCCCGGCAGTACGACCATCGGGTTGGAGGGTGTGGCGTGAAGTTCGACATGGGGTCGTCGACGCTGTCGTCGTTGACCAAGCAGACCCAGGGTTCCAGCGACGACCTGGGCGCGCTGATCCGGCAGTTGATCGCCGCGGCGGAGCCGCTGCAGGGCAAGTTCAACGGTGCCGGCCGCGCGGCCTTCGACGGCTTCAAGGCCCGAGCCGACGAGATCACCGCCGAGCTCAACAGCTCGCTGGGGGCGATCCTGGGCGGCCAGTCCGGGATGGACTCCTCGTTCGGCCAGGGCGACACCGAGATGGCCGACAACGCCGCATCGGCGCAGGGATCGGCCAACTTCGACGCGGCCCGCTTCGGTGCCCGCTGACCTGGGGAGGTAAGCAGTCATGACGATGGACCGGCGCAGCTTCGACACCGGCGTCTCGCAGTCGGTGCAGGGCGACCTGCAGGGCATCATCGGGCGGCTGGAGTCGGTGATCGGCCAGCGCGACCAGGCGGTCGCCGCGGCGATGGCCGACTTCCAGGCCGACGGGGTCTCCGACGACTACCACCACGTCGAGCAGCGGTGGAAGTCCGCGGCCACCGAGGTGCGGCAGATCATCAACCTGGTCAAGCAGACCATGACCCAGAACGACGACTCCGCGAACACGGCGCTGTCGCGTGCGCGTTCGGCGGTGCAGGGCATCGGCTGACGCCGGCGGGGAGGATTCGTCGTGGGCCGCTGGGACATCCAGCCCGCAGGTGTGCAGGGCGTTTTGCAGCAGGTCGAAGGCGTGGCCGATGACTTCGAGGGCCACCTGCGATCGATCAACAGCGCGATGGAGGGGGCCGGGACGCAGGCGTCGTCCGGGATCATCGGGCAGGCGCTGACGGGGTTCGCGGACTCCCAGCGGTCCAGCATCGAGTTCGTGTTCACCCGCACCGGCGCGGCGATGAACGGCGCGGTCAACGCCACCCAGGCGTACGTGCGCGGTGACCTGGAGATGGCCGCGAACGCGCAGTCCAACGCCACCGCCGCCCCCGACCCGCGCGGCACCATGCCGAACGGGGGCGCCCGGTGATCAACCCGGCCGAGATCCCGCAGATCCCCGGCGACATGGACGCGCTGGCCGGGCACGCCTCGACGCTGAGGACCGCCGGTGCGGCCTTCGCCTCCACCGGCGCCGACGTGCACGCGAAGTGGCAGGGCCTGTCGGCGGTCTACGACGCGCCGGAGGCCGGTCAGCTGCTCAACGCCACGCAACCGGTGTCGGCGGTCAGCGACACCGTCGGCGGCAACGTCGAGACCGTCGCCGGGGCGCTCTCGGCCTACGCGACGACGGTCAAGCCGATCAAGGCGAGGCTGGAGTCACTGCGGGCGCAGGCGCAGACCTTCGTGGCCTCGGTCGAGGGCGACGACGACTGGCGCGAGGACGAGGGCAAGGTCAACCAGCACAACCAGTTGCTCTCGCAGGTCAACGAGGCCGTCGCCGAGTGGATGGAGGCCCAGCGGACCTGCGCCAACGCGATCAACGCGGTCTACGGCGGGACCCAGTACGTCGCCGACAACGGCGACGGCAGGCGCGACCCCAACGAGTTCGGCTACACCGAGGACCAGCTCAACTCGGCCCTCGGCGAGGGCCTGCCGTGGGGCAAGGCGGAGGAGCACGACGGCGGTTTCTGGGGCGACGTCGGCGACTTCTTCGTCGGCATCAAGGACGGCGCCGTGCAGATGGTCACCGACCTCGGCGCGCTGATCGGCTACGCCAACGGCGAGTGGAGCTGGTCCACCGCGGGCGCGGCGTGGAAGGGGCTCGGCACGTTCGCGCTGGCGCTCGGCACCTACGCCAACCCCCTCACGATCGTGGCGGACCAGACGATCGGCCTGCCAGGTTTCAAGCGCGGCGAGATGGGCGGCACGCTGCTCAACGCGGGCAAGTCGATCATCGCCTACGACCAGTGGGGCAAGGGCCACAACGGACGCGCGGCCGGGCAGGCGACGTTCAACATCGTCTCCGCCGTGGTCGGCACCAAGGGCGCCGGCGCCGGCCTGAAGGGCGCCGGCGCGGCGATCCAGGGCGGCAAGGTCGCCGGGATGGCCGCCAAGGTCGGCGGCGGACTGGTGCGGGCAGGCGACTTCGTGGCGAAGATGCCCACCGTCGGTGAGCTGGGCATCAAGCTGGCCAACAAGCTCGACATCAACATCCCCCACCTCGGCCCCACCCCGGCCCTGGCGGGCGACGGCCCGTCGCTGGGGCACCGCGTCGACACCGACATCCCGGACACCCGCGGCCCCGACGTCGCACGCATGGACAACGGCGGACCCCGCGGCGGCGGCCCCAGCGTCGGCGACGGCCTGCACCACACCCCGGACGGCCACCACGGCGGTGGGACACACCAGGGCGGGCACACCGCAACGGACGGCCCGCGTGACAACGGTGTCCCGGACAGCCGGCAACCGTCCGACGGTCCTGTCGGCGGATCGCACCACGGCAACGGCCACGTCTCCGGCGATGGCCCGACCCGGCCCGACGGTGACAGCCCGGTTGATGGCCGCACACCAGCCGACGCGCACACCCCGGTCGACGGCCACACGCCGAGCGACGGCAACGCTCCGAGCGACGGCCACACGCCGGACGGGGACCGCCCGGATGGCGACCACACCAGCTCGCCGGACAGCGGCGACCCGTCGAACGTCAGCCCTGCTCCGGGAGCCGACACTCCTTCGCTGCCCGAGCGACTCGGCAACCAGCCCGACGGGTCGTGGGTCAACGTCGAGCACGGCACCCGGTACGACCTGTCACCAGAGATGAACGCGGCGGCGGACCGCTACCTCGGTGGCGCCGGTGTCACCGAAGGACACGTGACCCCGCACGTCCGGTCGATCGCGGAGGGCATCGACGGGGCCAGGCTCCAGGGGTATCCGGACTTCGTGCTCAAGAGCGAAGACTCGTTCAAGCGCAAGTTCGCGCAGGACCTGGCGAAGTACCCCGATCTCAGCCCGGACGAGATCCTCACCAACGTCAAGGACTCGGTCCGCTACACGATCGAGATGCCGGCGCGCAACTACACCGACGGCGTCCTGAGCGCGGTCGACGACCTTCGCGCCCGGGGTTACGAGAACGTCACCTTCAAGCCCACCTGGGAGAACCCCGACACTTACAAGGGCGTCAACTCCACCTGGCGCGATCCCGCGACGGGGCGCATCTTCGAGCTCCAGTTCCACACGCCCGACAGCTTCAAGGCCAAGATGGACACCCACGGCCTCTACGAAGCCGAACGGGTCGCCACGAACGAAGCGGACCGGTTGCGGGCGGCCGAGGCCCAGGCGGAGATCTTCCGTCAGGTCGACGTTCCCGATCACGCGGTCGACCGCCTGCACGAGCTCAAGCAGACGCTGGAGGCCGAACGCGCGGCGGTGGATCCCGCCGACCACGCCCCGCCCCAGCACCCGGACGCCGACGGGCATGGCCCTCACGACGGGGATCCTGATCACGCCCCGGCGGATCCGGGCGATCCCGCGGAGCACGGCGACGGTGCCGACAACGCCGATCCCGACTGGTCCGCGGTGTCCGGGACGACCGACGTCAACAGCAAGCCCGCGCTGCATTCCGGTACCGCGACTCCCGAGCAGGCGCAGCGCTACGTCGCCGAGCACCACCCGTACGTGGTCGACGTCAACGTCGACCGCTTCCAGCGGGGTGTTCCCGGCAGCGATCAGAACTGCAGCCGTTGCGTTCGCGCCGTCGACCTCGGTTTCACCGGAACGCCCTCATCGGCCCTGCCGTGGCCCGAAGGGCCCGGCTGGGGGCTGAGCAGCAACACCTTCGCCGACTACGCGCGGTCCCTCGGAGCCGACCCGGCCGCTTTCCGCCAGGTGTCGTCCTACGATGACATCATCGGCGACATAACGGCGCGGGGCGAAGGCGCTCGCGGCATGGTCTACATCGGTCGCCCCGGTTCCGCGCACGTCTTCAACGTGGTCCACGATCAGAACGGCGTTGTCTTCCTGGACGGGCAGACCGGCGGTCTGGCACTCCTGGAGAAGAACGTCAACATCATGTACTTGCCGATCGGGAGATGATTGACGATGTCGCAGGCACCGCACAGCGGTAGCCCGGAGGCCCGGCGCAGGTTGCACGAGTTCCTCGCGCGCCACTTCGGGGAGGAGATCAGCCACCCGAAGCTGGGACGGATCGCGGTCCGGGACGAGGTCACGCGGGACTTCGACATCGCCGAGACCTTCGCCGTGGACACGGTGCGAGCCATCGATAGCGGGAACCCCGCCGACGGGCTGATGAGCGGCGGGATCGTCGTTCCCAAGGACGGCTCGCCGGTCCACTGGGCACCGACCACGCCCGCCGTCGAGGACTACGTGAAGGCGGTCGCCGACGGTGAGCGCTGGTGGTCGTCCGGCGGCGCGGAACCGGTCACGGAGGTCATCTACTACGGATTGCTCACGCCTGGTCGCACCCGCAGCAATCCCAGCGGAATCCTGCGCCGTCGCACCGCGGCGGGCAGGACCACCGACGAGGTTTTCACCCGGAACCTGCGGTGGGAGCCCACTGACTACTTCCGCAAGTACGAACTCGGGCACAACGAGGACGAGCACGTGGAGATCACTCCTGGGGAGGCGGCCGAGTTCGTCAGAAGGATCCGCTCGAAGCTGGCCCAGTCGTAGACGTGAGGTAAGCAGTGGGGCTGATGAACCTCGCCGAAGTCGAGGCGATCGCCCGGCGGGCGCACGCGTCGCAGGTCGACAAGGCCGGGCGGCCCTATGCCGAGCACCTGGCGGCGGTCGCGGCCGGGGTGCGGGCGCGCGGCGGGTCGGAGGAGCAGATCGCGGCGGCGTGGCTGCACGACGCAGTGGAGGACGACGCTCTCAGCGAGCAGTGGCTGCGCGAGGCGCCGCTCGCGCCGCAGACGGTCGACATCGTCCTCGCCCTGACCAAGCGCGCCGGCGAATCCCCGGAGGACTACGCCGCCCGCATCCTGGCGACGCCGGGCGCCCGGCTGGTCAAGGAAGCCGACCTCGCGCACAACGCCGACCCGGCCCGCCTGGCGGCGCTCGACGCCGAAACGCAGGCACGGCTCACCCGCAAGTACGCGCACATGCGAGCGCTTCTCGGGATCTAGTCCCCCGAAGTCGGCAGGCCGAAGTGGTGCAGGACGTCGGTGAGCAGTTCGTACGGTGCCTTCTGCCCGCCGTCGAGGCGGCACCAGCAGGCGCGCCTGCGGTCGATGCCGAGGATGCGGACGCGCGCGGCCGGGGCGGACTGGGCGTGCTCGACACCGCGCTGCTGCACCACCTGGTGGCCGACCAGGATGCCGTAGGGCAGCGCGGGCATGGTCGGTGTGTGCCAGCGGAGTCCGTCGAGGCGCCCGGGGTGCGACGACACCAGCACCGACCGCGCCTTGCCCGCGACCGCCGCTGCCAGGTCCTCGATGGCGTCCTGGCCGACGGCGGTGCTCGCCGGTCCCGCCAGTCGCAGCCGTTCCCGCACGCCGGTGTCGACCCGCGTCACCTCCAACGACCCGACCGCCGCCAGCTCATCCTCGCCGCCCACCACGACCACGTTGGTGGGTGCGGGCGAGCGGCCGTGGCAGTGGCGGGTCAGCTCGCGCGGCGACCATCGCTCCGACGCCGGCTCGGCGACTCCCCAGCCCGCGGGCGCGGCGCCCACGAGTGCGTGCATCGCGGCCTCTGTGCTGAGCCCGAGCTGGAGGGCGTTGTCGGCCGCGTGCAGGGTGGTGATCTGCACCTCCAGGCTCCCCGACCGGGTCGGCACCGGCGGGGCGGTGGGCCCGTCGGCGGCGGTGAAGCGGGCGCCGTTCCAGCGCAGCGGTTCGCCGGTGATGCCGTCGCGGAAGCGCTCGACACCGTCGCGCACCACCCACTGCGCGTGGCCGTCGGTGATCAGCAGTTCCAGCGGGTAGGTGATGCGGCTGCGGGCCGGGGTGAGCACGTGCAGGACCCGTCCGCCCGCGGCAGCGGTCACCGCCGCGTCGGCGAGCCAGCTCGACAGCGGCACGACGCGGCGGTCCTGCTCGACGACGATCGCCTCGGCGGTTTCCCGGTCGGCGGCGGGATGCCCGGTCAGCGCGTCGACCACGACACACCTCCCGACGTGGTGACCAGGGCCTGGGTGAAGCGCCGGGCCGCGGCCTCGGCTTCCGGGTCGCCGCCGGGCGCCCGGGTTTCCACCCACCACACCGGGTGCGGCACGTCCTCGTCGAAGCCGAGCAACCGCCGCACCTCGCCGCGCACCTGCACCAGCCGGGCCCCTTCGGTGGTCATCATCAGCCGCCCGTCCTCGTGGTAGAGCTGGATGAGCTGCGCCTCGTCGATGGTGTTGACGCGCAGTTCCGGACCTGCCGCCCGCATCGCCGCGAGCATCGCGCCCGGACCCGGTTGTTCGCGGCACAGGGCCACGATGTCGAAGGTCACGACGCCTCCGGCCAGTTCGGCGGCGCCTCCGCGACAGCTCGCATCACGAGTCCTCCAGGTCGTCCACGAACGCGGTCTGCACGGTGCGGGTCCGGTCGCCGGGCCGGACGAGCAGAGCCCGCCCCGGCGGCAGCGTCGTCGGGCGCACTCCCGGGAAGAGCTGTCCCTCCGAGCGGTCGCCCGACATCAGCAGGCTCAGGCAGCCCGATTCCCGCACTCCCATGGTGAACGGCTCGAACAGGCCGCGCGCGGCGCCCATGACGCGACGGGTCATGACGACGTGCAGCCCGAGGTCCCGGCCCGACGCCAGGAAGGGTGCGAACGGCGCGAGGGGCTGGCTGCCGGAGGCGGCCAGGACGTCGTAGTCGTCGATGACGAGCACGATCCTGGGCCGCGCCGGGTGGTCCGGTGACCCGCGCTTGACCAGTTCCTGCGACACCGCCTGCGCGAGCTGGTTGGCCAGCGCGTGGTTGCTCGCGTAGCCGCCGAGGTGGTCCTCGGGCACCAGGCCTTCCAGCCCGTGCCGGGGGTCGAACACCGCGAAGACGATCTCCTCCGCCGAGTACTGCCCCACCAGCGTCGAGGTGACCAGCTTCAGCAGGTTCGTCTTGCCGGTTCCGGTGTCGCCGAGGACCAGCAGGTGCTGGTCGCGCCCGAAGAGGTCGAGGTTCGCCGCGTCGAAGTCGTTCTCGAAGCGTCCCAGGGCGACCGTGCCGCGGTCGGTGGCGGGCAGCTCCCGCGGGTCGAGCACCGCGGGCAGCACCCGGATCGGCGGCGGCACCGGTCCGGTCCAGGTGCTGCGCACCAGGGCGGCGGCCTCCGGCAGCCCGGAGCCCGCCGGGTCCGGGACGGAGTCCAGCCGGGGCAGCGCGACCTGGGCGAACAGCCGGTCGGTGGTCAGTGCCCTGCCGAGCTGCTTGGCGCCGACCGCGCGGGCGAGCTTGCCGTCGATGCTCGACTCCGCCGGGTCGGTCAGCCGCAGCTCGATGCGGTTGCCGAAGCCGACCTGCTGGGCACCGCGCACCTCGTTCCACCGGCGCGCGGTGGCGACGACGTGGATGCCGTAGCGGCCGCCGCGGGCCAGCAGGTCGTGCACCCGCTCCTCGATCGCCTCGAACTCGCCCGCGAGCTGGCCGTAGCCGTCGATCAGCAGCACGACCTCGGTGCAGGGCAGCTCGGCCGGTTTCCCGCGCAGTTGCGCGATGTCGTCGACCTGCCTGCGCTGGAACAGCCGCTCGCGCTCGGCCAGCATGCCGTGCAGCTCGTCGACGGTGCGGCGGATGCGCTCCCGGTCGTCGCGGCCCGCGACACCGCCGACGTGCGGCAGGTCGGCCAGGGCGCGCATGCCGCTGCCGAGCAGGTCGATGCCGTAGATGCCGACGTCGGTGGGGCGGTGCGCGCAGGCCAGGCCCAGCGCCAGCGTCCGCAGCGCGGTGGTCTTGCCCGCGCCCGGACCGCCGAGGACCAGCAGGTTGCCGCCCGCCACCGACAGGTCCAGCGTCCAGGTGCCCTGCCACTGCCGGGCCGGGTCGTCCAGCCGTCCCATCGGCACCGGCAGGCCCACCGCGCCGGTTTCCCGCAGGCGCAGGCCGTCCACCGTGACGTCGAAGCCGCCCGCGGCCTGGTCGAGGGTGACCGCCGAGGGCAGCGGCTCCAGCCATACCGGTGCGACCGGTTCGGCCGCGCCCTCCAGTTGCTCGACGATGGTCGACAGCAGCGTTGGTCCGGTGGTGCGCCGGGTCGCCTTCGGCTGGTCGGTCTGCTCCTGCTCGTCCGGCGAGCCGTAGCGGGGCATGGCCAGGACCGGCGGCGTCCCGGTTTCGACGGGACGAGCCTCCTCCGGCTCGGCGACCGGACCCGACACGTATGCGGACTTGAACTGGTCGTACACGCTGGTGTCGACCTTGAGGTAGCCGGCGCCGGGCAGCGGCGGCAGGTGGAAGGCGTCCGGGGTGTCCAGCACCGTCCGGCTCTCCATCTCCGACAGCGTCCGCAGCCCGAGCCGGTAGGACAGGTAGGTGTCCAGCCCGCGCAGCTTGCCGCCCTCGATGCGCTGGCTCGACAGCAGCAGGTGCACGCCGATGGACCGGCCGATGCGGCCGATGCGCAGGAACAGCTCGATGAACTCCGGCTTCGCCGTCATCAGCTCGCCGAACTCGTCGATCACCACGAACAGGTGCTGCAACGGCGGCAGTTCTTCCGGCTCGCCCAGGGCGGCGCGGCGCATCGCGTACTGGGTGATGTCCACGCTCTTGTCTGCGTCGGCCAGCAGCTGCTGCCTGCGCTGGACCTCCCCGTCGAGGCTGGCGTACATCCGCTCGACCAGCGAGGAGTCCGACTCCAGGTTCGTGATCAGGCCCGCGGTGTGCGGCAGCCTCTCGAACGGCGCGAACGTCGCGCCGCCCTTGTAGTCGACCAGCACCAGGCTGAGCTGCCGCGGTGAGTGGGTGGCCACCAGAGCGAGCACCAGCGTGCGCAGCAGCTCGCTCTTGCCCGACCCGGTCGCGCCGACGCACAGCCCGTGCGGACCCATCCCGAGCTGCGCGGACTCCTTCAGGTCGAGCAGCGTCGCGTTGCCCAGCCCGGTGACGCCGATCGGCACCCGCAGGAAGTCGCGCTCGCCGCGCCGCGCCCACATCCGCTCGACGTCGAGCTTCGCCGGGTCGTCGATGCCCAGGAGCTGGAGGAAGTCCGCGGGCGGCGTGCCCGAACCGTCGTCGTAGGAGTCGGCCGACAGGCGCAGCGGGGCGAGCTCGCGGGCCAGCCCGGTGGCGAAGGCGTGCGAGGCCGGCTCGAGAGTGCCCGCGCGCAGCGCCCGCGGCTCGGTCTGCTCGACGGTGACCTGCTCGCCGACGGTCACCCGGCTGGAGATCTCACTCGGCTCGTGCAGCCGGTTGGACAGCAGGTGCAGCACCGTGACGCCGAGCCGGTCCAGCCCGACCCCCTTGTCCGGCGTCGGCAGCTTCCGCGCCACGTCTCCGAAGGCGTCGTCGATCACCAGCAGGCGCGAGCGCGTCACCGCCTCGCCCGCACCCGAGCCGTGGCGGAACGCCTGCGCCGCGCGCGTCGCGCGGTCGGTGAGGTCGTCGGCCAGCAGCGCGGCCAGCGCCGGGGCGTCCGGGGCGAACAGCGGCTGCGGTCCGCCGGGACCGATGTGCGCGCGGTCCATCGCGTGCGGCAGCCACCGCACCCACGCCCAGTCCGCCTCCCGCTCCGGCGGGGTGATCACGGCGATCATCACGTCGTCGGGCGCGTGCATGGCCGCGACCTGCGCGATCAGGGTGCGGGCGGCACCGAGGACCTCGTCGCGGCCCTCGCCGATCAGCGACACGTCGCCCGCGCGGTCCAGGTTCACGCGCAGCGGCAGGTGCGGGACCGTGCCGAACCGGCGGCGCAGCGCGTTGGCCTCGGCGAGCATGAACGGGTCCGGCGGGTTGACCGGCGTGCCCTCCACGCGCATCCGCAGCTCCCGCACCGGCTGGTGCCCGGTGCCGACGCGCACCAGCAGGAAGTCGGTGTCGCCGCGGCGCCGCTCCCACAGCCTGGCCGGATCGTGCACCAGGTCGAGCAGCCTGCCGACCGGCGGGTCCGGGACCGAGGCGCGGCGCTGGAAGTCCTGCTCCCAGTCCCGCAGGTCGTCCCGGAGCTGTTCCAGGTGGTCGAGGTAGCGCTCGCGCTGCTGGCGGCGCTTGCGGGTGGCCTGCCCGCGCTGGGTGAAGTAGAACAGCGCGGCCGCGCAGACCGAGACCAGCATGACGACCGCGCCGAGCGCGGCGAAGCCGCTGCCGCGGAAGAACATCATCATCGTCATCGACGCCGCGGCACCGGCCATCGGCAGCAGCCCCTGCACGCCCGCTGCCGTCTTGCCCTCCGGCAGCAGCGGCGGCGGGTCGATGTCCAGCGGGTCCTCGCCGCCGAGCGGACGCACAGTGCGCGCAGGCCGGTGGACCAGGCGGGTCGTCACTGCGCCTCCTTCGGACGTGCGGGTCGTGCGGTGGTCACGGCGGCCACTACAGCGGCCGGGCCCGGCGCAGTGACCACGCCGCGAGCCGGGAAACCTCGGTGACGGTCGGTTCGGCCAGCCTGCCGGGGTCGATCGGGCCGCCCGCACCGGCGTGGCGGTCGTGGGGCAGCACCACCGCGGGCAGCCCGAGCTGGGAGAACAGCGACAACGCCTGCTCGGTCCGCAGCGCCGCAGCGCCGGTGCGGTCCACCGCGTTGAGCGCGACGACGACGTGCTGCAGCGCGGCCGGGCCGATGCGCGTCAGCGCCTCGGCGGTGGTGCGCACACCGTCCGGGCTCGCGGGCGCGACCACGACCACGGCGTGCGCGTCGGACAGCACCGCGCCGGCCGCGGGGTTGTTCATGCCGGTCGCGCAGTCCAGCACGGCGACCGCGAACAGGCGCGACAGCGCACGCGTGACATCGCGCGCGAGCTGCGGCTGCGCGGCTCCTCCGCCGGGCACCACCCACAGACCGCGGGAGGTGCGCGGCAGCAGCCGGTCGACGCTGGAGAGGTCCTGACCGCTGGCGGTCTGGAGGGCGGGTGCCAGGCCCGGCAGGGTCATCGCCGACTCGACGCCGAGCCTCCAGGCCAGCGAACCGGCATCCGGGTCGGCGTCCACGGCGAGCACCGGTTCGGCCCGCCGGCCTGCGAACACCGAACCGAGCATCGCGGCCACCGCGGTCTTGCCCGCGCCGCCGCGCACCGAGGTCACCGCGATCCGGCGGCCGGTGGTGATCGGCGCCTGGACCGCGGTGAGGATCTCCTCCAGCTCGCGCGGCTGCTTGGTGCTGGAGAACGCGCGCACGACCGCGCGGCCGATGCGGCGGGCGGCGGAGTCGCCGTGCGGCACGCGACCGACCAGCTCGTTCGACTTGCCCGGCGACGACGGCAGCCGGGGCGGCGGCTGCTCGTGCTGGGGCGACGCGAAGGCCCCTGGCCTGACTGGGTGTTTGACCGTGGGTTGCTGCGACGGCGCGTGCCGGACGGTCGGCTGCTGGGACGGCGGCGGAACGGCACCGCGGTGCGGCGGCGCGGCCGGGCCGGGCGGGACGACCGGGCCCGGCGCCGAGGGCCCCGGGCGTCCTGACGTCGCGTTCGGAGGAGTCGCCGGCTGTTGGCCCGGCGGTGGCTGCTGCTGCCCCGGCGCCATGCCCTGCTGCTCCGTCGCCGGGCTCTGTTGCCCCGTCCCAGGCTGCCCCGGCGCAGCGCTCTGCGGGCGCGCTCCGGTGTTCTGCTGCCCCGCGGGTGTGTCCTGGACCGGCGGAATGCGCTGCGTGGTGTCGGCGTCGGCGTCCTTCTCCCACGGCGGGCGTTCGGTCGCGCCACCGCGCCACGGCCGTCCGGCCGGCGGCCCCGGCTGCCCGCCGGGCGTGTGGTCCGAAGTGGACACTGGTGAGCCCTTCCGTGATCAGAAACTTTGCAGCAGGCGTTCGTAGACACCGAAGACGCCGACGGCGACCGGGACCATCGCCACCACCGCGATGCCCTCGACGCGGTCCGCGAGCTGCCGGGCGCGGGCCCGCACGTGCGCGGGCGGCCGGTAGGCCAGCGCCGCGAAGCCGATGCCCAGCACCGCGACCGCCACCAGCACGCCGCCCCACCACTGCGCCGGCGCGACGAGCAGCCAGTTGCTCACCAGTCCGACGACGACCACCAGCGTCGCGGCGGTCAGGCTCACCACCTCGGCGGTGAGCGGGCAGGCACGGGCGCGCAGGCACGTGGTGACGCCCAGCAGGCAGGCCAGCGCGACCGCCCAGCCGTTGGCGGCGTGCGCGAGCGTCCAGCCCGCGAGCGCGGCCGAGGCGGCCGCGAACACCACGGCCAGCGCGAGGCCCCGGTGCGCGGAGTCGACCGCGGCGCGGACCGAGCCGCGGGTCGTCGGCCGCTCGCCGAGCTGCTGGTCGTCGAGCCGGGTCAGCCCGGAGGTCACCAGTGCGAGCCTGGGCAGCAGACCGAGCGTGACGGTCGAGATGATCGCGAGCAGCGTCGCGGTCCGTTCCGGGGGAAGGTGCAACGCGCTGGGCACCGCCCAGAGCACGAGGAGGCCGAGGAGCGTGCCCGCGCCGGTCGCACCCGCCCGCAACCGGCCGTTGGCGGCGCCGGCCGCCAGCACCGTCAACCCGACCAGCACAGCCCAGGCCAGCGAGCGCAGCGGCCACTCGGCCAGCCAGTGCGGAACCGCGGTAGCGGTGGTCGCGGCACCCGCGACCAGCACCGCCGTGCCGACCACGCGGGCGCCGGGCAGCGCGAGCGCGGTGCCGCCGACGAGCGCGACCAGCCCGGCGGCCACCAGCACGAGCGGGGGTGCGGTCGGCGCCGCGAGCAGCGTGGCCCAGACCGCCGCGCCGGAGACGACCGCGGTCGCCAGCCAGCGCCGGGCGTCGTCACCCCAGCGGCCGGGCCGGCGGTCCAGGTCGTCGGCGACCTCGTCGGTCACGTCGTGGACCACCGCGGGCATCGGCGCCTCGCTGATCCGGTCGACGCGCAGCAGCGCACCGTCGGGCACAGCGGCCGAGCGCAGGCTCTGGTCGAGCTCGACGACCCGGCCGTCGAACAGCGACAGGCGATACGCCTCGGGCGACTCGGCCGTCTGGTAGCCGAGCAGCCGCACGATCTCGGGCAGCAGTTCGCCCAGCGGGGTCTCGGAGGGCAGGACGAGGTCGACCCGGCGCCACGGGGCCGCGAGGGTCAGGCGGGTGAGCGTTCCGGTCGCCTGCGGCGGGGTCATCGCACCACCTGGCTGCTCGTGGTCTGCTGGCGCTTCTGCTGCGCCAGCGCGTTCTCCAGGAACGACCAGCCGACGCAGCCCGCGCAGCACACGGCGGCGACCACGACGCTGATCGCGAAGCGCTTGAGGTTGTCGACGGTCGCCATCTGGCGGCGAGCCCGGCCCCACAGCAGCGATTCGCGCAACCTCCCGCGCCGGACGGCCACCGACTCGAGGAGCTGCGCGTCGTACTCTCGTGCCACCCGCGGAATGGTACTAGCGGCCTTCCGCTGGAAGGGACGATCCGCGGGAACCACCGGCGAGGATCACCGACCGCCTCGCGCGGTGGTCCACTGAGGTCGGAGCAGGTCGGCCGACGCCCGCCGCGACCTGCGTCGGCCCCCGCTCCCGGACCGGTCAGCGCTCGTCTCAGGCGCACGGCGCCGCCGCCCGAGCCACCTCAGGTGTCGAGGCCGAGCAGGCGCTTGGCCTCCTCCCGCATCTCGATCTTGCGGACCTTGCCCGTGACGGTCATCGGGAACTCCTCGACCACGTGCACGTAGCGCGGGATCTTGTAGTGCGCGAGCTTGCCGGTGCAGAACTCGCGCAGCGCTTCGGCGGTCAGCTCCGCCGCGCCCTCCCGCAGCCGCACCCAGGCCATCAGCTCCTCGCCGTAGCGCGGGTCCGGGACCCCGATGACCTGCGCGTCGAGGATGTCCGGGTGGGTGTAGAGGAACTCCTCGATCTCCCGCGGGTAGACGTTCTCCCCGCCCCGGATCACCATGTCCTTGATCCGGCCGGTGATGCCCACGTAGTCGTCGGCGTCCATCACGGCCAGGTCGCCGGTGTGCATCCAGCGCGCGGCGTCGATGACCTCGGCCGTCTTGTCGGCCTGCTCCCAGTAGCCCAGCATCACCGAGTACCCGCGCGTGCACAGCTCGCCGGGCACGCCGCGCGGCACGGTCAGTCCGGTCGCCGGGTCGACGATCTTGACCTCCAGGTGCGGCCCGACCCGGCCCACGGTGGACACCCGCCGCTCCAGCGAGTCGTCGGCGCGGGTCTGGGTCGACACCGGCGAGGTCTCGGTCATGCCGTAGCAGATCGCCACCTCCGCCATGCCCATCCGGTCTATGACCTGCTTCATCACCTCGACCGGGCAGGGCGACCCGGCCATGATCCCGGTGCGCAGCGACGACAGGTCGAACTCGGCGAACTCCGGGTGGTCGAGCTCGGCGATGAACATCGTCGGCACGCCGTAGAGCGAGGTGCAGCGCTCCTCGGCGGCCGCGGCCAGCGCGGTGCGCGGGTCGAAGCCCTCCGACGGGATGACCATCGCCGCGCCGTGGCTGGTGCAGGCCAGGTTGCCCATGACCATGCCGAAGCAGTGGTAGAAGGGCACCGGGATGCACACCCGGTCGGCCTCGGTGTAGCGGCACAGCTCGCCGACGAAGAAGCCGTTGTTGAGGATGTTGTGGTGCGACAGCGTCGCGCCCTTGGGGAAGCCGGTCGTGCCCGAGGTGTACTGGATGTTGATCGGGTCGTCGGCCGAGAGCTCGATCGCGGCCAGCCGCGCCGGGTCGCCGTCGCGGTCGAACAGCGCGTCCCACTCGCCGCCGTCGAGGAACACGACCTGCTCCAGCGCCGCGCACTTCGCCCGCACCTGCTCGACCATCGACACGTAGTCGGAGGTCTTGAACGCCCGCGCGGAGACCAGCATCCGGATCCCGGCCTGGTTGAGCACGTACTCCAGCTCGTGAACCCGGTACGACGGGTTGATGTTGACCAGGATCGCGCCGATCTTCGCCGTCGCGTACTGCACGAGCGTCCACTCGGCCCGGTTCGGCGACCAGATGCCCACCCGGTCGCCCTTGGTGACGCCCGCGCCGAGGAGGCCGAGCGCGAGGGCGTCCACATCGGCCACGAACTCGCGGTAGCTCCAGCGGCGTCCGGTCGCGTGCTCGATGAGCGCGTCGCGCTCCGGGAACCTGGCGGCCGTCCGGTCGAGGTTCCCGCCGATGGTGTCGCCGAGCAGCGGCACGTCGGAGGTCCCCGAGGCATAGCTGAGTTCGGCAGGCATACCGCCTCCTCGTTCTCGTGACGTGGACCACGGCATCTTCGCCCAGGCGTCCGCGCCGAGTCGAGCCGCCGGTTCACATAGAGTGTGCCCCCGTGCGCGCCTACGTCGTCGACTCCTTCACGGACCGAGCCTTCAGCGGCAACCCGGCCGGGGTGGTGCTGCTCGACGCGCCGGCCGACGCGGCGTGGATGCAGTCGGTCGCGGCGGAGCTGAAGCACTCCGAGACCGCGTTCGTCGTGGTGGGCGGCGACGCGCCCGCCAAACCGCTGCGCTGGTTCACCCCGGACACCGAGGTGCCCCTGTGCGGGCACGCGACCCTGGCCACCGCGCACGTCCTCGGCGGCGACCAGCTGTTCGACACCGCCAGCGGGGAGCTGCGCTGCACCGCGGGCGAGGACGGCTGGATCGAGATGGACTTCCCCGCCGACGTGGCCGAACCGGTCGAGCCGCCGGAGGAGCTGACCGCGGGACTGCCCGGCATCACCATCGAGGAGGTCGCAGAGGGCGCCACGAAGCTGCTGGTGCGGGCGGCGTCGGCGGCGGAGGTGCGGGCGTTGCACCCCGACTTCGACGCGCTGGTGCAGGTGCCCAAGCCGGGCGTGGTCGTGACCGCCCCCGGCGACCACGACGGCGTCGACTTCGTCAGCCGGGTCTTCGCGCCCCGGGTCGGCATCCCGGAGGACCCGGTCACCGGCTCCGCGCACTGCACGCTGGCCGCGTGGTGGTCGGTCCGCCTCGACCGCACCGGCCACGGCGCCGAGTTCGTCGGCGAGCAGGCTTCGGCACGCGGCGGCACGGTGCGGATGAGCCTGCGCGGCGACCGCGTCGGCCTGCGCGGCCGAGCCGTCACGGTCCTCGAGGGCGAACTGCTGGCGTGATCACCCTCTCAGGGGCCGGAGCCCGATCTCGGGGTCGAACCTGAGGGCACTGGGGCCGATCAGTGTCAGGCTGGTGGCATGAGGTTGTTGCTCAACATCGTCTGGCTCATCTTCGGCGGCCTGCTGATGGCGCTGGGCTACGTGGTGGCCGGTGCCGTGCTGGCCATCACGGTCGTGGGAATCCCGTTCGCGATCGCCTCGTTCCGGATGGCCAACTTCGCGCTGTGGCCGTTCGGCAGGCGACTGGTCGACGAGCCCGACGCGGGCGCGTTCTCGACGGTCGGCAACGTCCTGTGGGTGGTGCTGGCGGGATGGTGGCTGGCGCTCGGGCACATCGTCACCGGCCTGGCGCAGTGCGTGACGATCATCGGCATCCCGCTCGGCATCGCGAACTTCAAGCTGGTGCCGGTGTCGCTGTTCCCGCTGGGCAAGCGCATCGTCGACGCCGACGCGCAGCGGCTCTACCACGTGCACTGACCCTTGACGTGAGTTGCGTCACAGTTCCGTGTGTCGCGGGTCGTGTGCCCCTCCCATCTGGTGTCCGGCATTTCACCAGACCAGGGGGGCACATGATCACGGACCTCGAACTGGAGCGGGTGGCGGCGGTCATCGAACGGGTGCTGCGGCGCCGCGACGGCACCGCGACCTGGGAACAGGTCGAACGGCTGCGGTTGCAGTCGGACCTGCTCGACCGGCTCGCCGCCGCTCAGCGGCACTGGGACGGCTCGATCGGCGGCCGCGCCGAGCTGGTGCGCGACGCCGCCGAGCAGCTCGCCGACGAGCTCAACCGGGCACCGGGCGCGAAGACCGAGCACGAGTGCCCCTGCCGCGCCGAACCCGCCGCGCGGGCCACCGCTGACCGGCCGGGCGGTGACGGCCTCCGCGCCGCGAGGACGTCACCCCCGGCCTGACGCGCCGCCTCAGGCCCAGAAGGGGTCCTTGACGTGGTCGATCAGGTCGGCGATGGAACGCACGACCTTGGTCGGCCGGTACGGGAACAGCTCCGCGGTGTGCTCGTCGGAGATGCCCGAGAGGACCAGGATCGTCTGGAGCCCGGACTCCAGCCCCGAACGGACGTCGGTGTCCATCCGGTCGCCGATCATCAGCGTGTTCTCCGAGTGCACCCCGAGCTGACGCAGCGCCGACCGCATCATCAGCGGGTTCGGCTTGCCGACGTAGTACGGCGCCCGCCCGGTGACCCGCTCGATCAGCGCGGCGACCGCGCCGGTGGCGGGCAGCGTGCCCTCCCGGCTCGGGCCCTTCTCGTCGGGGTTGGTGGCGATGAACCTGGCGCCCCCCTCGACCAGCCGGATCGCCTTGGTGATCGCCTCGAAGCTGTAGGTCCTGGTCTCGCCGAGGATGACGTAGTCGGGCTCGCGGTCGGTGAGGACGTAACCGATGTTGTGCAGCGCGGTGGTCAGCCCGGACTCGCCGACGACGAAGGCCGAGCCCCCGGGCCGCTGCTTCTCCAGGAACTGGGCGGTGGCCAGCGCTGAGGTCCAGATCGCCTCCTCCGGCACGTCGAGGCCGGTGCGGTGCAGCCTGGCACGCAGGTCGCGCGGGGTGTAGATCGAGTTGTTGGTGAACACCATGAACGGGATGCCGTGCTCGCCCAGTGCGTTGAGGAAGGTGTCCGCGCCGGGCACCATGTGCTCCTCGTGCACGAGCACGCCGTCCATGTCCATCAGGTAGGTCCAGGGGGCTGGTTCAGTCACGACCCAGATGATCCTCCGGAGACGGGGTGGATTGCCACCTCTGCGGCCTTGACCACGAACCAGACCTCGTCACCCGGGACGAGCGACAGGTCGGCGACGGCGGCGGGTGTGACGTCGGCGGCCAGCGGGCAGTCCCGCACCGCGCCTCGCACCCGCACCACGTCACCGCGCGGTTCGAGGCCGGTGAGGCGGACCGGGATCGTGTTGCGCGGGCTGCCGTACGGGCGGTCGCGGTGCACGGCGACCGCCGACGGCGCGAACACCGCCGCCGCGGGCTCGCCTGCCTCCAGCGGCTCGGCGACCCGGCCGTGCAGCGCGACGGTGGCGCCGCCCTGGCCGGCTGCTCCGGGAGCCTCCGGCCCCCCGGCGCCGGCGTCGCCGGGTTCCACGGCCACGCTCGCCGTCGTGCCGCCCACCAGTTCGAGCCCGCCGTCCGCGGCGACGCCGGGCAGGAGGTTGAGCCCGGCGATGCGCGCGGTGAACGCCTCCTTGGGCCGGGACAGCACCTGCCTGGTCGGCCCCGCCTCGACGATCCGTCCGTCGAGCAGCACGACCAGTTCGTCGGCCAGCACCACGGCGTCGAGGACGTCGTGGGTGACCAGCACGGTCGGGCGCTGCTGGCGGCGCAGCACGCGGTGCAGCAGCCCGCGCATCGCGGGTGCGGCGTCGATGTCGAGCGCGGCCAGCGGCTCGTCGAGCAGCAGCAGCTTCGGGTCCGCCGCCAGCGCCCGCGCCAGCGCGACCCGCTGCGCCTGACCTCCCGAGAGCTGCCCTGGCTTGCGGTCGGCGAGCTCCGCGGCGTCCACTTCGGACAGCCAGTGCGCGGCCGTCCGCCGGGCCTCGGCCTTGCCCACTCCGGACGCACGGGGTCCGAAAGCGACGTTCTCCAGGGCCGTCAGGTACGGGAAGAGCAGCGCGTTCTGCGCGAGGAGCCCGACGCCGCGGCGGTGCGTCGGCACCCGGACGCGGCGCTCGGTGTCGAGCCACAAGTGCCCGCCCAGCTCGATGCGTCCCCGGTCGGGTGTGAGCAGGCCGGACAGCGCCGACAGCAGCGTCGACTTGCCAGCCCCGTTTGGTCCGAGCACCGCCAGGACCCTGCCCGGCGCGACGGCCAGCTCAGCGGTGAGCGCGAACTCGTCGCGCCGCACCTCGATGTCGGCCCGCAGGCTCATGACCGCACCTCCGGCCGGACCGCTCCCGTCACGACTGCCCCTCCACGGCCTTCGGCCGCGCGACCACGATGACCAGCAGCGCGACCGCCACCAGCAGCAACGACATCGCCACCGCGGCATCCACATCGGACTGCGCCGTGGTGTAGATGGCCAGCGGCAGCGTGCGGGTGGTGCCCTGGAGGCTGCCCGCGAACGTGATCGTCGCACCGAACTCGCCGAGCGCCCTGGCGAAGGTGAGCACGAGGCTCGACCCGAGCGCGGGCAGCATCAACGGCACCGTCACCCGCCGGAACGCCAGCCACGGCCCCGCGCCCAGGGTCGCCGCGATCTGCTCGTAGCGGGCGCCGGCCGTGCGCAGCGCACCCTCCAGCCCCACCACCAGGAACGGCATCGCGACGAACGTCTGGGCCAGCACCACCGCCGCCGTCGTGTAGGGCAGCCGGACGCCGACGACCTCCAGCGCCTGACCCGCCAGGCCCGTCCGGCCCAGCAGGTACAGCAGCGCCAGGCCGCCGACCACCGGCGGCAGCACGAGCGGCAGCAGCACGAGCCCGCGCACGACCCGCAGTCCGCGCATCCCCGACCTGGCCAGCACCACGGCCAGCGGACCGCCGAGCACCAGCGCCAGCGCGGTCGAGACCAGTCCGGTGCGCACCGACAGCTCCAGCGCGCTCAACGCGGCTTCGCTGCTCAGCAGCGCAGGCAACCGCACCGGGTCGACCCGCAGGAACAGCCCCGCCACCGGCAGCACGATCAGCGCCAGACCGAGCAGCGCGGGCACCCACAGCACACCGGGCACCGCGACCTGGTGCCGGTGGGAGGGCCGCGACCGCTTCCGGCCCGCCTCGACCCCGGCTGCCGACGTCACGGCGTCGCGAACCCGTGCGCGGTGAGCACCTCGCGGCCGGCGGGTCCGCGCACGTACGCGAGGAACTGCTTGGCCAGCTCGGCTTGCGGAGCGTTCTTCAGCGCCGCGATCGGATAGGTGTTGACCGCCTTGCCCGACTCGGGGAACTCCACGGAGTCGACCTCGCCCGCCGCGGACCGGGCGTCGGTGACGTAGACGAGCCCGGCATCGGCCTCGCCAGCGGAGACCTTCTGAAGCACCGCCTTCACGTCGTCCTCCTCGCTGGAGGGCTGCAACCGCACGCCCGCGGCCTGTTCCACCTTCTCCGTCGCCGAACCGCACGGCACCTGCGGCGCGCACACCACGACGACCCGGCCGGGCGCCGCCAGGTCGGCCAGCGAGGCGACCCGGGCGGGGTTGCCCTTCGGCACGGCGATGGCCAGCCGGTTGGTCGCGAACGTCTCCGCCGGGGCCGCGAGGTTCGCGGCGGCCTTGTCCATGTTCCTGGTGTCGGCGGAGGCGAACACGTCGGCGCCGCGCCCCTGGTTGACCTGCTCGGCCAGCGTCGACGAGCCCTGGTAGTCGAACTGGACCCGCACGCCCGGGTGCTCGGCGCTGAAGCGCCTGCCGATCTCGTCGAACGACTCGGTCAGCGATGCCGCGGCCAGCACCGTCAACGTCCGCTCCTGCTGCTGTTGCTGCTGCGGGGCCGCCTGCCCGCAGCCGCCGAGCAGCAGGACCGCCACCAGCCCCGCCACCGCCGGCCTGATCCGCGACATCATCACTCTCCTGGTGTCTCCACTACGACGGTCGTCGACTTGACCACCGCCACCGCCAGCACTCCCGGCTCCAGCCCCAGCTCCCGCACCGCCTCGGTGCTCATCAGCGACACCACGCGGTGCGGCCCGCACTGCATCTCCACCTGGGACATGACGCGGTCCGAGACCACCTCGGTCACCAGCCCGACGAGCCGGTTGCGCGCCGAGCGCCCGACCCCGGACGGGTCCGGGGTGGACTTGGCCTGGTCCCGCGCGAAGCGGGCGAGCGCGGCGCCGTCCACGACGATGCGCCCGCTTGCGTCCCGACCAGTGGGAAGGGCACCGCCGTCGACCCAGCGGCGCACAGTGTCGTCGCTGACACCCAGCAGGCCGGCGACCTCAGAAATCCGATAGTGCGGCACGGCAGAGACGATACTTCCGCATCCACGGCGGCAACCAGGCCCGGAGCCCCGCAAATGCGTCACGGTGATCGGTTTCGTAGCTTCCTCCGATGCCACTACCTGCGCAGATGCCGGTTTGGGAGAAGCAGTACAAATGCCTCCGCGCCGATCGAAATCAGCGCCGCAGCGCGTTAGGGTCGACAGGTGACCGCGGTGGACCTGGGAATCCCGGTCGTGCGCCCCACGACCGACATGTCGACGCGACCCGACACCCCGCAACTGGTGGACCGCTTCGGCCGCATCGCCACGGACCTGCGGGTGTCGCTGATCGACAAGTGCAACCTTCGCTGCACCTACTGCATGCCCGCCGAAGGGCTGCCGTGGCTCAAGCGTTCCGAACTGCTCGACACCGGCGAGATGATCCGGCTGATCCGGATCGCGGTGGAGGAGCTCGGCGTGACCAACGTCCGCTTCACCGGCGGAGAACCGCTGCTGCGGCAGGACCTCGTCGACATCATCAGCGCGACCGCCGAGCTGCCCTCCAGCCCGAAGACGTCGTTGACCACCAACGGCATCAACCTCGGCCGCTACGCCGACGCGCTCAAGCGCGGTGGCCTGAACCGGGTCAACGTCTCGCTCGACACGCTGGACCGCGACACGTTCCGCGAGCTGACCCGCCGCGACCGGTTCTCCGACGTCCTCGAAGGACTGGAGGCGGCCAAGGCCGCCGGGCTGGAGCCGGTGAAGGTCAACGCGGTGCTGATGCGCGGGCTCAACGAGCACGAGGCGTGCGACCTGCTGCGCTACTGCGTCGAGCACGACTACCAACTGCGGTTCATCGAGCAGATGCCGCTGGACCCGCAGCACGGCTGGGACCGCACGCAGATGATCACCGCCGAGGAGATCCTGGAGATGCTCGGCACGGAGTTCGACCTGACCCCGCACGCCGCCGAACGCGGCTCGGCACCGGCCGAGCGCTGGCTGGTCGACGGCGGCCCCGCGACGGTGGGCGTCATCGGCTCGGTGACCCGGCCGTTCTGCTCGACCTGCGACCGGACGCGGCTGACCGCCGACGGGCAGCTGCGGTCGTGCCTGTTCTCGGCCACCGAGACCGACCTGCGCGGGCCGATGCGGGCGGGAGCGGGCGACGAGGAGATCATGAGGCTGTGGCAGGAGACGATGTGGGCGAAGAAGGCCGGGCACGGCATGGACACCGAGGGCTTCGCCCAGCCGTCGCGACCGATGAGCGCGATCGGGGGCTGAGCCGATGACGGCGGTGTCGGAGCACCTGGCGGTCAAGGTGCGCTACTTCGCCGGGGCGCGCGCCGCCGCCGGCGTCGCGGAGGAGGTCGTGCGCCTCGCCAGGCCCACCGACGGGCGGCCGCTGCGCGCGTCGGACCTCATCGAGGCGGTCCTCAGCAGCCGCGGCGAGCGACTCGCCGAGGTCGTGCCCGCCTGCAGCTTCCTCCTGGACGGCGTAGCCGTCCGGGACCGCGCCGTCGAGATCTCCGACGGCGCGGAGTTCGACATCCTGCCGCCTTTCGCCGGCGGCTGAGCCGCCGGTAGGCGGTCGGGAGACACCAGGCACCACCACACCGCCTGGACCCCCGCACTGCCACGCACGACTACGACCAGGCGCCACCACACCGCCTGGTCCCCCGGCACTGCCACTCACGATTACGGCCAGGGCTCCACCACACCCACACGATCTGACGGCGCCACCAGCGGCCACTGCGGTCAGGCACCGGACAACCACCGCACGGCCATGCAGCCGCCGCTGTCGCGTCTCCCGCCGCCGCACGGTCAGGGCCCCGCCATGGCCGCCGCGGAACTGGTCAGCGTCTCCGCCGCCGAGCCGAAGTGAGCCGACCGCAGATCCGATCACGGGCCCCGTGCTGTTCGTCCACTCGTCACGGTCCGCATCGCCTAGATCGCGCCATACCCGCTCCGCAGGTCGCCTCGCGGGCGGAGCCTCCCGTCCGCCCGCGGCGAACACGAGTCCCGCCGTCGACGCCCGCGACCATTCCTTATCTATCTGTCCGCGCGCCCGCGCCCGCGCGCATGCGCGTATACAACACGACGTCGGCGTGTCGGGATAACCCGCTCGTGTGATGTCGGTATGTGTTCGGCTGCTCTGCGCACACACCCCGAATACGTCCGATGTCTCGCGTCCGGCGCGCTGATCGTCTCCGGCGCGGTCGCGCGAGCCCGACGGGGACGAGCGCGGGACCATGCACTTTGATCACGCCTCGCGTCCACGTGAACTCGATCAGTGAAGTTGATCAGAGGTCCGAATCCCGCCCTGGAAGCCCGAATTCAGGGTTACGGCGGCCTGACACCGACGTTGCAACGGCGAAAAAAGGGTGACCCACGCCTCACTGACGGTGATCGATCTCGGGCCGGACACGACTTGATAACGACGCTCTGATCAGCACGGATACCTCGGATCGGATCACCCAACCGCAGCGTTACTGTGACCACCGTCACATAAGCAGAGATTTCCGATCGGCTCGTTGATTACGTAGTGTCGCTCCTCGGTCGGCCCCGAACCGGCCAAGCGAGAACCCGGAAGCCCGCAGCGCCGAGCCCTGTCCGGCGGGCCTCCGGATCCCCGAAACAGGAGAAACCGGACAGGGGCGGGGGAACCACCACTGGGCGCCCCGAACGCCCTAGGGGTGAAGCCGGTCCGAGGACCGGCCGGGCTGCCTCTCAGCCCGAACCCGACAGCTCACTTCGCAGGCGCGGCAGGAGAGAGGAACATGGCTCGTTACCACGGCAAGCACCGCAAACCCTCCAATGCCGCTCGTGCCGCGGCTCGCGTCGCCGTCGCCGGTGCCGTGATCGCCACCCCGCTCGCGATCGCAGCACCCGCCAACGCCGCCAACTGGGACGCCCTCGCGCAGTGCGAGAGCAGCGGCAACTGGAGCGCCAACACCGGCAACGGCTTCTCCGGCGGTCTCCAGTTCACCCCCTCGACCTGGGCTGCCTACGGCGGTACCCAGTACGCGAGCAACGCCAAGGACGCCACCCGCGAGGAGCAGATCGCCGTCGCGGAGAAGGTCCTCGCGTCGCAGGGCAAGAACGCGTGGCCGGGTTGCAGCGCCAAGCTGAACTGGACCAGCGGTAGCACCAAGACCACCAAGAAGGTCACCAAGACCGAGACCAAGACCCAGCCCCGCACCCAGACCAAGACGACCAGCCCGGTGCAGACCGGTGGCGGCGACTACACGGTGCAGCTCGGCGACACGCTCGGCAAGATCGGTGAGAAGTTCGGCGTCGACTACAAGAAGATCGCTGAGCGCAACAGCGACATCATCAAGGACCCGAACCTGATCTTCCCGGGCCAGAAGCTCGACATCAAGTGAGCTGGGCCGGCCTGACGGCCGGACGGCCCCCAGGAGCGCGGGTCGCGTCAGTGCCCCGAATGCTGACGCGGCCCGCCCCCTGAAAACTCGGGACCCCACCGCCTTCCCCCAGCGGTGGGGTTCCGTCATTTCCGGACCGGGAACCCCTCCGACGACCAAGCGGCGGACACTCCCGCACCGCTGAAACGGACCTCCGCGCCGAGCCACCAGTGGCCAGTCATCCGGCAAGGACACGACACGCCGTGGGCGAGTCGGGGCCGATGCGTGGAAGGCGGCGAGTCGTGCCAGCTAGCCCAAGTCGCGCCGCATAGGGCCGAACCGGGCCGTGGAGACAGGGCTCTGGCCAGAAGCAGGTCGCGCCGCGCCAGATCAGGCCGCGCCGCGCCAGACCGGGCAAGCCGGGCCGGGCAAGCCGGGCCGGCCAAACGACCGGCTCACGCCGACGCGAGCCGATCAGCCGGAACCGAGCCGGGTGCGGCCGAGCCAAACCAGACAGAGCCGAGCCGGGTCAGCCGGGCCCGAGCCAGACAGAGCCGAGCCGGGTCAGCCGAGCCCGAACAGAGCAGAGCGAGCGCGGGCGGAGAAACGCAGCGTCTCGCAGGCCCGCAGCGGTGCTCCTGCGCTCAGGGGCAGTTGACCCATTCCTCGGAGCCGTCGTCGAAGACCTGGCGCTTCCAGATCGGGAGGCGGCGCTTGACCTCGTCGACGAGTTCCGAGCAGGCGTCGAAGGCCTGCTTGCGGTGTTCGGCGGCGACCGCGCAGCCGAGGGCCACGTCGCCGATGGCGAGCAGGCCGATGCGGTGGGCGACGGCGATGCTGCGCACGCCCTCGAAGCGGGCGGCGATCTCGCGCGCGACCTCGGCGACCACGTCGCCCGCGCTGGGGTGGCCGGTGTACTCCAGCTCCCGGACACCGCGGCCTCCGTCGTGGTCGCGGACCACGCCACCGAAGGTCACGACGGCGCCCGCCGCGCGGTGCTCGACGAGCCGCGCGAGCTCGTCGACGTCGATCGCCTCGTCGACGACGTCCGCGCGGAGGACGGACGCCTGGGTGCGAGCGGGCGCCGCGTGCCCGAGGTCGTGGCCGGCGGCGACCGCGCCGCCGGAGGAGCCCTCAGCCGCGACAGCGCCGCCGTGCGGCCCACCGACGCCGTGCGAAGCGACGGTGCCGTGGGAGGCGCCTGCCCCGCCGTGGGGCTTGTGGTCGCCGCCGTGGATCTGGTCCACCGCGTGGTCGAGCACGCCCTCCAGGACACCGAGCCCGTCGCTGACGCCGCCGCGCGAGCCGGGCAGGTTCACGATCAGCGTGCGACCGCCGACCCCGGCGAGACCCCGCGACAGCACCGCCGTGGGCACCTGCGGCAGCCCCGCCGAGCGCAGCGCCTCGGCCAGGCCCGGGATGGGGTAGTCGAGCACCTCGGCGGTGACCTCCGGCGTCCGGTCGGTCGGGCTGATGCCGGTGCCGCCGGTGGTGATGACGACGTCCACGCCGTCGGTGACCGCGCGGCGCAGCTCCGCGCCCACCGGCTCGCCGTCCGGGACGACCACGGGGTCGGGTGACTCGTAGCCGCGCGCCCGCAGCCATTCCACGATCACGGGCCCGGTCCGGTCCTCGTAGACACCGGCGGCGGCCCGGTTCGACGCCGCGACCACGCGAGCTGTGCGCGTCATGGACTTCTCCTGTCTCGGAGTGGGGACCTGCGGGGACCGGCAGCCCGGTCGGCGCGCGGACCCGGGAGCCGGCTCCGCGGGCCGGCCACGCCCGACCGGCGGGACCGTCCCAGCACTGCTTCAGCCTTCGCGTACCCAGGTGCCGGTCTTGCCGCCCTCCTTGCGCTCGACGCGCACGGCGTCGAGCACGGCGGCGGGGTCCACGGCCTTGATCATGTCGTGCAGCGCGAGGCCGGCGCCGGTCACGGCGGTGAGCGCCTCCATCTCGACGCCGGTGCGGTCGGTGGTGCGCACGGTCGCGGTGATCCGCACCTCCGCGTCACCGACCTCCAGGTCGACCTTGACGCCCGACAGCGCGATCGGATGGCACAGCGGGACCAGGTCGGGGGTGCGCTTGGCGGCCATGATGCCGGCGAGCCTGCCGGTCGCCAGCGCGTCGCCCTTGGGCAGTCCGTCGCGCCGCAGCAGGCCGATGACCTCGGCGGTGGTCCGCAGCACTCCGCTCGCCACCGCCGTCCGGGCGGTCACCTGCTTGCCGGACACGTCGACCATGCGGGCCGCGCCCGCCTCGTCGACGTGCGTGAGATCGCTCTGCGCCATACGACGAGCGTAGTCCGCGGTTCAGTACTCCAGGTCCTCGGCCATGGACCACGGCAGCGCCGAACCGCCGACCGGCGCGGGCCGGGCCGTCCGGCCCGCCGTCGCCGCCTTGCGCACGGCGTCGGCCACCGCCGGGGCGACCGCCGAGTCGAACACGCTGGGGACGATGAACGAGGCGTTGAGCCGCTCGCCGTCGACGACGTCGGCGACCGCGTTGGCCGCGGCGATCATCATGTCGTCGGTGATCTCGTGGGCGTGAGCGTCGAGCAGACCGCGGAACACGCCGGGGAAGGCCAGCACGTTGTTGATCTGGTTCGGGTAGTCGCTGCGGCCGGTGGCCACCACCTTGGCGTGGCGCTGCGCCTCCAGCGGGTCGATCTCCGGGTCCGGGTTGGCCAGCGCGAAGACGATCGCGTCGGAGTTCATGGTCGCCACGTCGTCCGCGCTGAGCAGGTTCGGGGCCGAGACGCCGATGAACACGTCTGCCCCGGCGACGGCGTCGGAGAGGGAGCCGGTGCGGCCTTCGGCGTTGGTGCCCGCCGCGATCGACTGGAGGTTCGGGTCGGTGTCGCCGCGCCCGGAGTGCACGATGCCGTCGATGTCGACGGCGACGATGTCGCGCGGGTCCTTGCGCTGGAGCAGCCGGATGATCGCCGAGCCCGCGGCGCCGACACCGCAGACCACGATCCGGCAGTCGGTGATGTCCTTGCCCACCACGCGCAGCGCGTTGCGCAGCGCGCCGACCACGACGATCGCGGTGCCGTGCTGGTCGTCGTGGAACACCGGGATGTCGAGCTTCTCGCGCAGCCTGCGCTCGATCTCGAAGCAGCGCGGCGCGGCGATGTCCTCGAGGTTGATGCCGCCGTAGACGGGGGCGATGAGCTCGACCGCGCGGATGATCTCCTCGGTGTCCTGGGTGTCCAGGCACACCGGCCAGGCGTTGACCCCGGCGAACTTCTTGAACAGCGCCGCCTTGCCCTCCATCACCGGCAGCGCGGCCTCCGGGCCGATGTTGCCGAGGCCGAGCACGGCCGAGCCGTCGGTGACGACCGCGACCGAGTTGCGTTTGATCGTCAGGCGGCGGGCGTCCTCGGGGTTCTCGGCGATCGCCGTGCACACGCGGGCGACGCCGGGCGTGTAGGCGCGGGAGAGGTCGTCGCGGTTGGTCAGCGCGACGCGGGAGTTGACCTCGATCTTGCCGCCGAGGTGCACCAGGAACGTCCGGTCGGAGACCTTGCGGACCGTGACGCCGGGCAGCTCCCGCAGGCCGTCGGTGATGTCGCTGGCGTGGTCGGCCGACAACGCGTTGCACGTGATGTCGACGACGATCCGGTCGGCGTGGGACTCGACGACGTCGAAGGCGGTGATGACACCGCCCGCGCGGCCGACTGAACCGGTCAGGTCACCGGCGGCGCTCGCGGACGGCGGAGCCTCGACGCGGACGGTGATCGAATAACCCGGACCTGGAACCGGCATGGCACACCCCTGTCGCAAGAGTCTGTGGACTTGGCCGGGCGACGCGCTCCGGACGACCGCGGTGGCCGCCGGAGCAGGTCACTCATCCGGGGTGAAGCCCCTGCGGGCCTCTAAAGCGACCGAAGTTCACCCGGCACGAAAAATCCTAGAACTTTCACGAATGTGAGGGATATCCGGGCCGGTTTCCGGCCGGAGGTGTTGACAGCCCGGCGGATTTACTTGTTGATCTTGGTGACCGGGTGGGTGTAGGGGACGGTCTCGGTCGACAGCGGGAAGCTGGTGTCGCCGAACGGGGACAGCGCGCCCTGCTTGTCGGCGAGGAACTCGCTCACGGGGTGCTCCCCGTCACCGACCTTCGGCCACGACGGGTCGATGCGGTCCTTCTTGCTCTTTCCGGCCACTTCATTCCTCCTGACCACTCAGGCTGTTGCGAGTTCCAGTTTGCCGGATACCCGGCGCGGACTCACCCACGGGTTGCCGGGGACACACCGGCTGACCGTGCCGTCCGCGGGGGTTTGAGGGTCGGAGCCCGGGGACCATGTGGGCGCATGCCGGGGCTGCGCGAGCCACGGCGGCGACCGGACGGGCACCGGGGCGCGAGAGGTCGTCCGGGGCGGGCCTCGCGGGTCGCGCCACGGCGGCGGACCGCCCGTCGCAGGCGCTGCGCCCACGTCCCGGCGGCCCGTAAGTCTTGCCGGGCTGCCGTAGCGACCCGACGACTCACGGTCGTCGGGCTCCGGCCCTGACGCCGCGCCGTGCTGCGCTCGACCCAACGACTCGGCTTCCGTGCCTGTCGGGCGTCACAGCGAGGGGCGTTTCCGGGCCGGCGCTCGGTATCGTGGAACGGATGCCTGCACTCGCCGACTGGCTGCGCGAACGCGGCGACGACGACCTCGTCGCGCTGCTGCGCATGCGGCCCGACCTGGCCACGCCCCCGCCCGCGGACAGCAGCGTGCTGGCCACCCGCGCCGGGGTCCGGTCCTCGGTGGCCCGGGCCTGCGAGGACCTCGACGCGTTCACCCTCTCGACGCTGGAAGCGCTCGTCCTGCTCGACGCCGACGTGGAGGCGGCATCCCTGGGCGCCGCCTCCGAACTGCTCGGCAGCGACGTGACCCCGCAGCGCACCCGCCGCGCGCTCGACGACCTCCGCGCCCGCGCTCTGGTCTGGGGCGACGACGACGCGCTGTCGATCTCCCCCGCGGTGCGCGAGGCGCTGCCGACGTTCCCCGCCGGGCTCGGCCGTCCCGCCGAGAACCTCACCGAGGCGCAGGCCAAGGCCGCGATCGCCGAGCTCGACGAGGACGAGCGCGGGCTGATCGGCAAGCTCGCCGACGGCTCCCCCATCGGCCGCACCCGGGACGCCGCCGCGCAGACACCGCTGGAACGGGCGGTCAATCCGGTGCAGCGGCTGCTGGCCAAGGGCCTGCTGCTGCGCCGCGACGCCGAGACCGTCGAGCTGCCGCGCCAGCTCGCGTTCGCCGTGCGCGGCGACCACCCGATGGGCCGGGTGGAACCGGAGGAACCGCTGCTGGACCTGACCGACGCCGGGGTCTCCGCGGTGGACTCCACGGCGGCGGGCGAGGTGCTGGAACTGCTGCGCGACATCGAGCTGCTCCTCGACATCTGGGGCCAGGACCCGCCCGACGTGCTGAAGTCAGGTGGTGTCGGGGTCCGCGACCTGCGTCGCGCGGGCAAGGCGATGGAGGTCGACGAGACCCGGCTCGGGCTGATCGTCGAGCTCGTCGTCGCGGCCGGGCTGGTCGCCAACAGCGAGGAGGCCGAGCCGCGCTGGATCCCGACCTACCAGTCCGACAGCTGGCTCGCCTCGATGCCCGAGACGCGCTGGGCGGCGCTCGCCCAGGCCTGGCTCGACCTGCCACGGCTACCCGGCCTGATCGGTGCCCGCGACGAGAAGGACCGGCTGCTCGGTCCGCTGTCGGAGGACCTGCGCAGGCCGCTGGCCCCGAAGGACCGGCGCCGCATCCTCGACGTCCTCGACGAGCTGCCGTCCGGACACGGTGTGCGCGGCGCCGGCGACCTCGCCGCGGTTCTCGCGTGGCGCGCGCCGCGCAAGGGCGGACGGCTGCGCGACGACCTGGTGCGCTGGACGCTGGCGGAGGCGGCGGTGCTCGGCGTCACCGCCATGGGCGCGCTCTCCACCGCGGGCCGGGTCCTGCTGACCGACGGCGGCGCGGAGGCCGCCAGGCACGTGGCGCTGCCGGAGGCGCTCGACCACGTCCTGGTCCAGGCCGACCTGACCGTGGTCGCTCCCGGAAGGCTCGAACCGGACCTGGCCGCCGAGATGAAGCTGGTCGCCGACGTCGAGTCGGCGGGCAGCGCCACCGTCTACCGGGTGGGCGAGAGCAGCGTCCGGCGTGCCCTGGACGCCGGCCGGACGGCCGACGACCTCCACGCGCTCTTCCGGAACCGCTCGCGCACGCCGATTCCGCAGTCGCTCACGTACCTGGTCGACGACGTCGCGCGCCGGCACGGACAGCTGCGCGCCGGAACCGCGTCGGCCTTCCTGCGCTGCGACGACCCGGTGCTGCTGGCGGAGGTCCTGGCGAACCCGGGCGTGCATGAGCTGGAGCTGCGCAAGATCGCCCCGACCGTGCTGGTCAGCCCGCTGCCGCTGGCCGACGTCGTCGACGGGCTGCGCGGCGCGGGGTTCTCCCCGGCGGCCGAAGGGCCGGACGGGCAGGTCCTCGACCTGCGGGCGAGCGGAGAACGCGTGCGCGGGCGCAACCGCCCGAACCCGCCCGCGGCGATGTCGGTGCCCAGCGACGCGCAGCTGAACGAGCTGGTCTGCCAGGTGCGGGCGGGCGACCGCGCGGGGGCGGCGCGGCGCGGCAGCGCCGTGAGCCCCGAGCGCGGGAGGCCCAGCGCCGAGGCGACGCTGCAGCTGCTGCGCGACGCGGCGCGGGAGCGCCGCAGCGTGTGGCTCGGCTTCGTCGACTCGCACGGCGTGGCGACGCAGCGGATCGTGCGGCCGGTGCGGGTCGGCGGCGGCGTGCTCCAGGGCCTGGACCAGAGCGGCGAAACGACGGGCAACTTCCCCCTGCACCGCATCACGTCGGTGGCCCTGGTCGAGGAGTGATCCCCGCGGCGCGCAGCGTCGCGGGGCGCGAAAGCGCCATCCGCGCGACGACCGTCCTGCGGCTGTCAGACGCGCTGGCGCGCCGCGCAGGGCGATGTGTGTGATCGACGATCAGGTGGGTACCCGAAGGTCATGGGAGCCATCGCGGTTCGGTCCGGTGAATCCCCCCTCCGCCGGACCGACGAAGGTGACCGGGCACGGCTCCCCGACGCAAAGCCCGGTCACCGCCCGCAAAAGCCATGTTGTGCACGGCTTTCCAGGACTCGGTCAGCACCCGCGCAGAAAGCCGCACGACAGCCGCCCACACGCACCGGATAGCGGTAACCGCCCGCAAGACGTCCGGGCAACTACCCGCAAACGCGGACAACGATGCGGCGACTGCGAAAGCCGCACGACAGCCATCCACACGCAGCGCGGATTGCGCTGGCGCGCAACGCTGCGCGTTGCGGCTATGTGCGCGCGGCGGCCATGCGCTGGCGCATGGCGTGCTCGACGAGCTTGATCAGCGCCTGCTTGGTCGACTCGCGGTTGCGGGCGTCGACGGTGATCATCGGCACCGAGTCGGCGATGGTCAGCGCCTCCCGCACATCCTCCATGCGGTGGTGCAGCACGCCGTCGAAGGTGTTCACCGCGACCACGTAGGGCAGGCCCCGGTCGTCGAAGAAGTCGATCGAGGCGAAGGCGTCGGCCAGCCTGCGGGTGTCGACGAGCACCACCGCGCCGATGGCGCCGCGCACCAGGTCGTCCCACATGAACCAGAACCGGTGCTGGCCGGGCGTGCCGAACAGGTACAGGATCAGGTCCGAGTCCAGCGACACCCGGCCGAAGTCCATGGCCACCGTGGTGGTGACCTTGCCCGGCGTCGCCGTGAGGTCGTCGACCCCGACGCTCGCCTCGGTCATCACCGCCTCGGTGGTGAGCGGCACGATCTCGGAGACCGAGCCGACGAAGGTCGTCTTGCCAACCCCGAAACCACCGGCGACCACGATCTTGGTCGAGGTCTTGTTGCCGCCGTGGTTGTTCACCTGCGAGCGGGGATCAGAGCCTGCGAAGCCCACTGAGCACCCTTTCCAAGAACTCCATGGACGGCCGATCCCCCACGACCATGCCACTTTCGTGAATCAGAACCAGGCCGAGACCGGCCATGTCACCGATCAGCACCCGCACCACGCCGAGGGGCAGGCGCAGGTGTGCGGCCACCTCTGCCACCGAGCGGGCCTCCATGCACAGCTCGGAGATGGAGCGGTGCTCCGGCGAGGACGCAGCGGGTTGCGCGCGGCCGCGCTCGCTGGTGGAGACCAGCGTCTCAATAGCAAGATCATAATCGGTGCGGGTGCGCCCGCGAGTGCGGGCGTAGGGACGCACCAGCGACCCGGTCTCGCCCGCGCCCTCGTCGGAGACCGGCGCGTCGCCGCCGCGGATCGCGGGCATCGAGCCGGAGATCGACGGCATGGACTGCGAGATCGGCGACATCGGCTGCGAGATCGACGGCATCGACACCGAGGGCATCGACGTCGAGGAGATCGAGGGCATCGACATCGACGACGGACCGCTGTCGTAGCGGCGGTCGTCCCCGCCCTCTGCCGACGCCGCGGAGTAACCCGAACCCGAGTAGCCCGAGTTCGAGTAGCCCGAACCGGAGTAGCCCGAACCGAACAGGTCCGCGCCCGGCCCGCCGAACAGCGCCCTGCTGTAGTCGCTCACGCCGTCGCCCGCGGATTCCTGCTGGTCGTCGGCGAAGTCTGCCTGCCAGGAGTCGGCGCTCAGCCTCTTGTTGTAGAGGCGGAACAGGTCACCGTCCCAGCTGGGATCGGACCCGGCGTTCATGGCGAGCTCCCCTCAGCCTGCTCGGCGTAAGTCACCGTCGGACCATGCCCTGGAGCTGGGCGCGCAGCTCCGGGGTGAGCTGCCGGCCGACCCGCTCCACGAGCAGCGTCATCTCGTAGGCCACGAGACCGATGTCGGCGTTCGGCGCGGCCAGGACCGCCAGGCACGAGCCGTCGCTGATCGACATCAGGAACAGGTAGCCCTGCTCCATCTCCACGACGGTCTGGGTGACATCACCGGCCTCGAAGCAGCGCGCCGCGCCCTGGGTGAGGCTGACCAGCCCCGAGGCGACGGCGGACAGCTGCTCGGCGCGGTCGCGCGGCAGTCCCTGGGAGCCTGCCAGCAACAGGCCGTCCGCGGAGACCACCACGGAGTGCGCGACGCCCGGGACGCGGCGCACGAAATCGGTGATCAGCCAACTGAAGCTGTTGCTGCTCATGGGTTGCTGGACGGACCCGTTCACTCCTGCTCCTCATGACGGCTCGGAATCGAGCGGGGCGGTTCTGTCGAGACCGGGTCGGCCTTGGCGTGCCTACCTCGGCGGATGCCCTGCTGGAAGTTCGACATGCGACCACGCACGGCATCCGGCGACCGTGTCGTGGCCGGCTTTGCCGGCGCGGGGGACTGCGGGCGCGGTGCGGCCGATCCCGGCACCAGGTTCGACTTCGGCACCCGCTTGGGCAGGCCGGCCGAGGTCGTCTCCTGGACGTGCTGGCTCTGCTGTACGAGGGCCTCGGCCGCCTGCCAGCCGACGTCGGCCGAACCCCACCCCGGATCGCGCGGGCCGGTCGGCGCGAGCAGTTCCTCGGGGAACTCGCCGGTCTCCCCGCCGGGCTTGGACGCACCGGTGACGCGGAGCTCACCGGTCTCGGACTCGGGCTCCGCGGCGCGGCGCGCCTGCAGAGCCTGCTCCCCGTCGGCCACCGACGGCGGCTCGGCGGGGGTCTCCTGCCGGGCCGGGCGGGGCGGCTGCCCGCCGCCGGCGTTCAGCGAGTCGGCGAGCGCCGTGCCGCTCTCGTCCCCTTCGGACTCGCGGAACCACTGCGACAGCACCGCTTCGTAGATGGGCAGACGTTGCGTCGGCGCGTCGTCCATGTCCCAGGAGGCCCCTTTCGGCTGCGTGTCGACCGCCGGCGGTTGGCCTTCCGTCTCGTAGTCGGATGCTGTCGCAGCGCGGAGGCCCCCCGGATCGTCTTGCACGTCCTGGGTGGCTCCCGCTGCCAGCGGGGCGTCCGGCGCCGGTCGTGTTCCGTTCTGGTCGGCGCCATCGGAGTCCGGGTACGGCCGGGTGGGCTCGAACTGCGCGGTCTTCTCGGCCTCGAAGGGGCTGTGGAACAGGCTGCGAGATTCCTCTTCCTCCTGCGCGGGAACACCGCACTGGCCGTCGAACGCCGCCGGGATCTCGCTTTCCTGGGCGGCGGCAGCGCTTTCCACGCTGGGCCACTGCTCGGCACGCACCTCGTCGTCCGTGGACGCCTCGGCGTCATCCTCCCACTTCGGGATGTCGGTCGCGCCGAAAGAACCACCGGATGAGACCTGGAAGGAGTAGTTGCCGGGCAGGTCCTCGACGGGTTCCTGCGGGGTCTCCTGCTCCTCGTCCTCCTGCGCGGCCCGGATTTCCTTCCTGCGCTGCGGAAGCGGTCCGCCGCTGGGGTCGAAGCCGTTGCTGCTCGGGGCGGGAGCGCTCGGCGCCGGGGCACTGGGCGCCGGGGCGCTGGGCGAGTCGTAGTTGAGCGGTGGCAGCGGAGCGCGCTCGGTCGGCGCGTCGACACCGCGGTCGGCCGGGCCGCCGCGACCGCCGAAGGCCGCGGCCAGGCCGAGGTGGGTGCCGGTCTCGCTGAGCGGGTCGCGCCTGGGCTCGTCGCCGCCGACCGGGCGGCCGATGTCGGGCATCGGGCGCGGGCCGTCGCTGGTGAGCTGCACGACGTACTCGCCGGACAGGTGCACCGTCGCGGTGACACCGCCTTCGAGGTCGCCGTTGTTCTGCAGCTGGACGCCGATGTTGTGCCTGCGCGCGAGCTGGCCGACGACGAACAGACCCATCCGCCGCGACACCGCGACGTCGACCTCCGGCGGCCGGGTGAGCCGGTCGTTGATCTCGTCGATCTCCTCGTCGTCGATGCCGACGCCGCGGTCGCGGATCTCGATGACCAGTTCCTGCCTGCGGTAGGCGGTGCGGACGGTGACCTCGGTGTCGGGGTTGGAGAACACCGTGGCGTTCTCCAGCAGCTCGGCGATCAGGTGCACGAAGTCGTTGACCACGCGGCCCTGGATCGCCAGCTCGGGCGACTCGGCGATGGCGATCCGCGCGTACTGCTCGACCTCCGACACCGCGGCGCCGACGACCTCCGACAGCGGCACCGGGCGCATCATCCGCCGGGTGAGGTCGGTACCGCCGAGGATCAGCAGGTTCTCGTTGTTCCGCCGCATGCGGGTGGCCAGGTGGTCCAGCTCGAACAGGCTGCTGAGCTGGTCCGGGTCCTGCTCGTCCTGCTCCAGCCGGTCGATCAGGGAGAGCTGGCGCTGCACCAGCGTCTGGCTGCGGCGGGCCAGGTTGACGAACAGGTCGTTGACGTTGGTCCGCAGCAGCGCCTGCTCGGATGCCAGTCGCAGCGCCTGCTGGTGGACCGCGTCGAAGGACCGGGCGACCTGGCCGATCTCCTCGCGGGTGTGCACCTGCACCGGCGGCACCGTGACCGAGCTCGCGCCGCCGGGGTTCTCGTTGACCTGCTTGATCGCCTGCGGAAGGCTCTGCTCGGCGATCTCCAGCGCGCCGTAGCGCAGGGTGCGAAGCGGCCGCAGCATCGAGCGGGCGATGAACGAGGCGACCGCGAAGGCGACCAGCAGCAGCAGGACGATCAGCGCGCCGTCGCGCAGCATCGCCCACCACGCGGCGTCCGCGTACTCCTTGGCGGAGTCGTGGAACTCGCCGAGGACCTCTTCCTCGACGCCGCGCAGCAGGTCACCGCGGGCGCCCGAGGCCGCGCCCCACTCGCCCGGGTTCATGTTCAGCGCGCGGTCGTTCTCGGCGTTGATGAGCGCGTACTGCTTGATCTGCTCGGAGTCGTCGACCGCGGCACCGGCCACGCGCGCGGCGTAGAGCTCGCGCTGGGCGGGCGACGCGACGTTCTCGAACTCGGTGAACGCGGCCTCGAACCGGGCGTCGGCCTCGCGCATCTGGTCGACCTGGCCGGTGAGGAACTCGTTGCGGATACCGGCCGACAGCAGGATGGAACGCTGCTGGGCCAGGTACTCCTTGGCGCGGCTGGTCGACTCGGCGGCCCACGCGCTCTGGGTGAGCTGGGTGTTGGCCGCACCCGAGGAGACCGCGCGGTGGATGTTCAGCACGCTCTCGACGACCGAGTTGTAGGCGACCAGCGTCTGGGAGTCGGTGAAGCCGCGGTTGACGATGGCGCGCAGCGAGCTGAGGCTGCTCAACCGGTTGACCGAGCTCTCGTATGCCTCGCGCACCTTCGGCGTGAAGTCCTCCAGCTCCGACTCGGGCAGCCGGAACCGGGCGATGGCGTCGTCGACGCGGCGCGCCTGGTCGTCGTAGGGGACGCGGTCCGCGCCGCCGCTGGCGGTCTGCACCACGGCGTGGTCGCGCTCGCGTTGGAGCTCGTGGGTGACGTCGGCGGTGCGCTGGGCCAGCTCCACCTGCTCGACGATGGTGTTGAGGCGGGAGGCGGTGGACATGCCGTCGTAGACGCGGACGCCGCCGACGCCGAGTGCGGCCAAGGTCGGGACCAGCAGCACGGCCGCCATCTTGGTGCGCAGACGCCAGTTTCGCAGCCACCAGCGCTTGCTGTGCGGGTCCTGCGCCTCCGCGCGGCGGTCCTGTCTGCCTCCGGTGCCGGGGTCGTTGTTGAGCATCCCTTTTTCCTGCGCTGCGGCGGACGTCTGCCTGCCCACCACGGCTAGTGGCCTAAACGTGGGTGGCAGGTGCGGATGGTCGTGGTCAGAGCCGGTCCCCGACGGCGGCTCCCGGGTCGACGTGCGGACCAGTGGGCCGTCGGAGCTCCGACAGTGCCCGCCGGGCCACGGACGACCCTGACGCTCCTAGCCGGGCTTGCCATCACGCTCCCTGATCACAACCTGATACTTCCCCCGAAGCAGAGGCAGGTTCACCTCGACGGGCGAGACTATACTTAACTGGCCGTCACAAGTCAGGCCCCTAGAGCGAGTCTGCCTCACACGGATGAGTGGCATAAGCCTCACCTCGTGCCTATGTGACAAGGTCCTGGTGACTGCTGGTTGTCGCAAGTGGTCCAACCTTCTACAGTTGCCCTGCACCCCGCCCCGCCAGGCCCGTTGGAGAAGCGATGGTCCGCCGCCCCGCAGCGGCACCGCTCCGCACGCGCCGGCTGACGACCGCCGGCAGCAGTCCGGTCGCCCGCCGGCTCCTGGCCCATCCCCGCGCGGCACGAGTGCCGTCGCGTCGCCCGCGCGCATGAGGTGCATCTGGACGCAGGCCGTCCCGCCGTTCCCGCGAACCGTCGGCGGCCGGCCCGAGAACCCCCACGCCGCACCCGATGCAAGGAGGACTTCATGAGCCCGTTCCCCGGTGGAGGGATCCCACGCAGAAACCTACTGAAGCTGGCAGGCGGCGTGGTGACGGCCGGTGCACTGATGGGCACCAGCGGTTGCGGGCTCCTCGGCGGCTCCGAGAACGCCCAGCAGGGCGGTCCCGGCGGGCTGGAGAAGGCCAACCTCAAGGTCGGCGCGCTGGCGACGAGCGAGATCGCTCCCCTGCACCTGGCCGTGAAGAACGGCCACTTCCAGCGCGAGGGCCTCACCGTCGAGATCGTCACCGCGAAGGACGGCGCCTCCGCGCTCAACGCCGCCATCGGCGGTGACTACGACATCACCTTCAGCTCCTACGTGCCGATCTTCGCCGCCCAGGCCAGCGGGGTCTCCCAGCTCAAGATCGTCGCCGACTGCGCGTCGGCCACCCCCAACACGATCATGATCATGACAGCTCCGGGTTCCCCGGTGCGCACCGCCGCCGACCTCGCGGGCAAGAAGATCGCCATCAGCGGCATGGGCACCATCTCCCAGCTGATGGTGCAGGCCACGATGCGCGCGCACGGCGTGGACTTCAGCCGGGTCGAGTGGGCCCCGATCGGCTTCCCCAACATGCCCGAGCAGCTGCGCCAGGGCCACGTCGACGCGGCCTTCCTCGTCGAGCCGTTCCTCACCCTCGCCGCGCGCGACACCAAGGCCGTGCCGGTCGTCGACGCCGCCACCGGTCCGCTGCAGGACATCCCGCTCGGCGGCTACGTCTCCACCGCGAACTTCGCCGACCAGAACCCCAACACCGTCGCGGCCTTCCACCGCGCCATGCAGGCGGCCACCGACGAGGCACAGGACCGCAGCAAGATCGAGCCGCTGCTGCCGCAGTTCGCCAAGGTCGACGCCGAGACCGCCGCGGTGATGGGCCTGCTCAACATGCACACCCGCGTCGACGCGACCCGCCTGGAGCGCGTGCCGCGGCTGATGCGCGAGTTCGGCTACATCCAGAAGGACGTCGACGTCAAGGCCATGATCGCCACCCCTCCGCAGAACTGACATGGCACGAGTGATTCGCGGGCTCGCGGGCCTGCTCGGCTTCTTCGCGGTGTGGGAGGCGTTCAGCCGCCTCGGCCCGGTCCCCCAGCAGTACCTGCCGCCGCCGTCGTTGGTGCTGGTGCGCTTCGGCGAACTGCTCGGCGATCAGATGTTCCTGCTCGACGTGATCGCCAGCGTGCTGGCGTGGGCCATCGCACTGGGCATCTCGATCGCCATCGCGGTGCCCGCCGGCCTGTTGCTCGGCAGCGTCCCGGCGGTGCGGGTGGCTACCAGGGCGATCATCGAGTTCCTGCGCCCCATCCCGTCGGTGGCGCTGATCCCGCTGGCGCTGGTGCTGATCGGCAGCGGCCCCGACACCAAGATCGCGCTCGCCGTCTACGCGTCGGTGTGGCCGATCCTGTTCAACACCATCTACGCGCTCGACGAGATCGACCCCGTCATGGTGGAGACGGCCCGCTCGTTCGGCCTGGGCCGGGCACGGGTGCTGTTCACCGTGGCGCTGCCGAACTCGGCGCCGTTCGTGCTCACCGGTGTGCGGATGTCGGCCGCGGTGGCGCTGATCCTCGTGGTCAGCACCGAGTTCCTGGCCGGAGGCACCAGCGGGCTTGGCAGCTTCGTGCTGGACGCGAGCACCGGCGCGGGCCGGATGGACCTGGTGCTGGCGGGCACGCTGGTCGCCGGGGTCATCGGCTTCGCGGTCAACGAGGCGCTCGAGGCGGTGCACAAGCGCGGGCTGCGCTGGAGCATCGTCGGACAGGAGGCGTCATGAGCGACACTGGCCTCTCCGCTCATGAAAGCCGACCGGGTGCGGGTGCCCCGCAGGACAGAGCAGGCGTCATGAGCCGGGCGCGCCGCAGGACACAGGAGGCGTCATGAGCCAGGTGCGCGGTTTCCTGCACCGCTGGGTGGTGTTCGTCGGCGCCGTGCTGGTCTGGGAGCTGGTCACCAGGCTCGCGGGCAGCCCGTTCTTCCCGCCTCCCAGCGAGATCGTGGCGACGGCCGCGGTGAACTGGTTCTCCGGCCCGGCGTCCTCGCTGTTCCTCAGCGACGTGGTCTTCTCCGACCTGCTCGCCAGCATCGGGCGCATCGCGGCGGGCTGGCTGATCGCGGTGGTGGTCGGGGTCGGCCTCGGCACCGCGCTCGGCAGGTCCCGGACGGCGATGGACTACTTCGGCCCGCTGTTCGCCTTCGTCCGGGCCATCCCCCCGCCGGTGCTGGTGCCGGTCTTCATGGTGCTGCTGGGCATCGGCACCTCCATGCAGATCACCGTGATCGTCTTCGGCGTGGTGTGGCCGATCCTGCTGAACACCGTGGACGGTGTCCGCTCGGTGGACCAGGTCAAGGTGGACACCGCGCGGTCGTTCCGGATTCCCCCCGTGCAGTGGGTTTTCGGGGTGGTGCTTCCCGCCGCGATGCCCAAGATCTTCGCCGGGCTGCGCGTGAGCCTGTCGCTGGCCCTGGTGCTGATGGTCGTCTCCGAGCTGGTCGGCTCCACCAACGGCATCGGCTACCAGCTGGTGAACAGCCAGCAGCAGTTCGACCTGCCCGGGATGTGGACGGGCATCGTCCTGCTCGGCGTCCTCGGCTACGCCCTCAACACGGTGCTCCTGGCGGTGGAACGCAAGGTGCTGAACTGGCAACCCTCGCAGACGGCGAAGGTAGGAGGTTGACATGGTGACCATGCTGGACGTCTCCGGCGTCGGACACCGCTACGGAACGGGCGCCGGTGCGAACCTCGCCATCGACGAGCTGTCGTTCAAGGTCGAGGCGGGCGAGCTGGCGTGCATCGTCGGTCCCTCCGGCTGCGGCAAGTCCACCCTGCTGCGTGCGATCTCCGGCCTGCTCACGCCGAGCAGCGGCGAGGTGCGCCTGCATGGCGACCTGGTTCAGGGCGTGCCGTCAGACCTCGCCGTCGTGTTCCAGGACTACAGCCGCTCGCTGTTCCCGTGGCTGTCGGTGCGCGCCAACGTCGAGTTCCCGCTGCGTTCCAGGGGACTGAGCAAGGCGCAGCGCCACGAGCGGGCCGACGAGGTGCTGGAGTGGGTCGGCCTGTCCGGCTCGGCCCGCAAGTACCCGTGGCAGCTCTCCGGCGGCATGCAGCAGCGGGTGTCGATCGCCCGCGCGCTGGCGTGCCGCCCGGCGCTGCTGCTCATGGACGAGCCGTTCGCCTCGGTGGACGCGCAGACCCGCTTCGAGCTGGAGGACCTGCTGCTGCGGGTGCGCAGGCAGTTCGACAGCACGGTCCTGCTGGTCACCCACGACATCGACGAGAGCATCTACCTCGCCGACCGGGTGTTCGTGCTGTCGAAGTCGCCCGCCTCGATCGTGGCCGACATCCCGGTCGACCTCGGCAGCGAGCGCGACCAGATCACCACCCGCGAGTCCGACACCTTCGTCCACCTGCGGAGCGAGGTTGCGCGGCTGCTCCAGGTGCGCAGCCCGCAGACGGCGTCCACTGCGGACGGACGCACCGCGGCGGCGGACCGCGCCGCGGCCGACCGCTGGGCGGAGGCCGAGCGGGCGGAGTCCCGCGAGACCGCCCGGAATTGACCGGCCGCAACTCGAAGTGCCCTCGCCCGCGCAGCACCCGTGAGTCTTCGGAGCGCCGTGGCGTCCCGAAGACTCACGGGTCTGGTCAGCGCAGGTCGAAGCGACGCCACCAGGTGACGCAGCGCCAGGCCCATTCAAGGGGCCCGTACCGGAAGCGGGCCAGCCACCACCGGCTCCACAGCGCCTGCACGACCAGGATCGCCGCGGCGAAACCGAGCATGGTCGGCCAGGCGGTCGAATCCTCCAGTCCGAGCGCGGCGCCGAAGGAGACGATGAGCAGGGTCGCCGTGATGTAGTTGGTGAGCGCCATCCGCCCGAGTGCCTCCAGGGTGGGAGCCAGCCATCGGCCGACCGGGGTGCGCAGGACCAGCAGAAGCCCGGTGGCGTAGGCAACCGCCATGGTCAACCCGGCCACAGCCGAGGACGGGGTGAAGCCGGCGCTCAGGGGGTCCTGTTCCTGCCAGATCAAAGCGGCCACCGAACCCGCGGCCGCGACCACGAACGCGGTCAGCAGGTGCGGGCCGAGCCGGTCGAGTGCGTCCGGAAGACCCAGCTGGGCCAGTGCGAAACCCGTCACCAGCAGGCCCGGCACCAGGAGGAGACCACCGCCGAACAGCACCGTCAGCACCACGGTCATGGTCAGTCCGATCGCCAGGTTGATCCAGCGCGGTACCCAGCTCAGCGGCAGCAGCACCACGATGCCGAACAGCGCATACGGCAGCAGCGCCTCACCTGGCTGCAACAAGTGGTGCAGAGCACCGAGTACGGCGAGCGCGGCCAGGCGGCGCAACAGCAGCAGCCTGGGCCGCTGCGCCTTGGCCCCCGCACGCTGCAGGAAGATGCCGAAGCCGACCCCGAACAGCAACGCGAACAGCGGGAAGAACCGTTGGTGCGCGGTCATGTCCAGGACGTGCGGAATGGGGAGCTTGCGGAGGTCGACGATGCCGGACATGTGCATGATCTGGCCGATGTTGACCAGCAGGATCCCGCCGAGTGCCAACCCGCGCAGCGCGTCGAGCTGGCCGATGCGCGGACCCGAACTGGACCGCGGGAACGCAGTCCTCACGGTTGGCGCGGTAGCCGTTGCCATGCGTTGTTTTCCCTTCTGGCGCATGAGTTGCCAGTCGTGGACGGTTCGCGCTGGATGTCCCAGCCGGCCGAGGTGAACTCGCTCGGCCTCGAAACACCGGCGCTACGCACGTCAAGGCCCGACTCGCGAGTAGGGCACCTGCATTGCTCTTCGTGCCGGCGGCGGTGTCGCTGCCGGCAAGAATGTCGGTAGCGCGCCTCCATGCGCATCGGCCTGGCGGACAAGGCGCCCGGCAGCGCATGGCCTATCGGCGGATGCGGTCATGGCCATTCGGCCGGGAGCCTTGCGCCGATGACATGTGCAGCGCTGCTCGTCCGCTGCACGCGATCCCGTGGCGGGGAAGAGGCTGCCCTGGTGCGTCCGGACATGGCCCGAAGTTGCGCCCGGAGGTTGGAGAGGTTCGACGAAGTGGCCGCCTGGCTACCTGGCCGCTCCTCGGAACACGCCGGTGAGCGGACATCGGCGGTGCGGCTCAGTACAGGTAGCGCTGCCCCGGGTCGACCTTCACGTGCAGGAGCGACGGCCCGGCCATGGTGGCGAACTCCTCGCCGAGCGCCGCGTCGAGCTCCTCGGGTGTGTTCACCGGCTTCGCCGGGACGCCGAGGCTGCCTGCCAGGCCGACGAAGTCGATGCCGCCGAGCTCGACACCGGGCAGCTTGCTGCCCCCTGCCGCCTCGCCGAGCACCGCGACCGCGGCGTAGCGGGAGTTGTCCATGATCACGAACGTCACCGGGGTCTGCTCGCGCGCCGCGGTCCACAGCGCCTGCACCCCGTACATGCTGGAGCCGTCGCCGAGCACCGCCACGGTCCGCCGCGACTGGTCGGCCATCGCCACGCCCACGGCGGCGCCGATGCCGTAGCCCAGCGCACCCGAGGCGCAGGTGAAGAAACCGCCGTCGGTGGACCGGATCGGGAAGTAGTCGTGCAGGTCGTTGCGGTGGCTCGGGGTCTCCTCCACCACCGCCGCGTCGTCGGGCAGCGCCGAGCTGATCGTGTCGAAGACGTAGGCCGCGGTCATCGGCGTGGACGGCGCAGGCTTGGCCGGACGCTCGCAGCCCCGCGGCTCCGCCCGGCCGGACTGGCCGACCAGCGCCGACACCTGCCGGACCGAGTGCGCCAGCGTGCCCAGCACGCCCCGGCCCCGGGCCGCGCGGGCCAGCACGTCGGGATCGTCGTGCACCACGAACATCTCGGGCAGCTCCACATCGGACTCGCCCCGGTAGACGTGGTAGGTGAACGCGGGAGCTCCCCACACCACAACCAGGTCGTAGGCGGCGAGCTCCTTGCTGAGCGCCTTGCGCTCGGGGTGCAGGAAACCGGCGAAGCCGGGGTGGTCCTCGGGGAACGAGCAGCGCGGGGACATCGGGCTCACCCACACCTCGGCCCGCGCCTTCTCCGCCAGGCGGACCATCTCGTCGACCACGCCGTCACCGTCGACGGCAGGCCCCACGACGAACGCCGGGCGTTCGCAGGAGTTCAGCGCCTCGGCGAGCTCGGCCACGGCATCGGGGTCGGCGGCGAAGCCACGGGTGCGCGGGCGGTCGGCCACCTCGACGCCGGGCTGGTCCCAGTCGTCGGCGGGGATGGAGACGAAGACCGGACCGTACGGCGGCTGCGTCGCGATCTGGTAGGCACGCATCAGCGCGGCGGGCACGTCGGCGGCCCTGGCAGGCTCGTAGCTCCACTTCACGTAGGGCTGCGGGAACGAGGCGGCGTCGGTGGCGCCGAGGAAGGGCTCGCCGAACATCAGCGAGCGGGTCTGCTGCCCAGCGGTGACGATCATCGGCGTGCGGTTGCGGTAGGCGGTGAACACCGAGCCCAGCGCGTGCCCCACACCACCGGCCGAGTGCAGGTTGACCAGCACCGGCTCGCGGCGGGCCTGCGCGTAGCCGTCGGCCATCGCGACCACGGCGGACTCCTGCAGGCCGAGCACGTAGCGGAAGTCGTCGGGCCAGTCGGTGAGGAAGGGCACCTCGGTGGTGCCGGGGTTGCCGAACACCGTCGTGAGCCCGAGGCGCCGGAGCAGCCCCCTGGTGATGTCGCGGACCGTCGAGGTTTCCTCCGGCATGCTTGCCCTCCCCGTTCGTAGCGGTCCCGCCGGCTGCGGCGAGACCGCGCACCACGACATCACACGAGGGGCCCTGACCTCCACATTAGCTTGCTCACGCAAGCATCAGACCTGCTTCATGCAGATCGTCCGGCCCGGGGCGGGCTCGTTGTAGACGATGTACTGGAACTCCTGGTCGTAGTCGCACGCGGACTCGCCCGCCGTGCTGTTCTCGACGGAGAGGACCTCCATGTTCGCGTCAGCGTCACCGCAGGCGACCTTCTCCTCCAGGCCCAGGTACTGCGGGATGTTCATGCAGTCGCCGGCCTTGACGTCGGGGACCAGGCACAACGTGTAGCCGCTGGTGCGGCGCCCGCTCTTGCTGACCTCGGAGAACTCCTCCCCGCACGAGTCGGAACCGCCGAGCTGCTTGGCGATCACGAAGTCGGAGTCCGCCGAACCGCAGGGCGCGACCTCCCAGTCGGGGTTGACGGTGCTGTTGTTGGTGAGGTTGAGGCACTCACCGGCCTCGGGGGCACCGCTGCCGCTGACCATGTTGATGCCCAGCACGACCAGGCCGAGCACGGCGACGGCCACCACCGCGCTGATGATCTTCGCCGCGATCGCGCCACCGCCGCCCTTGGACGGCTGGGGCGGCACCGGCGGCGGGCCGAACCCCTGGCCCTGCGGCGGGACCTGGCCCGGCGGGACCTGGCCGGGCGGCACCTGGCCGGGCGGCACCTGGCCCGGTGGGACCTGGCCCGGTGGGACCTGGCCCGGCGGGGGCGGGTATCCGGCGCCGGCCTGGCCGAACTGGGGCGCTCCCCACGCCTGCCCCGGCACGGCTTGCGGCCCGGACTGCGGGAACCCGGGCTGCTGCGGATACCCCTGGGGCTGGCCGGGCTGACCGTACGGCCCCTGCTGCTGCGGTGGATACGTCACGACTACCTCTCACGCGATCTTCGACCGACGGAGGAACTTAGCCGAGCGGCTGAACCGGCGGAGGGGAATTGACGCAACCGCCGCCACCAGGCGTCCTTCTCGTGCCAGGGCAGAACGGGCCGATGGGCAGCGGGCGGTACCGGCCGGTGTCACACGGGCACAACCGGCCGATGTCCAGCCCGTCTGCCGTCAGGCGGGCTTGCTGCCGTCAGGCGGGCTTCTTGTCGGCGAAGCAGGCCGTGAACGGCGGGTCCTGGAAGGAGTACCAGCCCTCCTCGGGCTTGCACACCTGCTCGGCGGTCGGGTTGGTGTCGACCTTGGTCACCTGGTCCACCGCGGCCGGGGAAGCGCACTCCTCCTTCAGCGGCAGCATCGAGTCGTCCTCGCTGTAGCCGGTCAGGCAGTCGCCGACCTCGACGTCGAGGACCATGCAGTAGGTGTCGCCGCTGTAGGTGTTGCTGTAGTTGTCCGGGCAGCCGTTCTTGTCCTCACCGCTCCTGACCTCGACGATCTCGTAGTCGGAGTCGGCGCTGCCGCAGGGTTCCTCGGTGAGCGAACCGCCGGACTGGCCGGACAGCGCGACGCAGTCGCCCACCTCGATGCCCGAGCCGGTCTCGCTGGAGGTCGTGGTGGGCCGGGTCTTCGACGTCGTCGGCGAGGTGCCGCCCCCGGTCTCACCGCCGGCCTGGTTGTCGTCCCTGCCACCGCTGAGCGCGAACACCAGGATCACGACGACCACGAGGACCAGCGCCGCGCCACCGGCGGCCAGGCCGATGATCAGGCCGGTGTTGCTCTTCTTCGGCGGCTGCGGCGGGTAGGGCGGCTGCGGCCCGCCGGTGCCACCGGCCACCTGGCGCCAGAAGTCCTGCGACCCGTCCTGCGGGGGCTGCTGCGGTCCCCACCCCTGCTGCGGGCCGTACTGTCCTGGCTGCGGCGGGTAGCTCACCTGTTCCTCCTACGTGATGACCGAAGAGCAACCTAGCCGAGCGGCCCGTCCCGATGTGGTCGGATCCGACATATACGAACCAGATCGGAATGTGCAGGAAGTCCTTTCCGGCCAGACCCGGAAACTTCGGCCACCGAACGTGATCCCTTCTCCACTTTCCGTGGATACCGTGGTCAGGCCAGGGGTGCGGGTGGGGCGGGGAGGGCGCGATGCGGGTACCGGGAGAGGTCGCGGAACTGGCGGCCGAGAACGGCTTCGGCAGCCATGTGCTCACGACGGTCGAGGGCTCCGAAGCGAGGGGCAGCCAGGGCTCGACGCTGCGGCCGATGATGTGGACGATCGTGCTCGGGGTTGGCGTCTGGGTGCTCATCGCCGCGGAGACCACAGGCGGAACCGTGCTCGGGGCCGCCCTGGTGGCGCTCGTGGCGGCCGTCGCCGTCCGGGCGGTCCTGCGGGAACGGCGCTCTTACGCCGCACGGCCCCGGCTGCACTGCTTCGACGGCGGTGTCGTCGTGCGGCAGCGCGCGTACCCGTGGCCGGAGGTGGAGATCACCGAGCGACCGGACTCCGTCCTCGTTGGGCAGGGCGCCACCCCGAAGCGCGTCGTCCTCCGGAGCATCGCCGCCCGCGACGGCAGTTTCCTGATCGGACTGGGCACCGGCGGCGAGCAGATCCGAGACCTCGCCGAGCACGGCGGCGCGGTCATCGAGGGGCTTTAGGCCACGGCCTACGGCCGGTCGTTCCGGCGTTCTTCCGCCAGCTTGCGAAGCTCGTCGCGCACGACGTCGAGGTCGAACTTGTACCGACCGCCGGGCGTCACCAGCGCGACCGAGATCAGGCCCTCGTCGGCGTAGCGGCTGACCGAGCGGCGCGAGATGCCGAGCTCGCTCGCCAACTCGCCTGATGACAGCAGCCGCTTCCCCATGACACGAACGTATGGCTGCGCGGTGTCCTGTGCTGCCTGCTTGGCCTCTTGGGCCTGATTGGCCTTATTGTTGGCCCGCTTGGCCTAACTGTCTGATTTGAGGAGGCGTGGCGTGATGGAGCGGCACTACTGGCAGCCGGTGCCCGACGACAAGGGCGGCCTCCGCCACGCGTTCAGAGGCAGGCGCTGGGAAGGCCAACCGGCCGCCGAGGCGGTATGCGGGCGTGCTGTCCCGCTGGCGCAGCCCTCGGAGATGGACTGGATCACGTTCAGGTCGTGCGAGCAGTGCCGCCACGTCCTGCTCGCGGAAGCGGGTGTTCCGCCCGAAGCCGTGATCCGCTCATCGAAGACCCGTGAGAAGAACCGTCGATGACCCGCTCCCCGACCGGGCCCGAGCCGGACGGTGGAATACTGGGCGGCGGTCCCGCTGTTGACCCCGGCACTGCCGATCACCTGCGAAAACCGACACCCCCGAGCGCCGAGGAGTGCGCGCCCGTGACCGACGGCCCCCTGATCGTCCAAACGATCAAGGCCGAAGCACATAGTACGGCACACCCCGATGATCAGGCACTGATTGCGGGCGGTCCGAGGAGATCGCGGAGACGTTGGAGGGCTGCTGTGCCCTCGGCCGCGACGCCGTGAAGATTCCCGGACTCAGCGGCCCTGATGGCGCGCTGAATCTGGTGGGGCAGTCGGTGCCCCTCGGCAGCGCGCAGGGCAGTCCGGAACGCCTCCGCTGCACCCTGGCGGTCGCCCGCCTCCACCAGGACACGGCCCGAGGTGACGCGTTCGATGATGTGCCACTGCGGCGCGGCCGGTATGGCGTCCACTTGGGGTGTATCGATGATCCGGACCGCTTCGCGGGCGCGTCCGGTCGCGACGAGGCCACGTAGTTCGATCTCGCGGAACGTGAACGGATTGAACAGCAGCCCGCTCCCGGGGTGCTGATCGAGGAGATCCCGGTAGCCCGAAATTGCCTGGTCGAACCGGTCACCGTCACCGAGTTCACCGGCGGCACGGGACAGCAGAGCAAGAGCAGTTCCTCGCCCGGTCGAGTCGTCGGCTAGCTCGGTGGCCTGTTCGAGCCGGGCAACGGCCGCCGGGACGTGTCCGGCCTTGCGTAGTTCGTTGCCGTGCATCCGAAGTGTGTGAGCGAGGAAAGTGCGGTCTCCGAGCCTCTGAGCGACGATCAGCGCCTTTCCCGTCCAACGTGCAGCGGCGGTGAGTCTCTCCTCGGGCAGCACAGTGCCGAGCGAGACGCCGAGTGCGACCCGCGCCTGTCCGAGTAGTGCGAGGCTGTCTCGTTCGATGTGCCCTTCGACGGCGCGGGCTTCGAGCCGGGCGACCAGCGGCCACAGCTCGTTGACAGCGTCGACCGCACGCCCGGACTGGCGGGCGATCTCGGCGAGACGAACGGTCGAATCGCCGAACTGGAGCATCGCGGCGAAGTCGGCATCGTCGGCGTCGGTCACCCCGAGTGCGTGCGCGGGTAGCCCAAGCGCGCGCGTTATCTGCCTGCGGGTCGCGACGTCGCTGATCGTTCGGCGGCCGGTCTCGATCATCGAGATGTATGTCTTGTCGTACCCGAGGGTGGCTGCGAGCTTCTCCTGACTGAGCCGGTTCAACCGCCGATAGACGCGCAGGATCGTCGCGAGGTCCCGCGTGGCAAGAGCGATGCTCGCTTCAGGTGCCGACCACATCCACACGGCGGGTGCAAGCCGTGCGGCTGGCAGGACCGGTGTCGGTGCGTTCGCGGTTGCGTGGCATGTCGGACACACCGACTCGACCGCGTAACGGCCAAGCTCGACACCGCACGCCTCACATCGGCGACTGGCCATACTCGCTCACCTCACGAGTTCGGACTCCGCTGCCCGCAGTCGAGCGAACCAGGTAGCGATCGAGCGCTTGTAGCCCTCGGGCATGTTCAGATCAGCGATCACGGATTCAGGGAACAGGCCGATTTCCTTGTGCTCGTGAGACAAAGCCGGTTCGGCGTCGGTGTCCGCGTAGCAGCCGTAGGTCACGATGAAGACGTGTTTCTCGGCATCGTCGATGTAGTACATCCACGAGTCGAGAATCGGCCCGGTCGTCACCGGCCACGACGTCTCTTCGGTGATCTCGCGGGCTACGCACTCCTCCGGGGTCTCGTCCAGCTCGATTCGACCGCCCGGCAGCTCCCATTCCTCGCGCTCGTTCTTCAGCAGCAGCACCGCCCCGTCACGGACGACGACGCCCTTGATCGAGATCGAGTAGCTGCGCGGCACGTAGCCGGGCGTGGTCATCTGGGCAGCCTCCGAGCTGGATCGGTAGCGGACGGTCCATCGGCAACGTAGCACCGCACCGACAGCAGCTAGCTGCGTCGATGAGGTGACACGTGGTGACAATCTGTCAGTGGACGCGGTCAACGAGACGGGCTGAGCTGGAAGGCACCTGACCGAGATTTCCGGAGGTACCGCAATGCTCCCCACTTCGTCAGCGGTCGAAACGCATCGAATCGACATCACCACCAGTGACGGGCATTCGACACTCGTCACGAAGCTCGCGGCGGATGGAATCGCGCTCATCGAAGGTGTCCATGACCAGGCAAGTCTGCTCGACCTCGCGCGATCTCTCGGCACCATCACGCAGCACCGGGACAGCACTGCCGATGGCGTGACCACGATCGCCAACCTCGGCAAGGTCGGGCATCGGTCGGGATTCGCCGGGTTCAGCACCGACGCCTTGAACCCGCATACGGATCGATCAGGCGTCCCCAATCCACCCAGCCTGCTCTTGATGGCGTGCAGGCAGCCAGCGGCTACAGGCGGGGAGTGCATCGCGATCGATGGCCAAGCGGTTCACGCCGATCTTGCCGAGACTGAACCCGAAGCTGTGCACGCACTCTCACAGCCACGATCCGCTCTGTTCGGCGGGGCCGCCGGACATCTCGGTGCCGTGTTCGAACGGTCTGCTGATGCGCTCGTTGCACTTCGGCTTCGCTTGGACGAACTCGCTCAGTTCGCCCCGGAAGTCACACGATGGCTGCCCGCGCTCCGCAACTCGCTCGACCGCCACGCCATGACATTCACCCTCGACACCGGGCACGGCTACATCTTGAACAACCGTCGATGGCTACACGACCGGCGGGCCTTCACCGGACACCGCCGGATGTACCGAGTCAACCTAGAACCGTTGCCACGCCTAGGAATTCCTGCCGGTTTCACGCTCGATATTCGCACCTGAGCCAGTCCAGGACGCGCACCATGACCTCGATTCGCCTGTCCCCGTATACAGACCAGGTCGACGGACTCGCCCACCTGGTAACCGACGAAGCTGTAGCCGCCGGAATCGCTAGCAGGAAAGGCATCTACATGGCGTCCTGCGGCTACGTCGTCACCGTCACCTCTCTGACTTCACCCGATGGCCCAACCTGCGCACGATGCCTCGCATACGCCCGAGCAATACGCATGCTGCGCAATCCCAATCGACCCGCCACCCGCAGCCGACAGGGCCTCGTAACTCGACTGCTCGGCGGCAGGCGAACGGCCAGGAAAACGGCACGGGCGCACTCGGCTACCAATTCGCACACGGAGACCGCCGCATGACGCCCGAGGATCGCGCCTTGGTCGTGGTACTACGCCAGGCGCAGTGGCTCTTGGACGATGCCGCGCACGACATCCCCGGCGATCGCTACAGCCCCCAGCAGTCCGAGGAATTGGCGAACACCCTCGACAAGCTCGCCGAGCACGTACGTCACCGCGCCGGACTGCCGCTGATCATCAATGCCGAGCACTGACCGGAAACAACCTGTACGGATCGTGCACCACTGCTGCGAGTCGACGCGAGCGCGACGTTCTTGGCCTCCGCCCGAGCCATGATCTCGGCGAAATCAACCGTCGACCGCACCAGCCTGTCGATCTTGAAGAAATCGATGACGTCGATGTCGTCGAGCCGCGCGAGTATCGGCTGAAGCTTGGAGGATGTCTTCCTCGACCGCTGCGACGGACCAGCCACGTGCCTCACAGAGGGCCTCGCAGGCGTCATGCTGCCGTTGGTGGAAGTACTCTCGTCGGTGTCGCGTGACAAGCGCACATGGACCGCTGCACCCCGTCCTGTGGCCTTCACCACCGCTCCCCGACCGGGCCCGAGCCGGACGGTGGAATACTGGGCGGCGGTCCCGCTGTTGACCCCGGCACTGCCGATCACCTGCGAAAACCGACACCCCCGAGCGCCGAGGAGTGCGCGCCGTGACCGACGGCCCCCTGATCGTCCAGTCCGACAAGACACTGCTGCTCGAGGTCGAGCACGCGCAGGCCGACGAGGCCCGCATCGCGATCGCACCGTTCGCCGAGCTCGAACGCGCCCCCGAGCACGTGCACACCTACCGCATCACGCCGCTCGCGCTGTGGAACGCCCGGGCGGCCGGGCACGACGCCGAGCAGGTCGTCGACGCCTTGGTGCGCCACTCCCGCTACCCGGTGCCGCAGCCGCTGCTGGTCGACATCGTCGAGACGATGGGCCGCTTCGGGCGGCTTCAGCTCACCAACGACCCCGCGCACGGGCTGGTGCTGGTCTCGCTGGACCGGGCCGTGCTGGAGGAGGTCCTGCGGAACAAGAAGATCCAGCCGATGCTCGGCGCCCGCATCGACGACGACACCGTCGTCGTGCACCCCAGCGAGCGCGGGCGCCTCAAGCAACTGCTGCTCAAGATCGGCTGGCCGGCCGAAGACCTCGCCGGATACGTCGACGGCGAGGCGCACCCGATCTCGCTGGCCGAGGACGGCTGGGCGCTGCGCGACTACCAGCGCCAGGCCGTGCAGGCGTTCTGGGCCGGGGGCTCCGGCGTCGTCGTGCTGCCCTGCGGCGCGGGCAAGACGCTGGTCGGCGCCGCCGCGATGGCCGAGGCGGAGGCCACCACGCTGATCCTGGTCACCAACACCGTGGCAGGCAGGCAGTGGAAGCGGGAGCTGGTGGAGCGCACCTCGCTCACCGAGGAGGAGATCGGCGAGTACTCCGGGGAGAAGAAGGAGATCCGCCCTGTCACCATCGCCACCTACCAGGTGATCACCCGCAAGTCCAAGGGCGAGTACAAGCACCTGGAGCTGTTCGACTCCCGGGACTGGGGTCTGGTGGTCTACGACGAGGTGCACCTGCTGCCCGCGCCGGTCTTCCGGATGACCGCCGACCTGCAGTCCCGGCGCAGGCTGGGCCTGACCGCGACGCTGGTGCGCGAGGACGGCCGCGAGGGTGACGTGTTCTCGCTGATCGGCCCGAAGCGCTACGACGCGCCGTGGAAGGACATCGAGGCGCAGGGCTGGATCGCCCCCGCCGAGTGCGTCGAGGTGCGGGTCACCCTGACCGACGACGAGCGGCTGCGGTACGCGACCTCCGAGGCCGAGGAGCGCTACAAGGTCTGCTCGACCGCCCGCACCAAGGCGCCGGTCGTCAAGGCCATCCTCGACCAGCACCCCGGCGAGCCCGCCCTGGTCATCGGCGCCTACCTGGAGCAGCTCCACGAGCTGGGCGAGGCGCTGGAAGCCCCGATCGTCGAGGGCTCGACCAAGAACAAGGAGCGCGAGGCGCTCTTCGACGCGTTCCGACGCGGCGAGATCAACCGGCTGGTGGTCTCCAAGGTCGCCAACTTCTCGATCGACCTTCCCGAGGCGTCGGTCGCCGTGCAGGTGTCGGGCACCTTCGGCTCGCGGCAGGAGGAGGCGCAGCGGCTCGGGCGGCTGCTGCGCCCGAAGGCCGAACGCAAGCAGGCGCACTTCTACTCCGTGGTGTCCCGCGACACCCTCGACACCGACTAC